>NZ_JAIUKE010000272.1 GCF_020176795.1 Streptomyces sp. 8L
GGGTTACGTAGACCAGTTCGTCGTGGCCGGCGTGGCCGCCGCGCACACGGGAGGCCCCGGCCGGCGGGGGGGGGCCCCCGGCGGGGGCGGGGCACGCCTCGGGGGCCCGCCGGGGCCGGGGCGGGGGGGGGCGGGGGTGGGGGGGCGGGGGGGCCGGCGCCCCCGGGGCCCCCCCCCCCCCGCCCCCGGGGCCGCCCCCCCCGGCCCGGGGCCCGGGGGGGGCCCCCCCCCCCCCCCCCCCCCCCCCCCCCCCACGGGCCCGGCCTCGCCGTCGAACCATGCGTGCGGGTCCTGACCAGTTTCCCTCATGTGCCGGTGCTCATCCCCCGGCGGGCAGGCCGGTGCGGGGTGCGGAGCCGAGGTGGGTGCCGACGCGCTTGACCATGAGCGTCATCTCGTACGCGACCTGTCCGACGTCGGAGTCGGAGTCGGCCAGGACGGCGAGGCAGCTGCCGTCGCCGGCGGCGGTGACGAAGAGGAACGCCCCGTCGAGTTCGACGACGGTCTGGCGGACCTGGCCGACGTCGAAGTGCCGGCCCACGCCCTTGGCCAGGCTGTGGAAGCCGGAGGCGACGGCGGCGAGGTGTTCGCCGTCCTCCCTGCTGAGGTCCTTGGACGCGCCGGTGGGGAGTCCGTCGCCCGAGAGGACCAGGGCCTTGCGGATGCTGGCGACCCGCTCGACCAACTCGTCGAGGAGCCAGTCGAGTTCGCGGCCGGCTCCCGGGTGGGCGGCGCCTCGTGGTGTGTACGGTGCGGTCATCGACCGTTCCCCTCCGATGTCGTTCCTGGTGTGCCGCCGGGTGCCGCGCCGGGTTGCCCGGCGGACTCCTCGGCCTCGTTCTGATGGCGTCCCCGCTGCCAGCCGCGCTGGAGCGAGGCCATCCGGGCGCGTACGGCTTCCGCGTCGCGCTCGTCGTCCCCGGGCGTGGCCCGCGCTCCCGCACCCGTACGGGCGGCGGGCTGCGAGGTCTCCCGCAGCTGCGGGGCGAGACTGGCCTGCCGGACGCGGCGCGGCAGCCCGTCCTGCGCCGGTGCCGCGGGGCCGCCGGACTCCGGCCGGTCGCCCGGCGCGCTGCCGGGGCCCCCGGATGCGGCCGGCGGCTGCTCCGGGTGCGGCCTGCCCCGGTGCTCGTCCAGGCGCCTGCCCCGGTCGGCGACGAGCTTCGGGGAGTTGCGGCGGGGCAGCTGGGGCAGGCCGCGCTCGTCCCGCGCCGTGCTGTCCTTGTCCTGGGTGCCCGCGGATTCGCCGGCCTGCTGGTGCTGGTCGTCGCGGTCCTCGGCCGCGGGCCGCGCGCGGGCCGCGGCGGCGCGGGCGGCGGCCCGGGCGCCCGGCGCCCGGGGCGCGGGCCCGGCGGCCGGGGCGAGCCTGATGCCGTTCTCCGCCCGGGAGGCGAGCGCGGGCCGGTCCGGGCCGGGGCGGTCGCCTGGACGGTCGAGGCGCAGCCCCGGCTCGGTGTCCGGCGCCTCGGTCAGCAGTGCTCCGGGGAGCAGGACGACGGCGCTGGTGCCGCCGTACGGGGAAGGGTGGAGGGACACACGTACGTTCTGCCGCTGGGCGAGCCTGCTGACGACGAACAGACCGAGCCGGTCGGTGTCGGACAGCTCGAACTCGGGGGTCTCCGCGAGCCGCAGGTTCGCTTCGAGCAGGGCGTCGGGCGGCATGCCGAGGCCCCGGTCGTGGATCTCCAGGATGAATCCGCCCGCGGTGCGTGCGCCGCCCACCTGCACGGCGGTCTGCGGGGGCGAGAACACCGTGGCGTTCTCCAGGAGTTCCGCAAGGAGGTGGGTGAGGTCGGCGACCGCGGGCCCGCCGACGCCGATCCGGGGCAGCCTGCGCACCTCGACGCGCTCGTAGTCCTCGACCTCCGCGACCGCGGCCCGTACGACGTCCATCAGCCGCACCGGCTTGCGCCACTGCCGGGAGGGCACCGCGCCGGAGAGGATGACGAGGCCCTCGGCGTGCCGGCGCATGCGGGTGGTGAGGTGGTCGAGGCGGAAGAGGTCGGCCAGTTCCGTGGCGTCCTCGGTGCGCCGCTCCATGGCGTCGAGGAGGCCGAGCTGGCGGTGGAGGAGGACCTGGTTGCGGCGGGCGAGGTTGACGAACACCTCGGCGACCCCGCGCCGCAGGTCCGCCTGTTTGACGGCGGCCTCGACGGCGGCGCGCTGGAGCGTGTTGAGCGCCTGGCCTACCTGGCCGATCTCGTGGTCCTCGTACGCGAGGCGGGGTGCCTCGGTCTCGATGTCGACCTGCTCGCCCGCGGCGAGCCTGCGCATGACGGACGGGAGGCGCACACCCGCCGACTCGCCGGCCTCCTTGCGCAGTTCTGACAGGTCGTGGATGAGGGCGCGGCCGACGCGCACGGACACCGCGACGGACGCGACGAGCGCGACGATCCCGAGGGCGGTGGCGGCGAAGAAGCGCAGGTACACGGTGTGGCGTGCGGTGCCGATGTGCTGCTGGAAGAGGTCGTCCGCCTTGACGCTCTCCTGGTGGATGCCGGCTACGACGGGCTCCGCGCGATCGCGCCACTGCTGTGCGGTCATGGACCGGTCGTTGACCATCGCGCCGGTGGTGGCGATCGCGTTCTCGTGCATCGCGAGCTTGTCGTTCGCGGCACCCGTGTTGTACGCGTTCAGCACGGCAGCCTCGTGCGACGGCAAGTCTGCGAGGCTCGTGGCGTACAGGAGCTGGCGGTCGGCGACGAACCCCGAGACGGTACGGCGCTCGGAGGGGCTCAGCTCGCCCGCGACGAGGGCCGACGTGACGAGGGCGTTCTCGCGGGAGAACATCTCCTGGGCCTGGAAGATGCCGATGAGGGCACGGCCCTGGTTGTCGCCGTCCCCGCTCTCCGCGTCTTCCTTCCCGTAGACGGTGGAGAGGAAGAGGTACGCGGGGTCGACGATCCCCGAGTAGACGTCGAGGGCCGAACTGCGGCTGACGCCGCCCTTGTCGACGGCGGTGCGTGTGGCGGCGAGTCGCGCGGCCTTGGCCGTGAACGCGTCGAGGTGCTTCTTGGCGGTGGCGTCGAGGCTCGCGCGCAGACTGTCCGACTGGCCCGCCTTGACGGCGGCGATCGCGCGGTCGGTCGCGGCTCTGTCGGTCCGCAGTTGCCCGGCCGTGTCCGCGTCCTTGGGGGCCGCGAGGTGGATGAGCGTGTCGAGCCGCTCCTGCTGGACGGCGGCTATGGTGCGCTGCACCGGCCGGCCGACCTTGGCCGAGGCTTCCTTGAGGTGAAGGAGGTCGAGTGCCTCGATCCCGGTGAGGATGCCCGAGAGGGTGGACAGCGCGGTGACCGATATCAGCGGCACGAGCAACAGCGCCACGATCTTCCTGCGGATGGACTTCCCGCGAAAGCGCATGGCCTCCCCCACCTCCGTCAGCAAACGGCGTGAGCCTACTACTGTCACACCGGCAACTCGAAGGCGTGTCCGGTGCGATGACACCCGATCCTCGTGCGATTGACGGGGTGTTGTCCCGTTTTGCCGAGTCGGTGGTGTGTCGTTTTCAACGAAGCGGCTGGTCAGCGCTGTTCAACGATTCAAACACAGATGCAAAACCTTCACTCGGAGTGGCGGCGCACGGGGCGTGCGCTGCGGAGCGTGCACAGACGCCCGCGCACGAAGGATGCACACAGCCCCGGGACAGGGCACTCTGTCCGGCGCGGCGGGAATTCCGGGCCTGCGTCATTCGTCATTGTTCAGGGGAGTTTCGAGAGGGATGCGGCCGGGGTGGGTCGCGGCGATCCGAGTTGTTTCGAATCTGATCGGGTTGGCTTGAATTCGGCCGGATTCGATCGACCGGGTTCCGGTCGCCCCGGGGAGTTACCAGGCACGGTCCGTGAGTGACCGGACCGTTGCCGGGCAGTCGGTGTGGGGTCGGGTTCGGGTGGGGAGTGACGGTCCATGAATACGGACGAACGGCGTGGCAGGGCGTCGGCAGGCGGTTTCACGGGAGTGACCCGTGGTCTGTGGGTGGAGGAGCCCGCGGTGCGCTACCGCATGCCCGATCCCGTCAGAACGGCCGCGGTGCGCGCGGTGATCGTGATGGCCGTGACGCTGGTCGAGGCCATGGTGGCGCTGCTGGCGACGCTGGCGGACTCGTGGCTCGCGTTTCGGCCGCTGATCGCCTCCATCGCCTCGACGGTGGGCACGACCTGGGCCGTCCTCGATGTGTGGGTGACCCGCCAGGTGTTCAACCAGCGCCACGGCGTGGTGTCCGTGCCGAGCAGCACGGCGCGTCGGCTGCGTCGGGAGCGCCGAGCGGCGCGCCGGGCCGTACGGGAGGCGCGGCGTGAGGAGGACCGGGCAGCGCGGGCGGCCGAGCGGCGGCGCGCCTCCGGGCCGGACCGCGCCAGGGCCGAGCGGAGCGGGCGCCGTTCCCACCAGGGCCCGCGCTCGGCCGCCCTGCACTGAGGGGATCGGGCCGCGCGGCCGCGACAGCGAGTCTCCGCGCGGGGGTTGGGGGCGGAGACGGGCCGTACCGCGCCCGCGTCCCGTGGGCCTCAGGCGTTCTCCCGGTCGGGCGCGGGGGGCTCCTGGGCCGGGACGACGGCACCTGATTCCCTCCGTACCCGCTCCGTCCCGCTCTCCTGGCCCGACTCCGGAGCGGGCTCCTCCTGTTCCTGTACGGGCGCCAGCTCCTGCTCGGGCGCCCTCCGGAAGACCCGGGTCGCGGTGATCTCCCCGTGCACCTGGTCGCCCTCCGGGTCCACCGTGGGCAGCCCGGGCCGCAAGTGCTCCTCCACCCTGATGTACTTGAGCCCCGCCCGCAGGTCGGCGTCGTTCCGCAACCGGATCACCAGCGGGAACTCGGCCAGCGCCGTGGTGTCGAACAGCCCTGTCGTGTAGAGGAGCTGGACGCCGAGCGCGTCGGACACCGCGCGCTGGAGCTCCAGCAGATACGTGGCGTTGGCGCGGCCGATGGGGTTGTCCAGGAACAGCGTGCCCGCGTGCCGGTGCTTGTCGCGCCCCCGGTCGTTGCTGCGCAGCGCCGCCATCGTGCAGTACAGGGCGATCGCGGCCGTCAGCAGCTGACCGCCGGAGAAGACGTCGCCCATCTGCCCGACCGGCACCCGCTCCGCGCGCAGCACCGCGTCCGGCTTCAGGATCTCCACCGCGACACCCTTCGGCTGGAGCGCCGCCGCCACCCCGCGCAGCAGCAGGGACATGCCGTCGCGGCGCAGGTCGGAGTTCTTCTTCAGGGCGGCGCGGGTGGCCTCGTCCACGACCTCGCCGAGCCGCTGCGCCAGCGTGGCGCGGTCGGGTTCCTCGAAGCGGATGCGCAGGAACTCCTGCCCCGACCACTCCCCGAGGCCCTCCGGCAGCCGGGACAGCCGCTGCGCGGAGCGCAGCGTCGTCATCGCGGACTCCACGAGGCCGCGCAGCCGGTCGACGATGGAGTCGCGGTTGCGTTCCAGCTGGGCGAGTTCGTCCGTGAGGACGCGCAGGCGCGGCGCGAACGCCCGGGCCCAGCTCTCCGCGTGCTCCGGCAGTGCCGCGGCGGGCAGTTCGCGGATCTGCTGCCGCGCGGGGGTGCGCACCTGCTCGTAGCGGGTCGCGTTGGCGTGCCGTACGAGGACGTCGCTCGCCTCGCGCACGGCGGCCTCGGCGGCCGACAGGTCCTGGGCGCAGCCGCGCAACGACCTGCGGGCCTCCGACGCGTCCCGGCGGGCGGCGTCGAGGCCGCCGGGGTACGGCTCGGGCTGCTCGGGCGGCTCATCGCCCGAACCCGCGTGGTCCTCTTCCGCGAGCGCTCCGCGCAGCAGGTCGCGCAGGAGGGCGGCGGTCTCGTCGAAGCCGCCCGCCGCGTCCTCGGCGGCCCGGTGGGCGCGCAGCAGTTCGTCGTACGCGCCGCGGGCGGACTCCAGCGCGTCGGTGCGCACGGCCAGTTCGGTAGTGGCGGTGCGCAGCAGCGCCTGGGCCTGGTCGGCGTCGGCCGGCACCTGGTCCTCGGGCAGCGCGGTGTGGGCGTCGCCGTCCTCGGGCGCGAGGCGCTCCGCTTCGCCGCGGAGCCGGCCCAGCTGCTCGCTGGCGGCGGACGCGCGGGACTCCAGCATCTGCACCAGTGATTCGGCGCGGGCGGCGGCGGCCTGCCGGGACGGGCCGTCGGCGCCGTCGGGCGATTCGAGGAGTTGGGCCGCGCGCGTGCGCACCTTGTTGCTGAGGCGATCGAGTTCGGCGAGGGCGGCGCTCTCGTCGCTCTCCGCGCGGGCCTGTTCGGCGCGCAGGTCGGCGCCGACGCCGACCTTCTCGTAGACCTGGGAGGCGGCGCGGTAGGCCTCGCGCAGGGTGGGCAGTGCGGTCCTGGGCGCGTCGGCGGGCTGTTCCGGCAGGCTCTCGGGGGCGCCCGCGATCTCGGCGCGCTCGGCGCGCAGGGTGCGCGCGGTGCGGCGGGCGTCGTCGGCGGCGCGCTGCGCGGCACGGCGGTCCTCGTCGGCGGCGCGCGCGAGATCGAGGCAGCCGGTCGCGCGGGCCTCCGCCTCGGCGGCGTCGTCGGCGAGTTCGCGCAGCCTGGCCTGCCAGGCGGGCCGTTCGCGCAGCCGGAACGCGAGGCCCTGGAGGACGTCGGCGGCGCGGCGGGCGCGCTGCGCGGCCTCCTGGCGCTCCTCGCCCGCCCGGGCGGTCTCAGCCGCGGACTGCTCGGCCTCGGCGCGGGCGGCACGGGCCTCGGTGAGCTCCGCCGCGGCCGTCTCGGCGGCCTCCCGTGCCGTACGGGCCGACTCGGCCAGCTCCGCGAGGGTGCCGGGCGGGCAGTCGGCGCGCCAGGACCCGATCCTGGCGGCCAGGGCGCGGTCGCCGGCGAGCCGGGCCGCGACCTCCGTGATCTCCGTGTCGCGCGCGGCGGCCCTGGCACGCAGCGCCTGCCGCTCCTCGTCCGCGGCGTGCTCGTCGTGCATGGCCGGGTTGGGCGGTACGAGGAAGACGGACGTGTCGTCCGCGGCCGTGCGGGGGACGGGGGCGAGCAGCGCGGCGGCCGTGCCGACGGCGACGGTGGAGCGGGGCAGCAGCGCGGCGTCGGCGAGGGCCTCGCAGGCGCGGGCGTGCGAGGCCGGGTCGGTGATGACGACACCGTCGACCAGTTCGGGCCTGGCGGCGAGCACGGCGGCGTGATCGGCGGGGTCGACGGCCTGGGCGAGGTAGCGCCAGCCGGGCAGCGCGGGGATGCCGTGCTCGCCGAGGTACTCGACGGTCGCGAGGACGTCGGGCCCGGGCGGCAGCAGTCCGCCGTCACCGAGGGCGCCGAGGATGCGCGCGTCGTCCGCGGCGCCGGTCCGCAGGTCGAACAGGCGGCGCTCGGCGCTGCCGATGCCCTGGTCGAGGAGGTCGCGCAGGGTGTCCGCGTACCGGTCGAACTCCTCGGCGGACAGCGGCTCCGAGCCCGGCGGCCGGGGTCCGACCGGCGCGCGGCGGGCCTCGCGCGGGGCGCCGGCGCCCGGGTCGGAGCCGCCGGTGCGCGGGCCCGGCACGCCCGCCCGGTCGGTGCCGGTGGTGCCCGCGGCGGTCAGGCTCAGCAGTTCGCCGAGCCGGGCCTCCGTGGCGATCGAGCCGGCGGCTCGGCGCTCCGCGTCGTACGCGCGCTCGGCGGCCTCTGCGGCGTCCTTCGCGCGGGCGGCGGCCAGTTCGCCGCGGGTTTCGGCCGCCGCCGCCTCGCGGGCGCGCTCGGCCGCAGCGCGGGCCGTGTCGCGCGCGGTGGCGCCCGCCGCGGCGGCGGCCTTCTCCGCGTCGCTGGCGGCGAGCGCGGCGCGCGCCGGGTCGGCGTCGGGCGGCGCCTCGTCCAGCCAGCCCGCCCGTACGGCCTCCGCGGTCTCCTGCTCGACCTCGGCCAGGCGCTGGCGCAGGTGCTCGGACTCGCTGCGGGCACGCTGCGCGCCGGTCGCGGCGGAGGTGGCGTCGCGGTGGGCGGCCTCGCCGGTCTCCTGGAGGGCCGCGGAACGGGCCTCCTCCTCGTTGGCGAGGCGCTCCGCGTCCTCGGCGGCGCCGTGCAGGGCCCGTACGAGGTCGGCGGCTGCGGTGGCCCGCGCGGCGAGTGCGGGGGCCGCGTCCCGTTCGGCCTCGCGGATGGCGGCGGCGACGCGCGCGGACCGGTCGGCGGCGGCGCGGTGCCGCAGTACCGCCTCCGCGGCCTGCCAGGCCGAGTGCAGGGTGCGTGCGTCGGTCAGCTCGCGGCGCTGGGCCGCGGCGCGCTTCTCGGCGGCGGCGAGCGCCAGCGAGGCGTGCCGGTAGGCGAGTTCAGAGGCGATGAGGGAACTGTGCAGGCGGGCGTTCTCCGCCTCGGTGACGGTGTGCGCGGCGGCGGTGACCTCTCCGGCGAGGTCGCCCGTACGCGCGCGTTCGACCCCGGCGCGCGTGGTGAGGCGGCGCACGAGCGCGCGGGCGCGCCGCTCGGAGGCGGTGTGGATCTCGCGGGCGCGGGCGCGGGCCTCCGCGGCTTCCACGATCCGGCCGAGGAGGTCGACGGAGCCCGCCGTGAAGTCGCGTTCCGCGGCGAGTTCGGCGCGGCGGCCGAGTTTGCCGCCGAAGCCGCTGACGAGGTCGGCGAAGCCGTCGGTGTCGCGGGTGTCGGTGACGGCGCGCAGCAGCAGGTCCGTGAAGTCGGAGTCCTTCTTGACCGCGAACAGGCCGGCCGCCTCGCCCTCGTCGGCGTTCATCTCGCGCTGGTAGCGGAAGAGTTCGGGGTCGAGGCCGAGATCGCCGAGGTGTTCGTTCCAGCGGTCGTGGATCTCCTCCCAGTACACCTCCAGGTGCGGGTAGAACTTGCCCGCCTCGGTGAGGGCGTCACGGAAGCCCTTCATGGTGCGGCGGCGGCCCCGCGCGCCTGAGGCGCCCTCGGCGGGCGGCCGTACGGACTGCGCCTCGGCGACGGGCAGCGAGTCCAGGCTGAGGCCGGGTCCGGGGCGGAAGGAGTACCAGGCCTCAGCGAACTTGCGCGGGTCGCCCGAGACCTGGCGGCCCCGCCACTCGCTGGCCTTGCCGACGACGATCAGTTCGCCGGTGAGCGTGTGCTGCCACTCCAGGGCGACATGGCCGCAGTCGTCGGCGAGCAGGAACTTGCGCAGTACGCCGGAGCTCGCGCCGCCGAGCGTGTTGCGGTGGCCCGGCAGCATGACCGAGAAGATCAGCTTGAGCAGGACGGACTTGCCCCCGCCGTTCTCCAGGAAGAGCACGCCCGCGGGGGCGGGGCGGCGCGGCGGGCCGGCCGGCTCGTCCTCGAAGAACTCGCTCTGCACGGGCGCGGGGTTCGGCACGGCGGCGCCGACGCCGCGCAGGTCGAGCACGGTGTCGGCGTAGCGCGCTCCGGCGGGTCCGATGGAGTAGAGGCGGACCCTGGACAGCTCGTACATGGAGGCGGTCTCTCGTGAACGGTTCGTGGAAGGGGCGGTTCGGGGGCAGTTCGGGAGTGGTTCGGGAGCGGTTCGTGGAAGGGCGGTTCGTGAGCGGAAGGGGGGGGCCGTCGTCCGCGGGACCCGGGCGGGCCGCCCGCCGCGGCGCGGTCAGGAGTGGAAGGGCAGTCCCGCGTCCGCCACCAGTTCGGCGGCCTCGGCGTCGGGCGGCGGCAGGAGCGTCGCCGTGCCGTCCGTGACGGGGACGACGCCGAGTTCCGCGAGTTCCGCGAGGGCGGCCGAGCCCGCCATGTCGCGGACCTGGAGCTGGTAGCGGGCGGTGGTGCGGTACGCGCCGCCCGCGTCGTCGCCCGTGCGCTGGAGGAAGCCGGACTCGGTCAGGAAGACGACGGCCTTGCCCACGATTCCGGTCGTCGAGCCGGCGAGGCGGCGGGCGTCCTTCGTCGCGCCGGTGGCGCTGCGGCGGGCGTAGACCCGCCAGGCGGCCTCAAGGCCCGGCGCGTCGCTCGCGGGGTCGGTGTTCTCCCCGGTCTCCTCGGCGCGCTCCTCCAGGCGGCGGCATGCCTGGCGGACGAACGCGTCGACGCCGTTGACGGTGATACGGCCGATGTAGCCGTCGTCGGCGAGGTCCTCGGGACGGGGGAACGCGAGCGCGGCGACGGCGAGATGGGCGAGCCCGTGCAGGAACCGGTCGGCGGAGTCGGTCGCGGCGCGGCGCGCGTACTCGCCCATGCGGACGGCGAAGACGGAGTCCTCGGCGGCCGTGACGGCCATGCCCGCGCGGGCGGAGACCTCCAGCACGACGAGGCCGAGTCCGGTGGCCACCGCGTCGGCGACGCGCGCGAACGCGGGGTCCTCGCGGTAGCGGCGCAGCAGTTCGGTGTACTCGGCGTCGCGGGCCGGCACCAGCCTGGGCTGCAGCCCGAACGAGACGAGCCGGGCCGCGTCCGCCGCGTCTGCGGGCGTGACACCGCTGGACTGCGCCGCGGGGGCGGGCCGCTCGGCCGGGTCGTCGGGGTCTGTCCCCGCCTCGGCCCAGGTGTCGCTCGCGGTCGCGTGCTGGTCGGTCACGGACGGTGCTCCTCGGAGGTGTGGAAGAAAACGGGGGCACGCGACGGCGCGGGCCGGCGCCGGGCGGCCGGTGGCCCGGCCGCGCGGGCACCAGGGCGCTCGCGGCCCGCCCCCCCCCGCCCCCGGGCCCCCCCCCGGCCCCCCCCCCGGGCGGGGCCCCGGGGGGGGTTCAACAACCGGGGGGGCCCGCGGGGGGGGGGGCGGGGGGGGGGGGGGGGGGGCCCGGGGGGGGGGGGCGGGGGGGCGCGGGGGGGGGCCCGGGCCGGGCCCCGGGGCCCTCACGCGGCCTCCGTCCTGGCCGTGGCCATCGCGGCCGCGTCCAGCAGAGCGGTGCCGAGTATCAGGTCGGCGCCGCCGAACTCGGGGTCGTCCAGGGGCGTGCCGTCGTCCACGGCGAACAGCAGGCGCTCCTCGCCCTGCCGGTACGCGGTGCCGACCGGCGGGCTCGCCGCGTGCACGGCCAGCAGGACGATCAGGTACGGCAGGTCGGGGTCGATGCGGCGGGCCTCGGCGAGCAGACCGGACAGGCGGCGTGGCGCGTCGTGCTCCAGGGCCAGCAACTCCATGGCCCGGGCGAGCTGTTCCTCGCTGAAGCGGCTGTCGTCCGGGGTGGCCACGAGGTCGGGCTCGGGCATCTCGGCGCCCAGGTGCGCGCGCTCCACGGGGGGTGTCAGCAACAGGTCCACCAGGTCGCCGACGCGGACGGCCACCGGGGTGCGGGGCCCCGTGCCGCGCGCGAAGTAGGCGTCGGTGACCCGGCTCGCGTCACCGACGGGCAGCGGCAGCAGGGGCGCGACGAGCTGCCCGTACAGGTCGAGTCCCGCGCGGGCGGCGGGCCGTGCGAAGGCCTGGCGGTCCTGCTCCGCCCTGAACAAGGGGCCCGCCTCCAGCAGCCGGGACTGGAGCTGGGTGTGGCGGCGGATGCAGTCCTTGACGATGTCGACCAGCTCGGCGGCGCGCCGCTTGTGCTCGGCGGTCTTCGGGTCGCCGCCCGTCTCGGCCTCGTCGCGCGCCTTGCGGATGTTCGTCAGGATCGCGTTCTCGTGGCGGTACCGGTCGGCGACGTGGTCGAGCGCCTCGTCGATCATGTCGGGCACGGCGTGCAGCCAGTCGACCGCCCGCACGTTGCGCCGGGTGGCCTCCAGGGTCCTGCGCAGCGTCTCCGCGTACTGCACGGTGCGGTATCTGGCCTGCTCCGCGGCGAGCTGCGCGTCGGCGAGGCGGCCCCGGTTGATCAGCACCTCCAGCTTCACCTCCGCGGCGATCTGGGCGCTCGTCACATCCGTGTCGAGCGCGCCCACCAGTACGTTGACGGCCTCGTCCGTGGTGCGCAGATAGACGCTGCCGCCGTCGCCGGGGACCTCCTCGATGAGCTTGAAGTCGTAGTCCCTGCGTCGGTAGACGCCGTCGGTGCCGAACGTGCCGTAGACGGCGCGGAAGCCCCGGTCGACGCTGCCGACGTTGATGAGGTTCTCCAGGACCCAGCGGGCCACCCGCTCGTGCTCGGCGGCCGGCCGGGCCGGTGCCTGCGCCGCAACGCGCGGCAGGAGTCTCGTCACTATCTGCTCGTGGTCCGCGCCCGTGTCGAAGTCCATGTGCAGCGTGACGAGGTCGATGGCGGCGAGGGCCACCTCCGCCATCGCGTACACGCCGTACTCGCCCGCGAGGTTGGCCTTGCGGGCGTCCAGGTCATGGAGCGGGGCCGTGCAGGCGAGGGCGCGCAGGCGGCGCGCGAGGCCCTCGTCGGCGGCGGGGCCCTGGGCGGGCCGCGACCCGGCGCTGAGCTGGGACGGAACTGGTTCCGTGGGGGCGGGCGAAGTCACGGTGCACAGACTAGGTCCTGCCACTGACAGGGGTCGAAACGGCGCAGAACCGCCCAGGTGGCAGGGGCGGGCCCGGGCCCCCCCCCCCCGGGCCCCGGCCGCGGCCCGCCGCTCCCCCGCCGCGCCATCGCGCCGTCTGACCTGAGAAGATGACGCGATGGAGCCGAGGAACATCGATCTCAACGCCGACCTGGGGGAAGGCTTCGGCCGTTGGCACCTGACGGAGGACGAGGCGCTGCTCTCGGTCGTCACGAGTGCCAACGTGGCCTGCGGCTTCCACGCCGGCGACCCGCTGACGATGCGCGAGGTCTGCGCGTGGGCCGCCGAGCGCGGCGTGCGGATCGGCGCGCAGGTGTCGTACCGGGACCTGGCGGGCTTCGGCCGCCGCTCGATGGACGTGCCGGCGCCCGAGCTCGCCGCCGAGGTGGCGTACCAGATCGGTGCGCTGGACGTGTTCGCGCGGGCGGCGGGTGCGCGGGTGGCGTACGTGAAGCCGCACGGGGCCCTGTACAACCGCGCGGTGCACGACGACGAGCAGGCGGGCGCGGTCGTCGAGGGCGTCCTGCTCGCGGGCGGCGGGCTGCCGGTCCTCGGCCTGCCCGGGTCCCGGCTGCTGGCGCGCGCGGCCGACGCGGGACTCCCGGTGGTCACCGAGGCGTTCGCGGACCGCGCGTACACGGCGGGGGGCACGCTGGTACCGCGTACCCAGGAGGGCGCGGTGGTCAGCGACGGCGCGGTGGTGGTGGAGCGTGCGGTGGGCATGGCCACGTCGGGCACGGTGACCGCCCTGACGGGTGAACGGGTGGACGTACGCGCGAGGTCGCTGTGCCTGCACGGCGACACGGCGGGCGCGGTGGAGCTCGCGCGGACGGTCCGCACGGCGCTGGAGCGCGCCGGGGTGCGTGTGGAGCCGTTCGCATGAGCGTCAGAGCGGTCCGGGTCGGCGACCACGCGCTGCTCCTCGAGCTCGGGGGGAGCGAGGAGACGGCGGCGCTCCACGCCGAGCTGCTGCGGCGGCGGGCGGCGGGCGCGCTCCCCGCGGTGGGCGAGATCGTGCCGGCCGAGCGGACCGTACTGGTGGACGGCCTCGCGGAACCCGCGCGGTTCGCCGCGGACGTGGCCGGGTGGCGGCTCGCGCCGGCCGACACCGCCGATTCCGCCTCGGTGGACCTGCCCGTGCGCTACGACGGGCCCGATCTCGCGGACGTCGCCGGGATGTGGGGAGTGAGCCCGAAGGAGGCGGCCCTGCTGCACGCGGGGACGTCCTTCCGGGTGGCGTTCTGCGGCTTCTCCCCCGGTTTCGGGTATCTGACGGGGCTGGACGAGCGGTACGCGGTACGGCGCAGGGCGACGCCGAGGACGTCGGTGCCCGCCGGGTCCGTGGCGGTGGCCGGCCCGTACACCGGTGTCTACCCGCGCTCTTCGCCCGGTGGCTGGCAGCTGATCGGTACGACCGACGCCGTCCTGTGGGACCCGGAGCGCGAGCCGCCGGCGCTGCTGGCGCCGGGCACGCGGGTGCGGTTCGTGGCGGTGGACGCGTGAGCGGCGAAGCGGCGGGCGGTCTCACGGTCGTACGGGCCGGGGCGCTGACCACCGTGCAGGATCTCGGCAGGCCGGGCCACGCGCATCTGGGCGTACCGCACGCGGGCGCGCTCGACGCCCCGGCGGCGCGGCTGGCGAACCGGACCGTCGGCAACGACGACCGTGCCGCGGTGCTGGAGACCACGGTCACCGGCTGCGCGCTGCGGCCCGGCCGGCCGGTGACGGCGGCGGTCGCGGGCGCTCCGGGGCCGGTCCTCGTGGACGGGCGCCCGGTGGCGTGGGGCGCCCCTGTGCTGGTGCCCGCGGGCTCGCTGCTCGACGTGCGGCCCGCCGCGGCGGGTGTACGCGCGTACGTGGCGTTCGGCGGGGGCCTCGCGGTGGACCCGGTGCTCGGGAGCCGCTCGGCCGACCTGCTGTCGGGGATCGGTCCCGCGCCGCTGCGCGACGGCGATGTCCTGCCGCTCGGGGTGCCGAGCGGTCCCGGCGTGCCGGTCGACGCGATGCCGTGGCCCGCCCCGCCGGCCGAACTGGTGCTGCGGGTACGGCTGGGGCCGCGCGCCGACTGGTTCACCGAGGCCGGTCTCCGCACCCTCGCGACCGGGGCCTTCCGGGTCTCCTCGGCGAGCAACCGCATCGGGCTGCGTACGGAGGGCCCGTCGCTGGAACGGGCGCGGGACGGCGAGTTGGCGAGCGAGGGCATGGTGACGGGCGCGGTCCAGGTGCCACCCGACGGACGGCCCGTGGTCTTCCTCGCCGACCACCCGACGACGGGCGGCTATCCGGTGATCGCGGTCGTCCGGGCGGCGGATCTCGCGGCGGCGGCCCAGGCGGTGCCGGGCACTCCGGTCACGTTCGTCCCGGTGCGCGGCGCGCGGTAAGTGCCAGGAGGGCGTGTCGTCCCGAGGACGTGTCCTCCCGCGCCTCGGGGGCGCGCGTGCGTCCGGGGTGCGCGTGCGTCCGAGGTGCGCGTGCCTCGGGGACAGGCGTTCGTCCGGGGCACGCGTTCATTCGTTCCGCGGCGGACCACCGCGCCCGGAGCACGTGCGAGGCATGCTCGGGGCGCGGCGGTGTCACCGTGCGGCGGTGCGGCGGGCCCGACGGCGGCCCGGCGGCTTCAGAGCGCGATCTGGAGGCGGTTGTCGACGATCTGCCGGAAGTCGGCGTCCTCGGGGATCAGGTCCCAGTCGACCATCCAGTCGTACGTGCGCTGGAACTCGGCGGCCGGATACGGAGCGGGCTCGGTGTAGCGGAGGCGGTCACGGCGGAAGTCCTCGGGGTCGAGGTGCACGATCTCCTCGGGTACGTCCGCGATGAGGTGGTGCAGGTACGGCTTCGGGTCCTCGTTGATCTTGTGGACGGCCTTGACCACGGCGCGCTGGATGGCCGTGAAGGTGTCGGGGTCCATCTTGGGGTCGGCGATCTCGGCACCGACGTAGAACGCCTCGGCTATGAGCTTGTACCCGAGCTTCTCCGCCACGGTGATCCAGGGCTCCATGACGGCCGCCGCGGCGACCTTGCCGTCGCGCAGGGCCTCGAAGCGCTCCCTGGGCCCGCCGACGTGGACGACGTTGATCTCGTCCTTCCTGAGGAACCCCTCCAGGGTCTGAATCCCGATGTAGTGCGAACCGTGGTGGAAGTTGACGCCGACCGTGCGGCCCGCCAGGTCCTGGGGGTGGTTGGCCGGGTCGTCGGGCCGGACGAACACGGCCTGGCTGCCGACGGCCGCGCGCTTGCTGACGACCTGGCCTCCCGCCTCGCTGTCGTACGAGCGGCGGATCTGCCCCCACTCGCAGGCGCGGTAGAGCGACGCGTCACCGGCCTCGAAGGCCGACCTGCCGCTGAAGGCGGAGATCAGGGTGTGGTCCTCGACGGGCTTGAGCACGGCCTCGCGCTGTCCCTTGCGCACCAGCTCGACGTCCAGGCCCTCCTCCGCGAAGTACCCCTCGTCGCGGGCGACGAAGTACGGGAGGGAGAAGACGGGGCTCGACGTCTCGCTGACGATCTTCTTCAGTGCCATGGTGGCTTGCCTTCCTTGACCGGGTGGTGGCGGGGCCTCAGCGCAGTACCTGCGTGAGGGTCGTGTCCTTGGGCAGCGGTCCGTAGGTCTTCCGCAGACCGCTGTAGAAGCCCTGCTTGTCGAGCGCGTCCACGTAGGAGTTGTCGACGAGTGGCCCGAGGTTCTTCAGCGCGGCGTGCTCCGCCGCGGGTTGGTAGCGGACGTAGGGCGCGAAGTCCGCGGCGTCGCACCGGCCCACGGGTGCCTGGACGGGGGGCAGGTAGGCGTCGAAGCTCTTGCCGAGGGTGCTCGCGTCGGCCGGCTTCGACGGATCGAGGTGCAGGAAGGCGCCGAGCGTCTTCACTCCGTCCGCCTTGTGCGTCTGGTACGACCAGGCGCCCTCGGCGAGGCTCTTGAGGACCGCGGTGACGGCCTTCGGGTTCTTCTTGGCCCAGTCGGTGGAGACGACGTACGGGCTCGGCGGTCCGAGCGCGTAACCGAGATTCGCGAGCCCGGCGGCGTCCGCGCGGAAGTTGAAGGGCGTGGAGAGCAGGCCCGCGTCGACCTTGCCGCTGGTGAGCGCGGTGAGCACATTGGGGATCGAGCCGAGCGCGACGAACTTGACCGCGTCCGGGGCCAGTTTCCTGGTCCGCAGATAGGCCTGGAGCGCGACCTGCGGAGCGCCGCCGAGCGAGGGCACACCGACGGTCTTGCCCTTGAGCGCGGTGACGGACGTGGTGCCCTTGCGGGCGTAGACGTAGTAGCCGTTGCTCTTGGCGACGCAGCCGACGGCCGTGACCGGCACGTGCTTGGCGTACAGGTCGAGCACGTCGCCGCCGGCCAGCTGGTCGAAGGGCACGGAGCCCGCCACGAAGGCGGCCTTGAGCTGCCCCTCCGCCGAGAGCGGGGTGGTGACCTTCAGCCCGTTCTTGCGGAAGAAGCCCTTCGCCAGGGTGTATTGAAAGGCTCCCTGAGCCGCCGACCCCGAGGCGGTGGGCACGGTCAGCCGCGTCGCGGAGGCGGACGCCCCGGTGCCGGCCGACGTCGACGGGCCCGAGCCGCAGCCGGCGAGCAGCGACGCCGTCAGAACGGCCGCGGCGGCGAGCGCGGGGACGCTCCTGGTCGTGCGCCGGCGGCGCCACCCGCCGAGGC
>NZ_JAIUKE010000273.1 GCF_020176795.1 Streptomyces sp. 8L
CCCCCGAGACACCCCAGACCCCCCGGACTCCGCCCGCCGCTTCCGGCTACGACGAGGCCGAACGCGACACCGTGCTGCGGGTGATGCGCGAACGCCGCGACATCCGCAACGGCTTCCGCTCCGACCCCGTGCCGCACGACGTGCTGCTGCGCGTCCTGGAGGCGGCCCACACCGCGCCCAGCGTCGGCCACTCGCAGCCCTGGGACTTCGTCGTCATCCGCTCCGAGGAGACCCGGCGTGCGATGCACGAACTGGCCCAGCGCCAGCGTGACGCGTACGCCAAGTCGCTGCCGAAGGGCCGCTCGAAGCAGTTCAAGGAACTCAAGATCGAGGCGATCCTCGACACCCCGGTGAACATCGTCGTCACCGCCGATCCGACCCGCGGCGGCCGGCACACCCTCGGCCGGCACACCCAGCCGCAGATGGCGCCCTACTCGTCGGCGCTCGCCGTGGAGAACCTGTGGCTCGCCGCGCGCGCCGAGGGCCTCGGGGTCGGCTGGGTCAGCTTCTTCGACGAGCGCGAGATGGTCCGCGCGCTCGGCCTGCCCGACCACCTGGAGGTCGTGGCGTACCTGTGCGTCGGCTACGTCGACGCGTTCCCCGAGGACCCCGAGCTGATGCAGGCCGGCTGGTCCAAGCGGCGCCCGCTCGCGTGGGTCGTCCACGAGGAGACGTACGGCAGGCGCGTGCTGCCCGGCGCCGAGGAGCACGACCTGCTGGCGGAGACGGTCGCGGGCATCAGGCCGCTCGACGCCAAGGCACTCGGCGAGGCGTGGGAGCGCCAGAAGCGGATGACCAAGCCGGCCGGCGCGCTCGGAGTGCTGGAGATCATCTCCGCCCAGCTCAGCGGGCTGTCCCGGATGAGCCCGCCGCCGATCCCCGAGCCCGCGGCCGTGGCGGTCTTCGCCGGCGACCACGGGGTCCACGCGCAGGGCGTCACCCCGTGGCCGCAGGAGGTCACAGGACAGATGGTGGCGAACTTCCTCGGCGGCGGCGCGGTGTGCAACGCGTTCGCGGCCCAGGTGGGCGCCGAGGTCTGCGTCGTCGACGTCGGCGTCGCGTCCGAACTCCCCGCCACGTCCGGTCTGCTGCCGCGCAAGGTACGTCCCGGCACCGCCGACTTCACGACGGGTCCCGCGATGACCCGCGAGGAGGCCGTCGCGGCGATCGAGGTCGGTATCGAGACCGCGCGCGACCTGGTCACCGCGGGCAACAAGGCGCTCCTGACCGGTGAGATGGGGATCGCGAACACCACGGTGTCCGCGGCGCTCATCTCCGTCTACACGGGCATGGACCCCGCGGAGGTCACCGGCCGGGGCACCGGCATCAACGACGAGACCCACGTCCGCAAGGTGGACGTGGTGCGGCGTGCCCTGGACCTGCACCGCCCCGACCCGGCGGACCCCATCGGAGTCCTCGCGTCGCTCGGCGGCCTCGAACACGCCGCCCTGGTCGGCTTCCTGCTGGGCGGTGCCTCTCTGCGTACGCCTGTGATCCTCGACGGGGTCAGCGCGGGGGCCGCCGCCCTGGTGGCCCGCGCGATCGCCCCCGAGGCGCTCGCGGCGTGCATCGCGGGTCACCGCAGTGCGGAGCCGGGTCATATGGCGGCCCTGACGAAACTGGGCCTGCGCCCGCTGGTCGACCTGGACCTGCGCCTCGGCGAGGGTACGGGCGCGCTGCTCGCGCTGCCACTGGTGCAGAGCGCCGCACGCGCGATGCATGAGGTGGCGACGTTCGACTCGGCCGGGGTCACCGAGAAGTAGCGCCGCGGGGCCACGGGCCCGTCCGGCTCCCCGGTGCCGCGCAGACCCGTTGGCCTCTGGCTCCGGTGCCGCGCGGCCCGTGGCTGCCCGGCCTCGCCGCCCCGTCGCTCCGGGTGCGCACCGGGCGAACGGTCCGTACCGCCGCTCCGGGGGCGCGCCACGGCGAACGGTCCGTACCGCCGTGCGGGGTCCGGTTGCGGGCGGGCCCGCAGCCGCCGCATGCGGAGGGACAGGTCCGGGACGACCGGGCAGGTGCGGGCGTCGCGCAAGGTCCCGGTGCGGGCGGGGCCCGCACCCGCTCCCCGCGCGGGGCCCGCCGCGGGCCGGCCCGCATCCGCGCTCCCGGTCACCCGCGCGGCCCCGCCCCGTAAAGTGGTCGCACCACGCCCTTCCCGACACGCCTTCCCACCAGCCGCTCAGCCGGCGCAGCCGCCGCCAGAAGATTCCGCCCGAGGAGCCGCACGCACCATGGCCGAGCCGCACGACGCCGCCGCACGACAGCAGGGGACCGGGCCGGCCGGCCCGCACGCCGCCCGGCATCCCGCCTATCCGGTCGGCCTCAGGCTCTCCGGCCGCCGCGTCGTCGTCATCGGCGGCGGCCAGGTCGCGCAGCGCCGCCTGCCCGCGCTGATCGCCGCGGGCGCCGACATCGTGCTCGTCTCGCCGTCCGCGACGCCGTCGGTCGAGGCCATGGCCACCGCGGGCGAGCTGCGCTGGGAGCGCCGCCGCTACGCGGAGGGCGACCTCGCGGACGCCTGGTACGCGCTCGTCGCCTCCAGCGACCCGGCCGCCAACGCCGCCGCCTCCCGGGAGGCCGAGCGCACCCGCACCTGGTGCGTGCGCAGCGACGATGCCGAGGCGGCCACCGCGTGGACGCCCGCCACCGGCCGCGGGGGGGGGGGGGGCGGCGCCGGCCCGCCCCGGCGCCCCCCCCGCCGCCCCCCCCCCCCCCCCCCCCCCCCCCCCGCGGGGGGCGCCCCCCCCCCCCCCCCCCCCCCCCCGGGGACACGACGCCCGCCACCGCGACCCGCGCCGCTCGGCAGCCGTGCGGGACGCCGTCCTCGAAGGGCTCCGCGAGGGCACGATCGAGGCGGCCCCCGCCCGCACCAGGGACGAGGGCGCGGCCCCCGGGCCCGTCGCGCTCGTCGGCGGGGGCCCCGGCGACCCCGACCTCATCACCGTGCGCGGGCGGCGCCTGCTCGCCGCGGCCGACGTCGTCATCGCCGACCGGCTCGGCCCCCGCGACCTCCTGGACGAACTCCCGCCGCACGTCGAGGTCGTCGACGCGGCGAAGATCCCGTACGGCCGCGCCATGGCGCAGGAGGCCATCAACGCGGCGCTCGTGGAGCACGCGAGGGCGGGCAGGAACGTCGTACGGCTGAAGGGCGGCGACCCGTTCGTCTTCGGCCGGGGCATGGAGGAGGCGCAGGCGCTCGCGGAGGCGGGGATCGCCTGCACGGTCGTGCCGGGCATCTCCAGCACCATCAGCGTGCCGGGCGCCGCCGGCATCCCGGTCACCCACCGGGGCGTGGCCCACGAGTTCACCGTCGTCAGCGGCCACGTGGCACCCGACGACGCGCGCTCCCTCGTGGACTGGGCGGCGCTGGCCCGGCTCACCGGCACGCTCGTCGTCCTCATGGGCGTCGACAAGATCGGCGCGATCGCGGCGGCCCTCATCGGCCACGGCAAGGACCCCGCCACCCCGGTGGCGCTCGTCCAGGAGGGCACGACCGCGGCCCAGCGCCGCGTCGACGCCACCCTCGCCACCGTGGGGGAGACCGCGAAGGCCGAAGCCGTACGGCCGCCCGCGGTGATCGTGATCGGCGACGTGGTCGCGCTGGGAAACGGCTGATCCGGTGGCGGAACCCATCGTCCTCGACGACCCGGACGACCCGCGTCTGCACGACTACACCGGCCTCACCGACGTGGAGCTGCGGCGCCGCCGCGAACCCGCGGAGGGCCTGTTCATCGCGGAGGGCGAGAAGGTCGTCCGCCGGGCCGTGGGCGCCGGTTACGCCATGCGCTCGATGCTGCTCTCCGCCAAATGGCTCGGCCCCCTGCGCGACGTCATCGACGCGGCCACCGCGCCGGTGTACCTGGTGGACCCCGCGCTGGCCGAGCGGGTCACCGGCTACCACGTCCACCGCGGCGCCCTCGCCTCCATGGCCCGCAAGCCGCTCCCCGAGGCGGGCGAACTCCTCACCGGCGCACGGCGCGTGGCGGTGTTCGAGGACATCGTGGACCACGCCAACATCGGTGCCGCCTTCCGCAACGCCGCGGCGCTCGGCATCGACGCGGTGCTCCTCACACCGCGCTGTGCGGACCCCCTCTACCGCCGGGCCGTGAAGGTCTCGATGGGGGCCGTCCTCCAGGTGCCGTGGACCCGGGCCGCCGCCTGGCCCGGCGATCTGGCGGACCTGCGCGCCGCCGGCTTCACGGTGGCCGCGCTCTGCCTCAGCGACCGCGCCGTCCCGCTCGACGAACTCGCCGCGCGGGACGAGCGGCAACTGGCCCTGGTCTTCGGCACGGAGGGCGCGGGCCTCGCCCCCGCGACCCTGGAGGCGGCCGACGCGCACGTCACCATCCCGATGGACGCGGGCGTCGACTCCCTCAATGTCGCCGCCGCCTCGGCCGTGGCCTTCTACGCCACCCGGAGTTCCGTGACGACGCCGCGCACGACGTCGTAGGACAGGTGCGTCACGGCCGGGGGCCGGGGCACACCCGGACGCGGGAGCACACCTGGACGCATCCACTGGGCCGCTGCCGGCGGGGTCAACGGGCCGGCGCCCGGGCCGGAACGCGGTCCCGCAGCGCCTGCTTGTCCGGCTTGCCGCTGGATGTCAGCGGCGGCGCGTCGATGAAGGTGACCGACGCGGGGGCGGACGACTCGCCGAGGTCGCGCACCAGGAGCGCCGTCAGCTCCCGCGGGTCGGGCGCCCGGCCCGAGCGGGGGACCACGAAGGCGTGCACCGCCTCGCCGGTCCGCTCGTCGGGTACGCCGACGATGTACGCCTGGTCCACGTCGGGATGGGTGGCCAGAACGCGTTCCATGCCGCCCGCGTAGTGGACGATGGCGTTGACGATGACCACGTCGCGCGCCCTGCCGGTCAGCCGCACCAGGCCCGCCGCGTCGATGCTGCCGAGGTCGCGGGTGCGTATCCAGCCGTCGCGCAGGACCTCGCGGGTCTCCGCCGGATCGTTCCAGTAGCCCCGGAAGGCGCCCGGCGTACGCACCCACACCTCGCCCGTGGCGCCCGTCGGCACGGTGTCGCCCCTCTCGTCGCGCACGGTCGCCTCGACCGTGTCGAGGACACGGCCCACGGAGTCGAACGGCGCGTCACCGCCGCGCAGTTCGTCCGGGGTCAGCAGCGTCAGCATGCCCGTCTCGGTCTGGCCGTAGCCCTGGTGGACGGCGGGTCCCACGAGTGCGGCGGCTTCGGCGAGCCGGTGCGGTGGCAGGGGGGAGCCCGCGACGAGCAGGACGCGCAGGCTGCTGGTGTCCACCGGCCGGGTCCTCAGGGTGTCCAGCATCTGGTGGAGCCGGGCCACCGTCATCAGACAGGCGGTGACGCGGTACTCCTGGAAGACATCGGGGAAGCGCGGCGCCGGGTCCGGGATCACGGCGGTGCCGCCGCCGAGCAGGCACAGGCCCAGGTGCTCGAAGACGACGGCGCTCGTGAGGGTGCCGAACAGCAGGTAGCGGCCGTAGCCGGCGGCGAGTTCGCGGGTCCTGGCCGTCCACCGGGAGGGTGCCCAGGACCAGTGCGCCGAGAGGGCGCCGTAGGTCACTTCGCAGCCCTTGGGACGGCCGGTGCTGCCGCTGGTCAGGTGGATGACGGCCACGGCGTCGCGGGCCCCGCGCGGTGTCAGGACGGCGGGTTCGCGGTGGCGGTCGAGCAGGTCGGGCCCGAGTTCGAGCAACGGGCGGCCTGCCGCCGCCGCGACGAGCCCGGGCCGGTCGTGCGCGTGGTCGGTCAGTACGGCGTCGACGCCGCGGGGCCCGCCGCCCGCGACACCGTCGGCCCCGACGTCCGCGACGGGCCCGCTGGTTCCTCCAGTCGCCCCGGTCGGCCCGGCCGCTCTGCTCGCGCTGGTTCCCCCGGCTGCCGCATCGTCGTCCGCCGCGCCGTCGTTCGCCGTCGCGTGGCCGCCGTCGAGCACCAGCCTCAGATGACCGGGGGTGAGCCCCGGGCGCAGGCCGATGACGCGGCAGCCCAGGACGTACGCCGCGAGCTGCGCCGCGAACGCCTCGGGTGTGACTTCGGTGGCGAGCGCGACCGTACTGCCGGGACCGAGTCCCGCGGCGGCCAGCCCGGCCGCGAACCGGCCGGTCAGATCCATGATCTCGCCGCGCGTCACGATGCCGGAGCGGTACTCGAACGCCGGCTCGGCGGGGGCGGCGCGGAAGGCGTCGATGACGGATTGCGGGAACGCCGGTTCGGTCGAGTTTTCCACTTCGTCCTCGTCTCCACTCGGCAGGGCGCGAAAGGGTGAGAATCAGCCGGTCCGGAATTGCGCGGGCGGATGCGGGTCCCGCTCGCGCTCCCGTTGCCCCGGAGCGGCGGTGGGCACAGGTCTCCCGAGGGCTTGCCGCGGGTGCGGCTTGATGCGCGGTGAGCATTTCCATTGTTCAATGCCGGGCGCGTAAAATTCATGTGATCTATATCACAAAAACGAGTGGGGCGCTGTGCTTGAAACATAAAGTACCGTGGTCATCCCTCACAGGGACGGGAGACGCCATGTCCGACGAAGTGCAGGTCGATTACCTCATCCTCGGCGCGGGACCCGCAGGGCTGCAAGCAGGGTATTTCCTGGAGAAAAGCGGACGTTCCTATCTCATCCTGGAGAGCGGTGACGCGCCGGGAACCTTCTTCACGAAATACCCCAGGCATCGGACCCTCATATCGAGCAACAAGGTGCACACCGGCTGGACCGATCCGGAACTCAGACTGCGGAACGACTGGAACTCGCTCCTCGCGGACGAGGGGCCGCTGTTCACCGGCTACACGCCGCGCTACTTCCCGCCGGCCGACGTCCTCGTCCGCTACCTGGCCGACTTCGCCCGGACGCACGGCCTGCGCATCCGCTACGGGACCCGTGCCGAGCGCATCTCCCGCCCGGCGCCCAGTGGCCCCTTCGTCGTCCGTGACCAGCACGGGAACGAGTTCCGGGGCAAGCGGCTCATCGTCGCCACCGGTGTGACGAAGGCGCACGTGCCGGACATCGAGGGCGTCGAGACCGCCGAGCGCTACACGGACGTCTCGGTGGACCCGCGGGACTTCACGGACCAGCGGGTCCTGGTCATCGGGCGGGGCAACTCGGCGTTCGAGACCGCCGACAACCTGATCGAGAACGCGGCGGTCATCCACCTGGTGGGGCCGGGATCATTGCGGCTGGCCTGGCAGACGCATTTCGTGGGACATCTGCGGGCGGTCAACAACAACTTTCTCGACACCTACCAGCTGAAATCGCAGAACGCTCTGCTCGAAGGGACCGTGCAGCGCATACGCAAAGAAGGGGAAAAGTATGTGGTGAGCATCTCCTTCGACCGGGTCGAGGAAGTCGTGAAGGACATCCCTTACGACCGTGTCATCCTGGCCACCGGCTTCCGCTTCGACGCCTCCATCTTCTCCGAGGAATGCAGACCGGAACTCACCATAAAAAACCGTTTTCCGGCCCAGACCGATGCCTGGGAATCTGTGAACATACCGGACATGTACTTCGCGGGGACCCTCACGCAGGTCCGCGACTTCAAGAAATCGACCAGCGGGTTCATCCACGGCTTCCGCTACGGGGTGCGCGCATTGCACCATATTCTGGAGCGCCGCTACCACGGCCTGCCCTGGCCCGCCCGGGACCTGCAGGCGACCGCGGGCGCCGTCTCCGAGGCCGTCATCGAGCGGGTGAACCGCAGCTCGGCACTGTGGCAGCAGTTCGGTTTCCTCGGCGACGCGGTGCTGATCGGCACCGACGGCGCTGTGCGCTACTGCGAGGAGGTGCCGGTGCGGCACCTGCACTCCGCCGTCGCCGCCGGAACGACGTTCGAGGACGTCGCCGCGTACTTCACCGTCACCCTGGAGTACGGCGCGGACCACGATGTCATCAATCCCTTCGACGTCTCCGTGCGGCGGCCGGGACAAGAGGACACCACCGGGCTCGACGGGCGCTATCTGCACCCCGTGGTACGCCACTTCGTCACCGGGAGCACTGAGCCGGCCGGCGAGCACCACCTCACGGAGAACCTGGAGAACGAATGGGATCGCGAGGCCGTCCACCGGGCCCCGCTGCGTACGTTCCTCCAGGCACGCCTGACCGCGGGTCAGACCGTTAACAGCGCGGGGTGAGAGGCCGTGTCCCCGCTGCGGGAAGGGCCCGACGACACCCCGCCGACCCGGCGCCACGACCGCGCCCGCGCCCAACTCCCGGGCCCGTACTACGACTTCTACGCGGGAGGTGCGGGCGAGGAGCGGGCACTCGCCGACAATGAGCGCGCCTTCGACCGGCTGGCGCTGCTCCCGCGGGTGCTGCGCGGCGCCGTGGCGCGGGACACCTCGGTGACGCTGCTGGGCGATCGCGCCGCGTTCCCTGTCCTCGTCGCGCCGACCGCGTTCCACCGGCTCGCCCACCCCGACGGAGAGCTCGCCACCGCGCGCGCCACCGCCGCCGTCGGCACCGTCCTCGTCACCGGTGTCGCCGCGACGGTGCCGGTCGGTGAGGTCGCGGCGGCGGCGAGGAAGACAGCCGCGGACGCCGCCGTGTGGTTCCAGCTCTACCTCCAGCCGGAGCACGACGTCACCGTGGAGCTGGTGCGCCGCGCGGAGCGCGCGGGATGCTCGGCGCTCGTGGTCACCGCGGACTCTCCCGTCTTCGGCCACCGCACCCGCGATCTGCGCAACGGCTTCACCGACCTGCCGGACGGCTTCGCCGCGGAGAACATGCGCGGTCTGCCGGGCGGCCCGCCCGGCGCCGTCCGTCCCATCGCCATGTCCCCGGCGCTGTCGTGGGACGACCTGGCGCGCCTGCGCGAGGCCACCACGCTGCCCGTCGTACTGAAGGGCGTCCTGCACCCCGAGGACGCGCGGCTGGCCGTGGCGGAGGGCGTCGACGCGGTCCTCGTGTCCAACCACGGCGGACGGCAGCTCGACGCCGCGCCCGCCGCGCTCGACGCGCTGCCCGCGGTCGCCGCCGCCGTCGGGGGCCGCGTCCCGGTCCTGCTCGACGGCGGGGTGCGGCGCGGCGACGACGCCGCCATGGCCCTCGCCCTCGGCGCCACGGCGGTCGGCGTCGGCCGGCCGGTGCTGTGGGGCCTCGCCACCGGCGGCGAGGAGGGCGTGCGCGCCGTACTCGAAACCCTGCGGGACGAGTTCGACCGGGCGCTCGCGCTGTGCGGCGCCGCGACCCCCGCCGGCCTCGCCCGCGACCAGGTCGTACCGCGCGGCCCCGTCCGCGGCGGACCAGGAGGAGCCACACCATGGTGACCAGGAAGACAGCGCTCGCCTCGCTGGCGGGCGCCCTCACGCTGAGCGCGCCGCTGTGGCTGCCGCGGTCCGTGGTCGCACTGCGGATGAAGGTGTTCGCCGCGGTCAACGGCGACGACGCCCTCACCTTCCCCAACGAGACCGTGGGCCCCGACAGCTTCCAGCGGATCTACGGCCACCCCGCCGCGGGCGGGCGCAGCAAGGGCGCCGCGCTCTCGGACCTCTTCTGGTACTGGCTCTCTCCCGGAGCCGACGTCCACCAGGAGCACCTGGAGGCGGGCGAACGCTACGACCAGGTCGCCCGTACCACCCGGGAGATCCTCGCCGGGCCCTCCGCCGAGCTGTACGACGCCGCCACCCGGTGCACCGCCAGGGTCCTCGCGGAAGCGGCCCGGGGCCGCGTCACACTGGTGCGGCTGCGGGATGTGATGATGCCGGTGTGGGCGGAGTTCTTCTACACGCTGGTGTTCGAGGAGCCCTGCCCGCCCGAGGCGCGGCGCCTCATCACCGACAACGCGCGGGACGTCGTCGACGCCCTCAAGTGCACCCGGCCGCGGCACATGCGGCGCAGGGCCCGGCTCACCCGCTACCTGCGGCAGCGGGTCGCCGCCGGCGACGTACCGCACGAGCTGCCCGCCCTGCTCTCTGAGCGGGACCGCGTGTACTACCTCCAGGGCACCTTCTTCAACACCGCCGTGGTGCAGATGTCGGAGGCCATGGCCCACCTGCTGCTCGTACTGGCCCAGCACCGCGACATCAGGGAACGGCTGACCGCGGCGCCGGACGACGACCGGCTGCTCGCCAACGTCATGGACGAGACCTTCCGGCTCTACCCCCTCTTCGGCGTCGCGCACCGGATCACGACCGGCGACATCGAACCGGGCGACGGCACCACCATCCCCGCCGGTTCCGTCCTGTGCTTCAGCTACCCCGACTACCACGCCACCGGCCACACCGATCCCGGCGCCTTCGACCCGGACCGCTGGAACACCCTGTCGCCCAAAGACGCCCACCACATCCCCTTCGGCGTCGCCGCCAACCGGCCCTGCCCCGCCTGGCGGCTCTCGCCCCTGCTGATGCGGGCCGCCACCCGGGAGGTCCTGCGCCGCTACACCCTTGAGTCGGGGGTGTCCCACACCAGGTCCATCCCGCACCGTGCCCCGTGCCTGCTCATCGCCCGGGACCGCCCCCTCTCACCCCGTGCCGCACTCGCCGCGCGGGCCGCGCTGCGGCTGCGGGACGCCTTCGAGGACGCGGGCCGCGGCACCCTCCAACTCGGCTTCGGCACCTGGATGGTGCTCGACGCCCGCAGGAAACGGCAGGCCGCCGCGTACTTCGAGACACACGACACCCAGGGGCGCCCCCGTACCGCACCGGACGTGCCGGACGGCACCGAGAGCCGGTGCCCGTACGCGGCGGCCCGCCGCCCGTAGGACGCCCGTCACACCACCCGGTCCGCCCGGGCCGCTCTCCGCTCCGCGACCGCCACGCGGCAGCGTCCGGGCAGCTCACGCGCGTACCACACCCCCCACCGGAACGCTTCGCCCGAGCGGAAGGTCAACCCGCCGTGTCCGCAACAGAACTCGGTCCCGCCTTCTTCATCTCTGTCGTCGTCATCCTCGTCGTCTGCCGGGCGGTCGGCCGGCTGCTGCGGCTCGCCGGCCAGCCGCCCGTGGTCGGCGAGATGGTCGCCGGTGTCGTCCTCGGCCCCTCCGTGCTCGGATATGTCGCGCCCGGCGCCGAACGGTGGCTCTTCCCGGCCGACCTCCGGCCCGTGCTGTACGTCGTCGGGCAGGTCGGGCTCGTCGTCTTCATGTTCCTCGCGGGCCACGCGTTCCACACCGACCGGATCAGGGCCGTACTGCGGCCCGCGCTCACCGTCTCCGCCGCGGGCACCGCCGTACCCCTCGCCCTCGGAGCCGGCCTCACCCTGCTGCTCAAAGACACCGGCGGCCTCTTCCCGCGCGGGGTCCCGCTGAGCGTGTCCGCCCTCTTCGTCGGGGTCACCCTGGCCATCACCGCGTTCCCCATGCTGGCCCGCATCATCACGGAACGCGGGCTCACCGGCAGCCGGTTCGGCTCCCTCTCACTGGCCGCGGGCGCCCTCGACGACGCCGTCGCCTGGGTGCTGCTCGCCGGCGTGCTCAGCCTCGCGGGCGGCAGCGCCCACTCCTTCCTGCTGGCGCTCGGCGGGTCGGCGGGCCTGGTGCTCGTTCTCGTCGCGTTGACCAGAGCGCGGCGCCACGCGGAACGGCTCGCCGAGGAAAGGCCCCCGGACACGGTGCTGCTCGCGACGGTCCTCCTGCTGTTCCTCGCCGCCTGGTACACGGACCGGATCGGGCTCTACGCGGTGTTCGGCGCCTTCAGCCTCGGCGTGGTCTTTCCCCGCACACCGCCGGTGGCACGGGCGGTGGAGGCCATCTCACCGGTCGGCCGTGTCGTGTTCCTGCCGCTGTTCTTCACCTACTCGGGCCTCAACACGGACATCGGGCTGCTCTCCGACCCCTCCGTCCTCCTCTTCGGGGCCTGCTGCGTGGTCCTCGCCGTCGTCGGCAAGTTCGGCGCGTGCTGGCTCGCCGCCCGGGCCGCGGGGGAGCGGTCAGGCGTGGCGCTGCGGGTGGCCACCCTGATGAACGCGCGCGGCCTGATGCAGCTCATCGCCATCAACGTCGGGCTGTCCGCGGGCATCACCACACCCGCCATGTTCACCGTGCTGGTACTCGTGGCCCTGATCACCACGGTCATGGCGAGCCCGCTGCTGACCCTCTGGGACCGTCTCGACCGGCGGCGCGGCGCCCCGCCCGAGACGGTCCGCACGGCCGTCGGGACCGGAGCGAGCCAGCCGTGAAGCGGATGGAACACTGCCGTGATGGACGGTGATGGGCCGCGGCTGAGCGGCGTCCCCCGGGCCGGGGCACGAACGGGCGGCGCCGAGGACTTTCTGGAGACGCTCGAGCGCAGCGGCCTCCCGCCGCTGCGCCGCGACCGGCACATGGGCGAGGACTTCCGAGCCGACGTGGTGAGCCGCGACCTCGGCCCCCTGCGTCTGACCGAGCTGGTGACCCCGGAGGGCGAGTGCTTCCGCGACGCCCGCTCCGCACGTGCTCGCGACAGCGAGCTGTGGCAGGTCGACGTGGTGGTACGAGGCCGGGTACGCGCCGAGCAGGGCGGCAGCACCGCCGTGCTGGGACCCGGGGACCTGGTCCTCATCGACCCGGTACGGCCGGTGCGCTTCG
Source organism: Streptomyces sp. 8L (assembly GCF_020176795.1). GTDB lineage: Bacteria > Actinomycetota > Actinomycetes > Streptomycetales > Streptomycetaceae > Streptomyces. Next base: position 12,478 of record NZ_JAIUKE010000273.1, read on the forward strand.
CCAGTTCCTCGATCACCCACGTGACCATGACGATCCCGCGGCACCTGCTGCGGCTCGGCGCGGACGACGCGGCTCGGCTGGTCGGCGTGGGCATCCGGGGCGACCGGGGCCCCGGAGCCCTGGTGTCCTCGCTCGTACGGGACATGACGCGGACCCTGGACGGGTTCTGCGCCCACGAGGCCGACCGGTCGGCGGCGGCGGTGATCGAACTGATCGCGGTCACCCTGGCGTCCCGCCTGGGCGACACCCGCCGGGTCGACGACGACGTACTGCGCACGCGCGTCCTCGGCTTCATCGAGGCGAGACTCTCCGACCGGGATCTCACCCCGGCCACGGTGGCCGCGGCGCACCATGTGTCGGTGCGCAGGCTGCACAAGCTCTTCCAGGACCAGCCCCTGACCGTGGCGGCCCTGATCCGGCGACGGCGCCTTGAGCGGTGCCGCGCGGATCTGGCCCGGAGCGGCACCACGGTCGCGGCGGTGGCCGCCTCGTGGGGGTTCGCGGACCCGGCGCACTTCAGCCGGCTGTTCAAGGCCACCTACGGACACAGCCCGGGGGCACGCGTGTCCAAGGACGGTGCGCCGATCGTCAATGACCACAGCGCCGGGCCCGGCGAGGATGGCGGCTGAACAGACGAAACAGCGAACCAGCGCAACTGCGAAACCGTGAAACCGCAGAACCGCGACGCAGCGGAACAGCGGCGCAGCGGAACCGCGAAAGCCGGAAAGGGCCCCGAAAGATGACTCCGTCGCTCGGCACTCTGCGTGCCGTACCTGCCCGAATGATCGAGGGGTGGAACCGCGGTGACGCGGTCGCCTTCGCCGCGGACTTCGCGCCGGACGGCGAGCTCATCGATTTCGAGGGCACCGTCCACAAAGGACGTGACACGGTGATCGCATGCCAGCAGCCGCTCTTCGACACGGTGCTGAAGGGCTCCCGGCTCGTGCGGAGCCAGGTGGAGTTCGTCCGGCTCGTCGCACCGGACTTCGCCGTGATACACCACCGCTTCGGCATGACGATGGCGGGCGAGGAGGAACCCCCGCCGTCCCGTTACTTCCTGCAGCTCTTCGCGATGGTCCGGCAGGACGGCCGCTGGGAGATCGCGACGCTGCAGAACGCGCGCCTGGTCTCGCTGGAGTCCGCCATGGCCCTGGACGCACAGGCGACCGCGTAACGCGGACCGGACCGTCCCCGCAGAACGGCAGCGGCCGGCCGGGACAGGACATCCCTGACGTCGGCTCAGTCGTCGATCCCCGAGAGTTCCACGCCCGCGACGATCCACCGCTGGAAGAACAGGAACACCACCAGCAGCGGGACGATCGAGACGGCCGCCGCGACGAACAGCTCGTGCAGCCGGACGACTTGGGACGTGGTGAACGACGACAGCGCCACCTGCACCGTCCAGGCACCGCGGTCCTGGCCGATGACCAGCGGCCACAGGAACGAGTTCCAGGCGCCGATGAAGACGATCGTGCCCACGGCCGCGAACACCGGCCGGGAGTTGGGCACCACGATCCGCCAGTACGTGCGCCAGTACCCGAGACCGTCCACCCGTGCCGCGTCCTCCAGCTCGACGGGGAATCCGGTGAAGTACTGCCGGAAGATGAAGCAGGCGAACGCCGAGAAGAGGGTGGGGACGATGAGCCCGCGCAGGGTGGAGACCCAGCCGAGCGAGGAGACGAGGACGAAGCTCGGCACGAACGTGACGGCCGCCGGGACCATCAGGGTGCCGAGGATCGCGTAGAACACCTTGCCCGCGTGCCGGTAGGGGATGCGCGCGAGGCCGTACCCGGCGAGTGAGGCGAGCACCAGGGTGCCCAGCGTCGTCGCGACCGCGATCAGCGCCGAGTTGAGCAGCGAGCGGGCGAACGGGACCGAGGGGTCGCCGAAGAGTTCGGTGATGTTCGACCAGCGCAGGGTTGAGGGGAAGAACGTCCAGTCGGGCGAGGTGATGTCCGACTCGGAGGCCAGCCCGTTGCGTACGAGCAGGTAGAAGGGGATCAGGAAGAGCAGCGCCAGGGCGGCCAGGAGCGCGATCCGCAGGGCGCGCCCCACCCGTACGAGGGCGTCCGCGTGCGGAGGCCGGGTGTGCCTCGGGGCTCTCATGTCGTTCAGTCCTCCTTCCTGCCGAGGCCGAACCAGCGCGCCTGGCCCACCGTGACCACGCCGATGATCAGCGCGAGGATCACGGCCCCCGCGCTGCCGAGGCCCAGGTTCTGCCCCTGGCCGAGCGCCGTGTAGTACAGGTAGACGAGCGGGGGCCTCGCGTACGGCGGATAACCGCGGGCGTCCGAGAGCAGGTTGTAGAACTCGTCGAACGCCTGGAACGCGTTGATGACGAGCAGCAGGACCACCGCGACGGACGTCGTGCGCAGCTGGGGCAGTGTGATGTGCCGCAGCACCTGCCAGCCCGGACGCGCGCCGTCCACCGCCGCCGCCTCGTACAGCTGCGGCGGAACCCGCTGGAGCCCGGCGAGGAAGAGCACCATGTAGAAGCCGGCCTGGAGCCACAGCCTGACGGTGACGATGACCAGCCAGTACCAGGGCGGATGGGTGGCCCCGAGCCATGCGGTCTGGCCGGCTCCGAACCAGCCGAGCACGGTGTTGGCGAGCCCGAACCGCACCCCGTTGAACAGGGACATCTTCCAGATCAGCGCGGCGACGACATACGAGCACGCCGCCGGGAGGAAGAAGACGGACCGGAAGAACGCCTGTGCGCGGCGCAGCCGGTTGACCATCAGCGCGAGGGCCAGGGACAGCGCGAAGGTGGCGGGCACGATGAACAGCGAGAAGACGAGGAAGGTCCACAGGCTCCTGAGGAACGCGTCGTTGGTCAGCATCGCCGTGTAGTTGCCGAGGCCGACGAAGTCGCTCGGGGTGACCGTGTTGTGGGCGTCGAAGAAGCTGAGGTACACACTCCAGCCGAGCGGGATGTACGTGAAGACGCCGAGCCCGAGCGCGAAGGGGCCCACGAACACCCAGAACCAGAGCGTGCGGTTCTGACTGCCCAGCACGCGACGCGTCACGACTTCCGCCTGACCCGGGCGAGTTCGGCCGACACCTTCCGTACGACGGTCCGCAGCTCGCTGTCCGGGTCGGCGCCGTCCTTGATGATGTTGCTCAGAGCGTCCTGGTAGGCGGTCTGGCTCGCGGGAGTCCACAGCAGGGGCTGGGCGTAGCCGTAGTCCGTGGTGTACCGGACGGCGTCGGCCGCGGCACCCTCGCGCAGCTTCGCGGCCTTCCGCGCCAGCGAGAGCCTGGCCGGGATGTGGAAGCCGTAGGAGAGCGCGAAGTCCTCCTGGTAGTCCGTCCGTTCGATCCACAGCCATTTCAGGAAGTCCTTGGCGGCCTCCTGGTGTGTGCTGCGGGCGCTGACCGCCGCACCGTACGCGCCGACCGGCACCGCCGGCTTCGCCCCCGTGCCGTCGGCGGGGAACGGCAGGACGCCGAAGTCGTCGCCGAGCGCCTTCTCCACGACCGGCAGCGCCCACAGCCCGCACCACTGCATCGCGGTCAGGCCCTGGACGAAGGCGGACGGGTCGGACCAGTCGGCGGGCGCGCCCAGCAGCAGCGACTTGCCGGCGTACAGCTGGTGGATCTTGCCGAGCGCCCGCGCTGCGGCCGGGTCGTCGAAGCCCACCTCGCCGCCCGGGGTGACGAGTTCGAGGCCCGCCGCGTACAGCGGGGTGCCGCCGAGCACACCCGCGCCGCCGTCGTTGCCGAGGAAGAGCCCCTTGGTCTTCTTCGTCGTGAGGGCCTTTGCCGCGTCGATGAGCTCGTCGAGCGTGGCCGGCGGCCGCACCCCCGCGTCGGCGAGCAGGCTCTTGCGGTAGTAGAGCATCTGCATGTCGATGACCTGCGGGATCGCCCAGATCCTGCCGTCGTGTGTCTTCGGCGCGAGCACCGCGGGGTTGAAGTCGTCCTTCACCCCCTCGAACAGGCCGGTGAGGTCGAGCACTTGCTTGCCCTGGATCTGGTCGAGCGTCGGCCCGTTGACCTCGAAGACGTCGGGCCCGGAGTCGGTCAGGAGCGCGGCGGCCGTCTGCTCGTCGTAGTTCCCTGGCCGCCACTGGACGGTGACGTGCGCCTTCTTGTAGGCGGCGGCGTACCGTTCGACCGCCTGCTCCGTACCCGCCTCTCCGTACTGGTGGTACCACTGCGCGAGATCCGGACCGCTGCCGCCCGAACCCCCCTGCCCACGGCCGGTGTTGCTTCCACAAGCGGTGAGCAGTCCCATGGCGGCTGCGGTGGCGAGCACGGTCCGGCGGCTGATGGTCATGCTGCTGGTCCCCCTGACGGTCCCCTGGGAATCGCTGGTCGGCCTCGTCGGTCTCCGAGGCCCAACGATCAACCATGCACGCCGATACGGACAAGGGCGCCTCTACGAGCGCGGAGGGAGCGGCGCGGGGCGGGGGGGCGGGGGGCCGCGGGCGGGGGGGGG
>NZ_JAIUKE010000274.1 GCF_020176795.1 Streptomyces sp. 8L
AAGCGCGTCACCGACTCCAGGGCCCGTCACCGGCCCTGGCCCGGCACTGCCTCCGGCCCTCGGGGCCCGTCACCGGCCCGCCGCCGCCCCCCGCTCCGCCGCCGTCCCATCTGGCCCGTTTCATGTCGAGGCGGGGCAGATGCCCTTCGGCGGCGCGCGGCGCCTCCCGCAGGGGAGTGCCCTCCGCGCGGTACGCGTCGAGGGCGCGCAGCTCGTGCCCCGGCAGCAGGCCGCCGTCGGAACGCACCACCCGCCACCACGCGACGGTGCCGCCGTACAGCGCCATGACGCGGCCCACCTGGCGCGGACCGCCCTCTTCGAGCCACTCGGCGATGTCGCCGTACGTCATCACCCGACCGGGCGGGATCAGCTCGGCGACGTCGAGCACCCGCTCCGCGTACGCGGGCAGCTCTCCGGCGCCGGACCATCCCTCCGACGGCTCGTCACCCGTTCCATGGTCCCGCTCACCCTGCTGGCGCCTCATTCCCCCCATCCTGCCCCACGGCACCGACAGGCACGGCGGACGGAGGCAGTGCGCGCGTTCCGGGGCAAAGGCGCACATCCTGCTCGGACCCCGTCCGCGCAACGCTCTTTCTTGACCCCGTCCGCCGGTCTCACGTGCCACCATCGTGCGGGCGGTGACTGGTGATACAAGATCGAGAAGACACGGACGCGACGGAAGGCCGGGCCGGGGAGTCCCCCGCGGCCGGGGGCCACTCCGGCGCCGCGCCGTGGCGCGACGACTCCGGCAGGGTGCGGCTCAGCAAGGCCGACAGGCGCGGCACCGGTCCCGGGCAGGACGACGTGCCCGCCGCCGGGAACGCAAGCGCAGCCGGGGACACCTCCGAAGCAGGAGAGGCCGGAGACGCAGGAGGCGCCGGGTACTCCCCGGACCCCGGCGGCACGGACGGCACGGCCGGCACCGGCGGCACGGACGGCACCGACAGCACCGCCGGCACCGGTACCGACGACCCCGCGATCGTGCGTGCCGAGACGGAGCCCGTCTGCGAGGAGGACGGCGTCCCGCACACCGACCGCGTCTCGGGCGACGAGCCGCTGCTCGCCGCACGCGTGCACCGCCCCTCCGACCTGCTGCGCCTGCTCGTGGGCCTGCTCGCGATCGCGCTGATCCTGCTGCTCTCGGCGTTCGCGCACGGCACCACGTCGGGCCTCGAACACGACATCAACCGGGGCACGCTCCAGGCGCCCGACCTGCTGGCGAAGTTCGCCGGGCTGCTGTCCAGCATCGCCGTGCTGCTCGTTCCGGTCGCGTTCGCCGTCGAGCGGCTGATCAAACGCGACGGGCTGCGGATCGCGGACGGCGTGCTCGCCGCGGTCCTCGCGCACGGCGTGACCCTCGCCACGGACCTGTGGGTCGCGCGCGCGGCCCCGCACGCCTTCCAGGAGGCGCTGACCAGGCCGCAGATCGGCAACGGCGCCACGGACCCGGTGCACGGCTATCTGGCGCCCGTCATCGCCTATATGACGGCCGTGGGGATGGCCCGCAGACCGCGCTGGCGGGTGGTGCTGTGGGCGGTGCTGCTGCTCGACGCGTTCGCCATGCTGGTCGCCGGGTACACCACGCCGTTCTCGATCCTGCTGACCGTGATGATCGGCTGGACCGTCGCGTACGGAACCCTCTACGCGGTCGGCTCGCCCAACGTCCGGCCGACCGGGCAGACCCTCATGGCCGGCCTGCGCCGCGTCGGGTTCCGCCCGGTCAGCGCGATGCGCGCGGAGGAGCCGGGCTCCGAGCCCGCCGAGGCGGGCGACCGCGGGCGGCGCTACTTCGTCTCGCTGGAGGACGGCCCGCCGCTCGACGTCACGGTGGTCGACCGCGAGCAGCAGGCGCAGGGCTTCTACTACCGGGTGTGGCGGCAGCTGACGCTGCGCTCGATCACCTCACGCCGGTCCATCCCCTCGCTGCGGCAGGCGCTGGAGCAGGAGGCGCTGCTGGCGTACGCGGCGATCGCCGCGGGCGCCCGCGCCCCGAAGCTCATCGCGACCTCCGAGCTGGGCCCCGACGCGGTCATGCTCGTGTACGAGCACCTCGGCGGCCGCACCCTCGACACGCTCACGGACGGCGAGATCACCGACGAGCTGATGCGCGGCGCCTGGGAGCAGGTGCGCGCGCTCCAGTCGCGGCGCATCGCGCACCGCAGCCTGTCCGGCGACGCGCTGCTGGTGGACCGGGCGGGCGGGATCATCCTCACGGAGCTGCGGGGCGGCGAGATCGCGGCGGGCGACGTCGTGCTGCGGATGGACACGGCACAGCTGCTCACCACGATCGGCCTGCGGGTGGGCGCGGAGCGCTCGGTCGCCGCGGCGGTGGAGGTGCTCGGCCCCGACGCGATCGCGGACTGCCTGCCGCTGCTCCAGCCGATCGCCCTGAGCCGCTCCACCCGCGCGACGCTGCGCCGGCTCGCGCGCGAGCGCGCGAAGCGGGAGCGGGAGGCCGTCCTCGAAGCGTCCACCGCGAACAAGAAGGGGCGGGTCTCGGAGAGCGCGGCGACGGCCGACGGCGACAAGAAGGCCGTACGGAAGTCGCTGCGGGCGGAGAAGCAGGCCGAGAAGCGGGCCATAGAGGACGCTCTCGACGAGGCGCGCGAGGAGGATCTGCTCTCCCAGATCCGCAAGCAGGTGCTGCTGATCAGGCCGCAGGCGCCGGTCGAGCCGGTGCGCCTCGAGCGGATCAGGCCGCGCACCCTGGTCGGGTTCATCGCGGGGGCGATCGCCGCGTACTTCCTGCTGTCGCAGCTCACCCAGCTGGACTTCAGCATGGTCGTCAGCGAGGCGCACTGGGGCTGGGTCGCGGCGGCGGTCGCGTTCTCCGGGCTGTCGTACGTGGCGGCGGCGATGAGCCTGCTCGGCTTCGTGCCGGAACGGGTGTCGTTCCTGCGCACGGTGTCGGCGCAGGTCGCGGGGTCGTTCGTGAAGATCGTCGCTCCGGCGGCGGTCGGCGGTGTGGCGCTGAACACGCGTTTCCTCCAGCGCTCCGGCGTACGCCCGGGGCTCGCGGTGGCCAGTGTGGGCGCGTCGCAGCTGTTCGGACTCGGGGCGCACATCGTGCTGCTCGCGGCGTTCGGCTATCTGACGGGCACGGAGAAGACGACGTCGCTGACACCGTCCAGGACGGTGATCGCGGGTCTGCTGACGGTCGCGGTGCTGGTGCTGGTGGTGACGGCGATCCCGTTCCTGCGCAAGTGGGTGTCGACCCGGCTGCGGTCGCTGTTCGCCGGCGTCGTGCCGCGCATGCTGGACGTGCTCCAGCAGCCCGTGAAGCTGGCCACGGGCATCGGCGGGCAGCTGCTGCTGACGGGCCTGTTCGTGATGTGCCTGGACGCGTCGATCCGCGCGTTCGACGACGGCCACCAGCAGCTGAGCTACGCGAGCATCGCGGTGGTCTTCCTCGCGGGCAACGCGATCGGCTCCGCCGCGCCGACCCCGGGCGGCGTGGGCGCCATCGACGGTGCGCTGACGCTGGGACTGCTGGCGGTGGGGCTGCCGAAGGAGGTGGCGGCGCCCGCCGTACTGCTGTTCCGCCTGATGACGCTGTGGCTGCCGGTGCTGCCGGGCTGGTTCTGCTTCAGCCAACTCACCCGCAGAGGCTCGCTCTGACCGCGCGCCCGCGCGGGTGGAGCGGCTGAAGCACGGGCGCGGCCGTGCCGCGCGGGCGGCGGACCCGCCACCCGCTTGGACCGTGGCCACGGGCGGGGGCAGGGACGCGGCACCAGCATGGGGTCATGCGCAGATCCCTGGTCGCCGCCGTGTCCGCTCTCGCTCTCGTCGCCCTCGCCGGCTGCTCCAGCGCCGGAAGCAGCAGTTCCGGAGCCTCTTCCACGGGCTCCTCCGTGGCCTCGCCCGCGGCGACGGCCGACCTCGGTGCGCAGAAGCTCGACTGGCGGCCCTGCCCCACCCCCAGCGTGGCGCAGGGCGGCGGGCCCTCGCCGTCGCCACTGCCCGGCGGGGTGAGCTGGCAGTGCGCCACCATGTTCGTGCCGCTCGACTACGCGCACCGCTCGTCGGGCACCGTCCCCCTCGCCCTCATCCGGGCCAAGGCCACCGACGAGAAGCACCGCATCGGCTCGCTCATCTTCAACTTCGGCGGCCCCGGCGGCTCGGGCATCACCGGCCTGCCGTCCTTCGCGAAGGACTACGAGAAACTGCGGGCCCGGTACGACCTGGTCAGCTTCGACCCGCGGGGGGTCGGCGACAGCGACCCCGTCGAGTGCGAGAGCGACAAGCGGCTCGACGCGTTCTACGCGCAGGACTCCACGCCCGACACGGCGGCGGAGCAGAAGGCGTACCTGGCGGGCCTCGGCGCGTACGCCGCCGCGTGCGAGCAGCACTCCGCCCGCCAACTGCCGCACGTCGGCACGACGGAGGCGGCCCGCGACATGGACCTGATGCGGCAGGTGCTCGGCGACAAGAAGCTGTACTACTTCGGCATCTCGTACGGCACCGAGCTCGGCGGCGTCTACGCGCACCTCTTCCCCCGGCATGTCGGCAGGGCGGTCTTCGACGGTGTGGTCGACCCCACGCAGAACGCGGAACAGGGCGCGCTCGGCCAGGCCAAGGGCTTCCAGCTCGCGCTCGACAACTTCGCGAAGAACTGCGTGGCGCGCGGCGACGCCTGCCGGCTGCCGGGCTCCACGCCCGCGGAGGTGGAGGCCTTCATCGTCAAGCTGCTCAAGGGCCTCGACGCCCACCCGATCACCGGCATCGGCACCCGGAGACTGACCCAGACCGAGGGCACCAACGGCGTGGTGGAGGCCCTGTACTCCAAGGACTTCTGGCCGCTGCTCGAACAGGGCCTCGACGAGGCGCACGGCGGCAACGGCGCTCTCCTGCTCGCCCTGTCCGACTCCCTCAACGGCCGCGACGAACACGGCCGTTACAGCAACACCCAGGCCGCCAACGCCGCCGTCAACTGCCTCGACTCCAAGCAGCGCCCCACCGTGGACGAGACCCGGCAGAGCCTGCCGGAGTTCCGCAAGGCGTCCCCCGTCTTCGGCGAGCTGCTCGGCTGGGGGATGCTCAGCTGCACCAAGTGGCCGGTGCCCGGCCGGTGGGAGCACCCGGACGTGAGCGCGCCCGGCTCCGCCCCCATCCTCGTGGTCGGCAACACGGGCGACCCCGCGACGCCCTACGAGGGGGCCAGGGCGATGGAGAAGGCGCTCGGCAAGGGCGTCGCGGTCGAGCTGACGTACAAGGGGCAGGGCCACGGCGCGTACGACAGCGGCAGCGCCTGTGTGCAGCGCACGGTCAACAGCTATCTCCTCGACGGCAAGCTGCCCGCGGCGGGTACGGTCTGCCGCTGAGCGGGGCTCGGCCGAGCAGGGGCCCCGGGAACGCCGGAGGGCCGGCTCGCGCTCCGCGCGCGAACCGGCCCTCTCCTGCCGTGAACACCGATCCCGGACGTCCGCCGACCGGGCCGGGGCACTCCCCGGGAGATCGGCTTGCCCGGCTCGACCCAGGAGATCGGCCTGCTGCTCGGGCGACCTGGTAGATCGGCCTGCTGCTCGGCTCGGCCTAGTAGATCGGCTTGCTCGGCTCGATCTGGTTCACCCAGCCGATGACGCCGCCGCCGACGTGCACGGCGTCGGCGAAGCCCGCGGACTTCAGGACCGCGAGCACCTCCGCACTGCGGACACCCGTCTTGCAGTGCAGGACGATCTTCTTGTCCTGCGGCAGGGTCTCCAGCGCGTCGCCCATCAGGAACTGGTCCTTGGGGATCAGCTTCGCGCCCGGGATCGACACGATCTCGTACTCGTTCGGCTCGCGGACATCGATGATCTCGATGTTCTCGTCGTCGTCGATCCACTCCTTGAGCTGCTTCGGAGTGATCGTCGAACCGGCCGCCGCCTCCTGGGCCTCCTCCGACACGACGCCGCAGAACGCCTCGTAGTCGATCAGCTCGGTGACCGTCGGGTTCTCGCCGCAGACCGCGCAGTTCGGGTCCTTGCGGACCTTCACCTGGCGGTACTGCATCTCCAGGGCGTCGTAGATCATCAGACGGCCGACCAGCGGTTCGCCGATGCCAGCGAGCAGCTTGATCGCCTCATTGACCTGGATGGACCCGATGGACGCGCAGAGCACGCCCAGCACGCCGCCCTCGGCGCACGACGGCACCATGCCCGGCGGGGGCGGCTCCGGGTACAGGCAGCGGTAGCACGGCCCGTGCTCGGACCAGAACACGCTGGCCTGGCCGTCGAAGCGGTAGATCGAACCCCAGATGTACGGCTTGTTCAGCAGCACACAGGCGTCGTTGACCAGATAACGGGTGGCGAAATTGTCCGTCCCGTCCACGATCAGGTCGTACTGAGCGAAAATGTCCATCACGTTCTCGGCTTCGAGCCGCTCCTCGTGAAGGACCACGTTCACATACGGGTTGATGCCCTTGATCGAGTCCTTCGCGGACTCGGCCTTGGACCGGCCGATGTCGGCCTGGCTGTGGATGATCTGGCGCTGGAGATTCGACTCGTCGACCTCGTCGAACTCCACGATGCCGAGCGTGCCGACACCGGCTGCCGCCAGGTACATCAGCGCCGGGGAACCGAGTCCACCGGCGCCCACGATCAGCACCTTCGCGTTCTTCAGCCGCTTCTGCCCGTCCATTCCCACATCGGGGATGATCAGATGACGGGAGTACCTGCGGACCTCGTCAACGGTGAGCCCTTCCGCGGGCTCGACCAAGGGGGGCAACGACACAGGGACCTCTACAGGGGTAGGTCATTCTCTAACGTGTTCTCCCTGTAACAGTGCCACGGGCTTTCTCATTCCGAGATACCCGGTCCGACGAGCGAGACGATCTCGTCCCAGTACCCGGGCAGCCCCGCGAACGCCTCCCCGGCGCCGCCCGGGCCCGAGCGATCGGTGAAGAAGATCGTGCCCGCGCCCTGCCAGCGCGCGATCCGCATCGCCTCGTCCAGGTGGGTGCGCGGCACGCCGTGCACCCAGTGGACGAAGTGCTCCGGGGAGTAGCCCGCTGTCCACTGCGGCGCCTGCGACCAGCGGTACTCGCTCCACGTGCCGGAGTACGTCACCAACTGGTCGGCGGCCTCGGCGTACCCGGCGTACGGGTGGGCGCCGTGGCCGAGCACGACGTGGCCGCCGTCGAGCACGGCCTCCAGCGTCGCGGTGAGCCTTCTCACTCCGGCCAGGTCGCTCCGGTCGCCGGGCGCCCGGTCCAGATAGAAGCCGCCGACGCGGTACCAGTCGACGTACCGCTGCGCGTCGCAGACGAGGTCGGCGAAGCTGTACGCGCCGCGCTTGAGGTCCAGATGCCCGAGCACCCGCACCCCGGCGTTGGTGAGCCGGCCCGCCGCCTCCAGGCAGTGCGGGTCGGGCCGGGTGCCGGGACCGTCCGCGACATTGAGCACCGCCCAGTGCAACGGCGTGCCGGGCCGCGTGAGTTCGGCCCACTCCGCGGGCGCGAGCAGCGGGTGCGCGTACCCCGGCACGCCGAAGCCTGTACGCGCCGCGCCGGTGCCGGCACGCCGCCGTCCCGTACTGGTCAGATGCGGCACGCCGCCTCCATCCAGATGTCCGCGAGCGACTCCTCGAGCCCGATCCTGGGCCGCCAGCCGAGCCGGTCGCGCGCGGTACGGACGTCGGCCTGCTGCCAGGGTCCGCAGCCGTCGGGGTACGGGAACGGGCCGACGCCCAGGTGTTCCACCGCGGGCTCGCCGCGCGGAGCGCCGATCGGGCCGTGCGTGTGGGGGCGCCCGGCGCCCGGCGGGGGCGCGTCCAGTTCGTTGAGCGCGCCCGCGTACCCGGCGACCCTGGCCAGCACGGCGGCCGCGTCCCTGAGCTTGACGGCCCTGCCCGTACCGATGTTGACGATGCCCTGGGCGGCGGAGAGCGACGCGGCGTGCACGGCGCGCGCGACGTCCCGCACGTCCACGAAGTCGCGCTGCACGCCGAGCCCGGCGAGTTTGAGCTCGGGATCGCCCGCCTGCATGGCGCGGCGCATCGCCTCGGCGAGCCGGCCGAGCGGGGAGCCCGCGGGCGTCCCGGGCCCGACCGGCGAGAACACCCGCAGCACGACGGCGTCGAGCCCGGAGCCGAGCACCAGCTCGGTGGCGGAGAGCTTACTCACCCCGTACGGGCCGCCGGGCCGGGGCATCGCGTCCTCGGCCGTGGACGAGCCGGGCTGCGAGGGCCCGTACTCGGAGGCGCAGCCGATCTGGACGAGCCGGGCGCCGCAGCCGCTGCGCCGCAGCGCCTCGCACACGGTCGCGACCGAGACGGTGTTGTGGCGGATCAGGTCGCGGGCACCGCCGCGGGTCGAGCCCGCGCAGTTGATCACGACGCCCGGGTGCACCGCGTCCATGAAGCGGGTGAGCGCTCCGGGACTGCCGCCCGCGAGGTCGAACCGTACGTCGGCGTCGTCCCCCCTGCCGAGCGCGGTCAGGTGCACCGCGGGGTCGGCGAGCAGGCGGTCGGCGACGAAGCGGCCGAGGAAGCCGTTGGCACCGAGCAGCAGGACCCTCATCGTGCCTCCTCCCCTCTCTGCCGGGCGGCCGGCTGGGCCTGACGTCGGGATTGCGGGGTCATGGTGGGTCGTCTCCTTGAGGGTGCGGATCTTCGAGCGTGATCCTTGAGGGCGGGGGTGGCGGCTCGGCGTCGGGCAACGGGCGTGTGCCGTCACGGGGTTGCTGGAAATCGGGCGGTCGGTGGGTTCGGGGTCACGGGGACCGGGGCGGTGGGCCGGCGCGGGCGGCGCGGCCTCAGGTGTGTGCGGAAGCCCTGGCGAGGGTCACCACCGCACGGCAGATCAGGCCGAGGGCGGCCACCGCGCAGGCGAGGGCGGGTACGGCGCGCCCCCCCCCCCCCCCCGGGCGGGGGGGGGGGGGGGGGTGTGGGGGGTGCCACCCCTTCCGGACTCGCAGACAGCCCCTCGGCGCTCATCCGAGCAAACCGTGAATCATACGTGGCGAATATCACCCACTTGGCGGCCTGAAATCACCGGTCAGATCGGGTCGCGTCGCGCCAAGCGGTCGACGCGGCGCCGTCGGGCCCCCGCGCCGCGCACAAACTCGAAGTGGCACTGAGAGCCACGCCGGGCGATACTGAAGGTCCTGGCCGGCCGCTCGGCGCGGACAGGGCCTCAGGCCCCGCCGCCCGCTTCCTCACTCGCTTCCTCGCCGGGTTCCCGCCCGGGGCAGGCGGCCTCGCTCCGCGCCCGGCGGACCGCCTCGTCGCTCTCGTCCATCTCACGCCGCCACGCGTCGAGCCATGCTTCCCGGCGGGCCTCCACGGCTGCCGCCGCGTCCGCCCTGGCCCTGCGGTCGGGCCAGGACCCGAGGGCGACACACGCCCCGATCGCGGCCATCAGCACCGTGATGACGAGGGTGGACAGGTTGTGGCGTGCGAGGTCCAGGACGCTCTGCTCGACCGCTCCGGCCGGCTGCGCGTCGTCCGGGTCCGCCGGGTCGTAGACGACCGTCGTCGCCACATTCAGCTCCGCGTCCCGCTTGCCGTGCGGCTCGTACAGGTCGGACGCGATCTCCTTCTCGCGCACCATCTGCCTGTGGTGGTGCGCGTCGGTGAAGTCCAACCACACCGCGGACGTGTCGCAGGAGTACGAACGGCGGGTGCCACCGCAGTCCGTCATGACGAGGGCGTTGCCCGCGGCGTGTGCGCCGTGTGCCCGCAGACCGGCGAGTTCAAAGTGCCCCTCGACCACCGTCTTGACCACTCCGGCCAGCGACATCGCCCCGAACACCGCCACCACACAGGCCAGTACGGGCTTCCACCACAGCCTCACCCGCTCCATGGCGCCCCTCCCCTCGTCACCGCCACGCTAGCGCGGGGCGGGGCACGGGCCGCGCGGGCCCCCGCGCGGGGTGCGGGGGCCCGGCGCGGTGCCTCGCGGTGCCTCAGCGGGCGGGACCGTGCAGGGCGCGGTCCGGTGCGCCGAAGCGGTCCGACGCGGCGGCCGCCTGGTGCCAGTGGGGGTAGATCAGTTCGGGCGCGCTGACCTTGTCGAGCCGGTCGACGTCCTCGGGCGAGAGGAACACCTCGGCCGCGCCCAGGTTGCCGGCCAGCTGCTCGTCCGTGCGCGCCCCGATGACGAGCGAGGTGACGGCCGGTTTCGCGAGCAGGTAGGCGAGGGAGACCTGTGCCGGAGCGACCCCGTGGGCGGACGCGATGTCGACGACCGTCTCGATGGTGTCGTACAGCTTCTCCTCGTCGCGTACGGGCGGCTCGCTCCACTCCGTGAGGTGGCGGCCCTCGCTCGCCTGCTGCCCGCGCCGGTACTTGCCGGACAGCAGCCCGCCCGCCAGCGGACTCCAGACCATGATGCCGAGGCCCTGGTCGAGGGAGAGCGGTACGAGTTCGTACTCGGCGTCCCGCGACTCCAGCGAGTAGTAGATCTGGTTGCTGACGAACCGCTGGTAGCCGTGGGCGTCGGCGACGGCGAGCGCCTTCATCAGCTGCCAGCCCGAGTAGTTGGAGACGCCGAGGTAGCGGACCTTGCCGGAGCGCACCAGGGTGTCCAGTGTTTCGAGGGTCTCCTCCAGCGGGGTCTGACCGTCCCACTCGTGCACGTGGTAGATGTCCAGGTGGTCCGTGCCGAGGCGGCGCAGGCTGGCCTCCACCTGCTCCAGGATGTGCTGGCGGGACAGGCCCTGCTCGTTGGGGCCCTCCCCCATCTTCATCCGGACCTTGTCGGAGATGAGCACCCGGTCGCGGCGGCCGGCGAGGGCCTTGCCGACGATCTCCTCGGACGCCCCCGCCGAGTACATGTTGGCGGTGTCGATCAGGTTCACACCGGCGTCCAGGCACATGTCGATCTGCCGTTTGGCACCCGCCACGTCCGTGTTGCCGAGGTTGCCGAACTGGTCCCTGCCGCCGAACGTCATGGTGCCCATGGAAAGCACGGAGACGCGCAAGCCGGACCGTCCGAGCTGCCGGTACTCCATCGTGGTCCCTCTCGGTCGCGGTACGCCGGAGGTTCACCGGCGTACCGGCACGATTACCACACGAGCGGGCGCTGAACCGGCGTACGGGGCACGGGCTGAACCGGCGTACGGGCCGAAACGGCGTACGGGGCGCGGGCTGAACCGGCACAGGGCGGCCCGGCTGAACTCGGCGTCCCCGCGGGCCGGGGCCTGACCCGCGCGCGGCGGGCGGCCCGCGGCTCAGCCGCCCGACGTGTCGAGTTCCGCGCTCGCGTCGACGCCCGCGCGGTCGTACGGGTCCTTCAGCCAGCCGTCGGGGAGCACCACGCGGTTGTTGCCCGACGTCCGCCCGCGCGGTCCGTCGGCACCGGCGGGCCAGGGCTGGTCCAGGTCGAGCCCGGCGAGCAGCTCGTCCAGCTGGGCGAGGGACGAGGTCACCGCGAGCTGCCTGCGCGACTCGGAGCCGACCGCGAAGCCCTTCAGGTACCAGGCGACGTGCTTGCGGAAGTCGACCACGCCGCGCGTCTCGTCGCCCAGCCACTCCCCCAGCAGCCGCGCGTGCCGGTGCATGACCTCCGCGACCCGGCGCAGCGTGGGGCGCGTGGGCTCGCCCGTGCCCTCGAACGCGGCCACCAGGTCCGCGAAGAGCCAGGGCCGCCCGAGGCAGCCGCGGCCGACGACCACGCCGTCGCAGCCCGTCTCGCGCACCATGCGCAGGGCGTCCTGTGCCGACCAGATGTCGCCGTTGCCGAGCACGGGGATCTCCGGCACGTGCTCCTTGAGGCGGGCGATCGCGTCCCAGTCGGCGGTGCCGCCGTAGTGCTCGGCCGCCGTCCTGCCGTGCAGGGCGATCGCGGTGACGCCCTCGTCCACGGCGATCCGGCCGGCGTCGAGGCTCGTGAGGTGGTCCGCGTCGATGCCCTTGCGCATCTTCATCGTCACGGGCAGGGCGCCCGCGTTGGACACGGCCTCGTGCAGGATCGCGCGCAGCAGCGGCCTCTTGTACGGGAGGGCGGAGCCGCCGCCCCTGCGGGTGACCTTGGGCACCGGGCAGCCGAAGTTGAGGTCGATGTGGTCGGCGAGGTCCTCGTCGGCGATCATCCGGACCGCCTTGCCGACGGTGACCGGGTCGACGCCGTAGAGCTGGATCGAGCGGGGCGTCTCGCCCGGGTCGAAGCGGATCAGCTGCATGGTCTTCTCGTTGCGCTCGACCAGTGCGCGTGTGGTGATCATCTCACTGACGAAGAGGCCCTTGCCGCCCGCGAACTCCCGGCACAGCGTCCTGAAGGGCGCGTTGGTGATTCCGGCCATGGGCGCCAGAACCACCGGAGGCCTTACGGCATACGGCCCGACGGACAGCCGCGCGGCCGCCCTCTCTGCAGGCGTGGTCGCGGTGGGGGTCTCGGTGGTCATGCGCCCATTGTCGCGTACCGCGCGCGGTGCCCCGCCGCGAACCGGGTGCCCGGTCCGGCCAGGTCATTAGTTTTGCGTACTATCGATGTATGCCCGAGCTCAGCCGCCGACGGCGGATGCTGGTGCTGGCGATCTGCTGCATGAGCCTGCTGATCGTCAGCCTCGACAACACCGTCCTCAACGTCGCCCTGCCCTCCATGCAGAAGGAGCTGCACGCCAGCGTCTCAGGACTGCAGTGGACCATCGACGCGTACACCCTCGTCCTCGCCTCCCTCCTGATGCTGTCGGGCTCCACGGCCGACCGGATCGGCCGGCGCCGCGTCTTCAAGACCGGCCTGGTGATCTTCACCCTCGGTTCCGCGCTGTGCTCGGTCGCGCCCAATCTGGAGACGCTGGTCATCTTCCGGATGATGCAGGCCATCGGCGGCTCGATGCTCAACCCGGTCGCCATGTCGATCATCACGAACACCTTCACCGACCCTCGGGAGCGGGCCCGGGCCATCGGCGTGTGGGGCGGCGTCGTCGGCCTGTCCATGGCGGCGGGGCCGCTGGTCGGCGGGCTGCTGGTGGACTCGGTCGGCTGGCGCTCGATCTTCTGGGTCAACCTCCCGATCGGCATCGCCGCGCTCATCCTGACCTGGAAGTTCGTGCCCGAGTCGCGGGCCGCGAAGGCGCGCAGGCCCGACCCGGTGGGCCAGTTGCTGGTCATCGGCGTGCTGGCCGGTGTGACGTCCACGATCATCGAGGAGCCGTCCGCGGGCTGGACCTCACCGCTGATCATCGGCCTGATCTGCCTGGCCGTGGTGAGCCTGGCCGCCCTGCTGGTGTACGAGCCGCGGCGCCCCGAGCCCCTGATCGACCTGCGGTTCTTCCGCAGCCCTCCGTTCAGCGGCGCGACGGTGATCGCGGTGTGCGCGTTCGCCGCACTCGGCGGCTTCCTGTTCGTGAACACCCTCTACCTCCAGGAGGCGCGGAACCTGAGCGCCCTGCACGCGGGCCTCTACCTGCTGCCGATGGCCGCCGTGACGGGCGTCTGCGCGCCGCTGTCCGGCCGGCTCGTCGGCAGCCGGGGCCCGCGCCCCTCCCTGGTCGTCGCGGGGGTGGGGATGACGCTGAGCGGCCTGCTGTTCGCCCTGTTCGACGCGGAGGCGCACACTCCGCTGCTGTTCCTCGGGTACGTGCTGTTCGGCTTCGGGTTCGGCTGGGTGAACGCGCCGATCACCAACACCGCCGTCTCCGGCATGCCGCGCTCGCAGGCGGGTGTCGCGGCTGCCGTCGCCTCCACCAGCCGCCAGATCGGCTCGACCCTGGGCGTGGCCGTGCTCGGCGCGGTGCTCGCGGGCGGCGTCGGCGCGTCCTCGGGTCCTGGCAGGGCAGCCGCCTCGTACGTCCACGACTTCACCGACGCGGCCCGCCCCGGCTGGTGGATTCTGACGGCGTGCGGCCTCGCGGTGCTGGTCCTGGGCATCGCCACCAGCGGGGACTGGGCGCGGCGGGGCGCGCAGCGCGCGGCGGCGCTCTTCGAGCGGGAACAGGAGGCACCGCCCGCGTCGGCGTCGGCCGGCACCGGCTCGTCGCGGGCTCTCTGACGGCGCGACCGGGGCGACCGGCGCGATCAGAGCGAGTGGCGCCCGGGAGAGATACCGGGGCGTGGGAGCCGGGCGTGGCGGCCACGGGCCCGAGCGCTCCGCCCGTGGCTCAGACCTCGGCTCAGACCTCGGCGAACTCCCGCGCGCCACGCGGGGCACCGGACGGCCTGGAGCCCGCCCGCAGCTCCCGCGCGTAGGCGTGCAGCCGCTCAAGGCGCTCGCGGGTCTCCTCGTCCGCCGGCGTGTAGCCGACCAGCGTGGCGCCCGTCTTGGGGCCCAGCCACAGCGGCGTCTGCTCCAGCCGCAGCCGGCCCACCACCGCGTTGTCGAAACGCTTGCTCAGGCCCGTGTTCACCTCGACCTCGTGCCGGTCCCAGATCTCGCGGAACTCCTCCGAGGCGCCGCGCAGCCTGGCCAGCAGCGCCTTCCACGCCGGGTCGCCGAGATGCTCCGCCATCGAGGCGCGGAACTTGGCGGCCATGGCGCGCCTGGCCTTCTCCCGGTTCACGAGCGCCGCTCCCCACTCGGCGTCGGTGAAGGCGAGCCACAGGCAGTTGCGGTCCGCGGGCGCCAGCGCGTCGAGGTCGCGCATCATCACCCCGAACGTGCTGTTGTACGCGAGGATGTCGTAGCGGCTGTTCTGGATGCTCGCGGGGAACGGCTCCAGCTGCTCCAGCATGGCGCGCAGCGCGGGCGTCACCTGCGGGCACGGTGTCGTCGGGTCCGGGTCGACCGTGCCGCCCAGCGCGAACAGGTGCCCGCGCTCCACCGGGTCGAGCAGCAGGGCGCGCGCCAGCGCGTCCAGCACCTGCGCGGAGACCTGGATGTCGCGGGCCTGCTCCAGCCACGTGTACCAGGTGACGCCGACCGCCGACAGGTACGCGACCTCTTCTCGCCGCAGCCCGGGGGTACGGCGCCGGGTGCCGGGCGCCAGGCCGACCTGCTGCGGCGTGATGCGCTCGCGGCGGCTGCGGAGGAACTCGGCGAGTTCCCTGCGCCGGACGTCCGGAGCCTGGTGTCCCTCGTCGCCGCGGGCCGCCTTCGCCGTGGTCGGGACGGACGCCGCGCTCTTCGGGTCCGCCGCTCCCGCGCGGGTCGCCGCGGACGCCGCCGTCCTCGGGCCGGCTTCCGTCCCTGTCGCCGTCCGCGTGTCGGTCTCCGTGCCCGCCGTCGTCGTGGTCGTCGCCATAGAGTGCAGTCTCCCCCACCGCTCACCCTGTTACCAGGTAGTTCTTGTACCAGGATAAAGACACTCTGGTACCTGTCTGCGCGGTGAGTGATCGTCGGTGCCATGACCAAGGCATCCACCCCAGCCGTATCCGGAACGGCCGGCCCCGCGATCACCACAGAGGCGGCGGGGGCCCCGGCCGCCCCCGGCGGTTCTGGCGCCCCCGGGGCGGGCGACGGTGCGGTCGTCCACCACCACGGCTCCGTCCTCGGCCCGCTCGGCCTGTTCACGGTGCTGCTCGGCGCGGCGCTCCCGCTCATCGACTTCTTCATCGTCAACGTCGCCCTGCCCACCATCGAGCACGACCTCGACGCGAGCCCCGCCGTCCTGGAGCTCGTCGTCGCCGGGTACGGGCTCAGCTACGCGGTCCTGCTCGTCCTCGGCGGCCGGCTCGGCGACATGTTCGGCCGCCGCAGGCTGTTCATCGCGGGCATGGCGGCCTTCGGCCTCACCTCGCTCGCCTGCGGCCTCGCGCCCGACGCCTGGTCCCTGGTCGGCGCGCGGGTCGCGCAGGGCGCCGCGTCGGCCCTGATGCTCCCGCAGGTCCTCGCCACCATCCACTCCTCCACGACGGGCCACCGCCGCGCGCGGGCGCTGTCCATGTACGGCGCGACGGCGGGCCTTTCCATGGTCGCGGGCCAGATACTCGGCGGTGTGCTCGTCGCGGCCGACATCGGCGGCTCCGGCTGGCGCGCGATCTTCCTGGTGAACGTCCCCGTCGCACTCGTCGGCCTGTTCCTCGCCGTCCGCAGCGTGCCGGAGACCCGCTCGCAGGCCCCCGCGCCGATCGACGTGCCCGGCACGGCCCTGCTCGCCGCGTCCCTGACCTCGCTGCTGCTCCCGCTGACGGAGGGCCGCGCCTCGGGCTGGCCGGCCTGGACGTGGGTGTCGCTCGCCGCGTTCCCGTTCCTGGCGTACGCGCTCTACCAGGTGGAGCGGCGCGCCGACCGCGCGGGCCGTACGCCGCTGGTGCCGCCGAGCCTGTTCCAGCTGGTCCCGCTGCGCCGCGGGCTCGTTCTGATCGTCCCGTTCTCGATCGGCTTCGGCGGCTTCATGTTCGTCTTCACCGTCGCCCTCCAGCAGGGCCTCGGCATGGGCGCCGTGGCGGCGGGCGTGGCGCTGGTGCCGCTCGCCGTGGGCTTCTTCGCGGCGTCGCTGTCCGGGCCCCGGCTGGTCCTCAGGCTCGGCAGCCGGGTCGTCGCGCTGGGCGGCGTGCTGCAAGCCCTCGGCCTCGCGCTCCTGGCGTACCAGGTGTGGCGGGACTGGCCCTCGCTCGGAACCCTCGCCCTGCTCCCGGGCACCGCGCTCGCCGGGCTCGGCCAGGGCCTCCAGCTGCCGGTCCTGTTCCGGATCGTGCTCTCCGACGTCCCGGCGGAGCGGGCGGGCGTGGGCAGCGGCGTGATGGTCACGACGCAGCAGTCGATGCTGGCGCTCGGCGTGGCCACGCTCGGCTCGCTGTTCCTGACCCTGTCCGGCACCGGATCGCCGCACATGGGCCATGCGCTGGCCGTGACGCTGCTGACCCAGCTGGGGCTCGTGGCGCTGACCGCGTTGCTGGCGCTGCGGCTGCCCCGCCAGATGGCGTGAGAGCGGTGCGCGAGCGCGGCGGTTCGTGCTTGTGGTCGACCGTTCCTGTGTGTGGTCGGCCGACCTCCTCCCGGCCGCGGGCGCCCTCACGC
>NZ_JAIUKE010000275.1 GCF_020176795.1 Streptomyces sp. 8L
CCACGCACACCAGGAACACCCCGCCCGGTTCCCGCGCCTTCCAGTGCCCCACCACCGCCACCAGCAGATACGGGCACACGGCGGCCGCCAGGGCCAGCAGGGCCTCCGCCAGGGTCAGCCATCCGAGCAGCGCGAGCCGGGTGCCCAGCACGGTCGTCGCCGCGACGGCCGTCAGCCCCGGCGGGGTGTCGGCCTCCGACCGCCAGCGCCCCCGGTCGCCGAGCAGCCGGGCCGCGAAGTCGTACGCGAGCAGCAGCCACAGCGCCCCGCCGAGGGCGAGCGCGGCGCGTGAGAGCACCTCACGGCCCGTCAGGTGCAGCCCCACGGACAGGATGCAGGTCGCCATCACGCAGGCACCCGCCGCGGGCGGCAGCTCGCTCCACCACTGGCCGGGCGCCCACCGCCGGCCCGGACGGGGCTCTCGCGTCTCGAAGGTCACCGTCCCATCGCACTGCGCGGCGCCGCGCGGCGCCATCCCTTTACGCCGAAAGGTCCACACGGACGCGCGGGGGGTTCCATCCGCCGGGCGATCCGCCCTTTTTCCCCTTTGATGAGGGAGGCAACGGGCAGTGATCGCGGGTCAGGAGGTCCAGGTGCGGGACACCACGGAGGAACCGGACGGGGCGGGGGCACAGGCGCGTGCCACGAAGGAGCCGGGGGCGCTGCTGCTGAAGTCCGCGAAGTTCTTCCGGCCGGGTGACGCCTCCGAAGACCTCCACAGCCTCCGGATCACCGGCGGCCGGGACGCCGACACCTTCTACCGCGACCGGTGGAGCCACGACAAGGTCGTCAACTCCACGCACGGCGTCAACTGCACCGGCTCCTGCCGCTGGAAGGTGTACGTCAAGGACGGCATCATCACCTGGGAGACGCAGGCCACCGACTACCCCACCGTCGGCCCCGACCGGCCCGAGTACGAGCCGCGCGGCTGCCCGCGCGGCGCCGCGTTCTCCTGGTACACGTACTCGCCGACCCGCGTGCGCCACCCGTACGTCAGAGGCGTCCTGCTGGAGCTGTACCGCGAGGCGAAGGAACGGCTCACCGACCCGGTGCTCGCCTGGGCCGACATCCAGGGCGACCCGGAACGGCGCCGTGCCTATCAGCGCGCCCGCGGCAAGGGCGGCCTGGTTCGGGCGACCTGGGACGAGGCCGTCGAGATCATCGCCGCGGCGCACGTCCACACCATCAAGGCGCACGGCCCCGACCGGGTCGCGGGCTTCTCACCGATCCCCGCCATGTCGATGGTCTCCCACGCGGCGGGCGCCCGGTTCATGTCGCTGATCGGCGCCTCCATGCTGTCGTTCTACGACTGGTACGCGGATCTGCCGGTGGCGTCGCCGCAGGTGTTCGGCGACCAGACGGACGTGCCGGAGTCGGGGGACTGGTGGGACGCCGCGTATCTGATGATGTGGGGCTCGAACGTGCCGGTCACGCGGACGCCCGACGCCCACTGGATGGCCGAGGCCCGCTACCGGGGCCAGAAGGTCGTCGTCGTCTCGCCCGACTACGCGGACAACGCCAAGTTCGCCGACGAGTGGCTGCACCCGCACCCCGGCACCGACGCGGCCCTCGCCCTCGCCATGGGCCACGTGATCCTCAGGGAGTGCTTCGTCGAGCGGCGGGTGCCGTTCTTCACCGACTACGTGCGCCGCTTCACCGATCTGCCCTTCCTGGTGACGCTGGCCGAGCGCGACGGCGCGTACGTGCCGGGCAAGTTCCTGCGCTCCGCCGACCTCGGCGACACCGGGGAGGGCGCCGAGTGGAAGACCGTCGTGCTGGACGCGGCGACGGACGCGCCCGCCGTTCCCGGCGGGTCGGTCGGCTTCCGCTGGACCGAGTCGGGCAAGGGCCGCTGGAACCTCGACCTGGGCGACATCGTGCCCCGGCTGACACTGGCAGCCGACGACGGCCCTCAGACGGCAGACGCGGCGGGTACGGCGGGCGTGTCCGGTGCGGCAGACGCAGGCGGTGCGGCAGATGCGGGCGCCGCCGCCGGGGCCCGTACCGCCGAAGTGCTGCTGCCCCGCTTCGACACCGAGGGCGGCGTCCACGGCCAGGGCCGCGGCGAGATCGTCCGGCGCGGCGTGCCCGTGCGGGAGATCGGCGGACGCCTCGTCACCACCGTCTTCGACCTGCTGCTCGCGCAGTACGGGGTCGCGAGGCCCGGCCTGCCCGGCGACTGGCCCACCGGATACGACGACGCCGAAGCGCCCTGCACCCCCGCGTGGCAGCAGGTCCACACGTCCGTGCCCGCCTCGGCCTGCGTACGGATCGCCCGCGAGTTCGCGGACACCGCGGAGCAGTCCGAGGGCCGGTGCATGATCCTCATGGGCGCGGGGACCAACCACTGGTTCCACTCCGAGACCATCTACCGCGCCTTCCTCGCGCTCCTCCAGCTCACCGGCTGCCAGGGCCGCAACGGCGGCGGCTGGGCGCACTACGTCGGCCAGGAGAAGTGCCGGCCGAACACCGGCTGGGCCGCACTCGCCGCCGCCTCCGACTGGTCGAGGCCGCCCCGCCAGGCCATCGGCACCGGCTGGTTCTTCCTCCACACCGACCAGTGGCGCTACGACACGTTCTCGGCCGACGTCCTCGCCTCCCCGCTCGGCGAGGGCCGGTTCGCGGGCATGACGGGGGTCGACTGCCTCGCCCAGGCGGCCCGCACCGGCTGGATGCCCTCGTACCCCACCTTCGACCGCAACCCGCTCGACCTCGGCGACGCCGACGAACCGGTCGCCTCGGCCGTCGAAGGGCTCAGGAGCGGAGAGCTGAGGTTCGCCTGCCAGGACCCGGACGCGCCGCGGAACTGGCCGCGCGTACTGACCCTGTGGCGCGCCAACGTGCTCGGCTCGTCCGCCAAGGGCGCCGAGTACTTCACCCGGCACCTGCTCGGCACCCACTCCTCGCTGCGCGCCCGTGAGGCGCCGGAGGGCGTCCGTCCGCGCGACGTCGTGTGGCGCGAGGACGCGCCCGAGGGCAAGCTCGACCTGCTCGTCTCGCTCGACTTCCGCATGACCTCCTCGACCCTGCTGTCGGACGTCACCCTGCCGGCGGCGACCTGGTACGAGAAGCACGACCTGTCCACCACCGACATGCACCCCTACGTGCACGCGTTCACCCCGGCCATCGACCCGCCGTGGCAGGCCAGAACCGACTTCGACGCCTTCAAGGCCATCGCGGAACGCTTCAGCGAACTGGCCGCCGTCCATCTCGGCACCCGCCGCGACCTGGTCGCCTCGCCCTTCCAGCACGACACTCCCGGCGAGTTGGCGCAGCCCGGCGGGACCGCCCGCGACTGGGCGCGCGGCGACTGCGAGCCGGTGCCGGGAGCCACCCTGCCGGACCTCGCCGTCGTCGAGCGCGACTACGCCGCCGTAGGCGCCAAGTTCGCCGCGCTCGGCCCGCTCGCGGAGGACCTCGGCCTGCCGGCCAAGGGCATCGCGCTCCACCCCGGCCGGGAGGTCGAGATGCTCCGGGCGCTCAACGGCTCCGCGCACGACGGCGTCGCCGCGGGCCGCCCCCGGCTCGACACCGCCGTCAAGGCCGCCAACACCATCCTCGCGCTGTCCGGTACCACCAACGGGCGCCTCGCGGTCCAGGGCTTCCACACCCTTGAGGAACGCACCGGCCGACCCCTGGCGCACCTGGCCGAGGAACACGAAGCGACGCGGATCAGCTACGCCGACACCCAGGCCGCGCCCGTGCCGGTCATCACCAGCCCCGAGTGGTCGGGCAGCGAGTCGGGCGGCCGCCGCTACACGCCGTTCACACTCAACACCGAGCACCTCAAGCCCTGGCACACCCTGACGGGCCGCCAGCACTTCTTCCTCGACCACGACTGGGTCCACGAACTCGGCGAGGCGCTGCCCGTCTACCGGCCGCCGCTCGACATGCACCGCCTCTTCGGCGAGCCGTCCGCGGGCGCCGACGGGCAGCGCGAGGTGACGGTCCGCTTCCTCACCCCGCACAACAAGTGGTCCATCCACTCCGAGTACCAGGACAACCTGTTCATGCTGTCGCTCTCGCGCGGCGGACAGGTCGTCTGGATGGCGCCGGGCGACGCCCGCGCCATCGGCGTCAAGGACAACGACTGGATCGAGGCGGTCAACCGCAACGGCGTCGTCACCGCGCGGGCGGTCGTCTCGCACCGCATGCCGGAGGGCACCGTCTACATGCACCACGCGCAGGAGCGCACCGTGAACGTACCCAAGGCCGAGACCACCGGCAGGCGCGGCGGCACCCACAACTCGCTCACCCGCCTGATCCTCAAGCCGACCCACCTCATCGGCGGCTACGCCCAGCTCAGCTGGGCCTTCAACTACCTCGGCCCCACCGGCAACCAGCGCGACGAGATCACCGTCGTCCGCCGCCGCTCGCAGGATGTGGAGTACTGACATGCGCGTCATGGCCCAGATCGCGATGGTGATGAACCTCGACAAGTGCATCGGGTGCCACACCTGCTCCGTGACCTGCAAGGAGACATGGACCAACAGGACCGGCATGGAGTACGTCTGGTTCAACAACGTCGAGACCCGGCCCGGCCAGGGCTACCCGCGCCGCTACGAGGACCAGGAGAAGTGGCGCGGCGGCTGGGTCCTGAACCGGCGCGGGGCCCTCACCCTCAAGCAGGGCGGCAGGCTGAAGAAGCTCGCCACGATCTTCTCCAACCCGGTCCTGCCCACCCTCAAGGACTACTACGAGCCCTGGACGTACGAGTACCGCAACCTGACCGACGCGCCGCTCGGCGACGACTTCCCCGTCGCCACGCCCCGCTCCCTCGTCTCCGGCAAGCCCATGAAGATCGAGTGGAGCTCCAACTGGGACGACGACCTCGGCGGCGCGCCCGAACACGGCGGCGACGACCCGGTCGTGGCGAAGCTGCGCGACGAGATCGGCAAGAAGATCGCGTTCACCTTCGACGAGACGTTCATGTTCTACCTGCCGCGGATCTGCGAGCACTGCCTCAACCCGGCCTGCGCGGCGGCCTGCCCGTCGGGCGCCATCTACAAGCGCGAGGAGGACGGCATCGTCCTCGTCGACCAGGACGGCTGCCGGGGCTGGCGGCAGTGCGTCACCGCCTGCCCGTACAAGAAGGTGTACTTCAACCACCGCACCGGCAAGGCCGAGAAGTGCACGCTGTGCTACCCGCGCATCGAGGTCGGCCTGCCCACCGTCTGCTCCGAGACCTGCGTCGGCCGCCTGCGCTACCTCGGTGTGATCCTCTACGACGCCGACAAGGTGACCGCCGCCGCCTCCGTCCCCGACGACAAGGACCTCTACGCGGCCCAGCTGGACTGCTTCCTCGACCCCGAGGACCCCGAGGTGGCGCGTGCGGCCGAGCGCGACGGCATCGCCCACGACTGGATCGAGGCGGCCCGCCGCTCGCCGGTGCACGCCCTCATCAGCACGTACAAGGTGGCGCTCCCGCTGCACCCGGAGTACCGGACCCTGCCGATGGTCTGGTACATCCCGCCGCTGTCGCCCGTGGTCGAGGCGCTCACCGAGACGGGCTTCGACGGCGAGGACGCGGGCAACCTGTTCGGCGCCATCGACGCCCTGCGCATCCCGCTCGAATACCTCGCCGAACTGTTCACCGCCGGGGACACCGGGCCGGTGCGGGCGTCGCTGGAGAAGCTCGCCGCGATGCGCGCGTACCTGCGCAGCGTCAACCTCGGCAGGGAGCCCGACACCGCGGGCGTGCGCGCCACGGACCTGACCCTGGAGCAGGTCGACGCCCTGTACCGGCTGCTGGCCCTCGCCAAGTACGAGGAGCGGTACGTCATCCCGACCGCCGCGCTCGGCGACGCCCGGCGCCTTGAGGAGTCCGCCCTCCCCGACGACGGATGCAGCCTCGACCACGACGGCGGGCCCGGCGCCTACGAACAGGGCCCGTTCGGCGACGACTCGGGCCGCAGATCGCTGCCGCTGGTGTCGCTGGAGACCTTCCACCTGCGCAGCAGGCGCCAGCGCGCCGACAAGGAGAGCGAACTGCCGTGAACGCGCACACCCTCCCGTACGGGACCCGGATCGTGCACCAGGCCGCCGCCCACTGCCTCGCCTACCCGGACGCCGCACTGCGCGAGCGGCTCCCGCTGCTGCGGTCCGCGCTCGACGAGGCGGGCGGCCGGGCGGCGGACCTGCTGCGCCCGCTCCTCGACCACCTGGCGGCCCACGGCACCGACGCGCTGGCCGCCGGCTATGTGCGGGTCTTCGACTTCAAGAACCGGCACAGCCTCTACCTGAGCTGGTGGCGCGACGGCGACACCCGCCGCAGGGGCGCCTCCCTGGTCCGCTTCAAGCAGGCCTACCGCGAAGGGGGCCTCGACTTCCGCGGCGAGGAGCTCCCCGACTTCCTGCCCGCCGTCCTGGAGTTCTCCGCGCGCACCGGCTCGGACGCGCTGCTGCGCGAGCACCGGCCCGGCCTCGAACTCCTGCGGATCGCGCTCACCGAGGCGGACACCCCCTACGCGGGGGCGCTCGCGGCGGTCTGCGCCACCCTGCCAGGCCCCTCCCCGAAGGACCGCGCCCAGGCCCGCGCGCTCGCCGGGTCGGGGCCGCCGCGCGAGGACGTCGGCCTCGAACCGTACGGCCACACCGCCCGGCTGCCCCTGCTGTCCGACCGACGCCACTGACCGGCCCCACCGACCGGGCCCGCCCGCCGCGGGACATACCGCCGACCGGAGAGAACCCATGACCACACTGCTGTGGGGCGCGCTCCCGTACATCGTCTTCGTGCTGCTCGTCACGGGGCTCGCCTGGCGCTACCACTACGACGCGTTCGGCTGGACCACCCGCTCCTCCGAGGTGTACGAGGCGAAGCTGCTCAACGTCGCCTCACCCGTGTTCCACTACGGCATCCTCTTCGTCCTCGCCGGCCACCTCATGGGCCTGTTCGTGCCCGCGTCCTGGACGAACGCCCTCGGCCTCGGCGAGCGCGCCTACCACCTGCTCTCGCTGTACGGCGGCGGCGTGGCGGGCCTGCTCGCCGTCGCCGGCATCCTCCTGCTGATCTACCGGCGCCGCACCAACGCGCCCGTCTTCCGCGCCACCACCGCCAACGACAAGCTGATGTACGTGTTCCTGCTCGGCGCGATCGCCGCCGGGCTCGTCGCGAAGTTCACGCACTCCACGCCCAGCCGCGGCTACGACTACCGCAGCACCATCGCGCCCTGGGCCCGGAGCCTGTTCACGCTGTCGCCCGACGTCCACCTGATGGCCGAGGCGCCCCTCGCCTACCGGGTGCACGCCGTCATCGGGATGGTGCTGTTCGCGCTCATCCCGTTCACCCGGCTGGTGCACATGTTCAGCGCGCCGGTGCAGTACCTCTTCCGGCCCTACATCGTCTACCGGGCCCGTGACCCCCGCCGGCTCGGGGCCAGGGCGCGGGACGCCCGCGGCTGGGAGCGCGTCGACACCTGACCCGCTCCGGCCGGGGCCTTCACCCCGGCCGGAGCGGTGCGTTCAGGGGCGGTGCGGAGAGAGGGCGACGACCGCCTCCGAGGTGTACGTCAGGAACGTGAACGTCTCCTGGAAGTAGAGCTCCACGCTCGTCGCGTCGTGGCTCAGATAGCCGATGGACACGTCCTGGCCGATCCGCAGCTCGAAGTCGCCGCCGCGCGTCGCGAGGACGAACGCGCCGTCGATGGCCGGCGCCCAGACGATGTCGCCGTTCAGCACCCGCGACAGGTGCTCCCGGATCGGGTAGCCGTGGTCCGAGGTCTCGCTCACCAGCGTGTACGCGTCCGCGCTGAGCGCCACCGCGTAGGGCCCGCCGACACCGGCGAGCCGCAGCTCGCTGATCGCCTGGCTGATCGCGTTCGGGTAGTCGCGGGCATCGGCTGGCAGCGTGAGCGCAGGGTTGGACGAGGCCGCCCTGACACCCTCGATCCCGGCCGCCGCGTACCCCTCGAAGACCGCCCGGTCCTCGGCGTAGGCGAGCCGGCGCGCCGCGTCCTTCACCGGGTCCCAGTCGGCGTCCTGCGCACCCCGCTCCACGCTGTCGACCTGCGCGCGCGAGACCGTGAACGGGACGCGCAGCTCCACCAGCGGCTGGGCGCGGCGCAGATGGGCCCGCACCCCTTCGGCCGGCGCCTCGACCGCTTCCAGGTGGCCGGTGGGCACGGCGGCCAGCTCGGTACCCGCGGGCTCGGGCACGTCGACGAGGCGGCGGGCCGCCACATGGCGCTTGAACGTACGCCGGGCCTCGTCCTCCAGATCGGCCCAGGCTGCGGCGGAGACGGGGGCCAGTTCGCGGTGGAGGTTGTTCACTTGGCGGTGCTCCTGTTCAGATCCCCGATGCCCAGGCTCCCGTCGGCGCTGCCGCCTTCGGGGGATTCGGCACGGGTGTGGGGTAGGGGCGGTACGGGCTGCCGCGCCGAGTCCGGCGACGGGGGCTCGGGCAGGTCGTCGAGGAAGTCCGCGGACGGTGCGAAGAACAGCGTGCCCGTGACCGCGGTGGAGAAGTCCAGGATGCGGTCGTGGGTCGCCGCGGCCGTGCCGAGGAACATGTTGCGCAGCATCTGCTCGGTGACCTCGGGCGTGCGCGCGTAGCCGATGAAGTACGTGCCGAACTCGTCGTGCCCCGGGCTGCCGAACGGCATGTTGTCCCGCAGGATCTGCTGCTCCTCGCCGTCCTCGCCGGTCACGGTGTTCAGCGCGACGTGCGAGGCGGGCTCGTCCAGCTCGACGTTGGTGAGCTTGCGCCGGCCGATGACCTTCTCCTGCGCCTCGACCGGCAGCGCGTTCCACGCCTGGAGATCGTGCAGGTACTTCTGCACGATCACATAGCTGCCACCCGCGAAGTCCGCGTCCTCGCCGCCGACCAGGACCGCCTCGCCCGCCGCCCTGCCCTCCGGGTTCTCCGTGCCGTCCACGAACCCCATCAGGTCGCGCACGTCGTGGTACTTGAACCCCTGCACCTCGTCCACGACCGTGACATGGCCCCGCAGCCGGTCCATGATCTCGGCGGCCAGGCCGAAGCAGAGGTCCTGACGGGTCGCCCGGAGGTGGAACAGCAGGTCGCCCGGGGTGGCGGGGGCCCGGGGGCGGGGGCCCCCGAGCTCCTTGAACGGGTGCAGCTCCGCCGGGCGGGGGCCGTCGAACAGCCGCTCCCAGACCGCGGAACCGATGCCGGCGACGCAGCTGAGGTGGCCGTCCGGCGCGCCGAAGCCGAAACTGCGCCGCAGGCCCGGCAGGTCGGCCAGCAGGTCGCGCACCGGCAGCTCGCCGCCCTCGTCGACCGTGGCGACCAGGAAGATCGCCGAGGTGGTGAGCGGACTCAGCACCGGTTGCGGCTCCGGTGCTCCGGATGGTTCGGCCGTCACGTCCGCTCTCCTGTCTCCTCGTGCCCAGGGTGCACGCCCTGCCCGCGGACCACTCCGCACCCAGGTGCCTTCCCGGCTCGGCCCGATCCTAAAGGCCCCGCCCCGGCCCGGCTCCTCAGCCCGCGACGCGCCGCACCCGCACGGTGTTGTCGGTGCGTTGCACCCGGGTGCCGTCCGGCGCGGTCTGGACGCGTCCGTGGTCCTCGCAGCGCTCGACCTTCCACTCGCCCTCGGCGAGCCGCAGCTGCGCGAGCACCTCCCGCGGGGTCGGCAGGACGACGTCGGGGTGTCCGTGGTCCTCCTCCCAGGGCGCGCCGCCGGAGTGGCCCGTGATCAGCAGCACCCCGCCGGGCGCCACCGCGGCGGCCGCCCTGCGCAGGATGTCCTCGCGCGGCAGCTCGCCCTCGGAGTGCAGGAACTGAGCGGACACCAGGTCGAACTCGCCCTCCGGGAACGTGGCGCTCAGATCGTGCCACTGCCAGTCGATCCGGTCGCCGGCACCGGCCTGCGCCGCGTGCCGCTCCGCCCGCCCGAGCGCGACCCGCGAGATGTCCACGGCGGTCACGTCCCAGCCGCGCCCCGCGAGCCACACCGCGTCCCCTCCCTCGCCGCAGGCCAGGTCGAGCGCGCGGCCCGGCGGCAGGTCGGAGACCTCACGCACCAGCTCGGCGTTGGGCTCGCCGCTCCAGACGCGCTCGCTCTGCGCGTACCGCGCGTCCCAGAACTCCCGCAGCGTCGTCGCCCCGGCGCCGGGTCCTTCGCGGTGGGTGACCGCGGCCTCCGCCGGCCCGGACCCGGCCGCCCTGCGGGCGGCGCCGGCGGCCGCCGTGTCCGCCGCGACGAGGTCGGCGTTGATCGCCGCGCCCGCCCGTACACCGGCGGCGGCCGCGCCGATGACCTGCTCGGTGAGGGAGGTCACATTGCCCGCCACCCACACGCCCGGCACCTCTGTCGCGCCCGTCGCGTCGGACGCCACGTAGGTGCCGACGAGGTGCCCCGCCATGACCTGCTCGGTCTCGGCCAGGCCGAGGCCCCTGAGCAGGGCCGCGCGGGCGGTGAACCGCGGAGCGACCGCCAGCGCGCTCCGCGCGGTGACCCGGTCGCCGGTCCTGACGCCGGTCAGCCGGCCGTCGGTGACCTCAAGACCCGTCACCTCGCCGTCCACGACGGCGATCCCGCGCGCCGCGAGCCGCTCGTACGCCTCGTCGTCGAACTCCGGCGCGGTGTGCGCGAACAGCGTCACGTCCTCGCTCCACTGCCGCCACAGCAGCGCCTGGTGCACGGCCAGCGGGCCGGTGGCGAGAACGCCGATCGGTGTGTCGCGGACCTCCCAGCCGTGGCAGTACGGGCAGTGCAGGACGTCCGCGCCGAACCGCTCGGCGAGCCCGGGCACGCCGGGCAGCTCGTCCACCAGGCCGGTCGCCACCAGCAGGCGCCGCGCCACCGTCTCGGTGCCGTCCTCCCGTACGACCAGGAAGCCGTCCGCCTCCGCCGCGGGCAGCCGGTGGGCCGACGCCACGGTGCCGGTCACGACGGTGGCGCCGTAGCTCTCCACCTCGGCCCGGCCGAGGGCGGCCAGCTCGGCGGGCGGCGTGCCCTCGCGGCCGGGATAGGCGTGGACGTGGCCCGCGGGCGCGTTGCGTGGCGCGCCGCCGTCGATCACCAGGACCGAGCGGCGGGCCCGGGCCAGGGCCAGCGCGCCGCCGAGGCCGGCCGCGCCGCCGCCGATCACCACCGTATCGACATGCTCCCTCTGTGCCGACATGTCTCTCTCCTCCTCCTTGTGTGGCTACGGCCTTTTCGCCGGGCCGGGCCGATGGGGGAGATGGTGGAACGGCCGTCGAGCGTTTGACAAATGTTCTTGCCGAGTCGGCAAATAGAGGTATGGCTGAAGACGACCTCGCCCGGGTGCTGACCGCGGTGGGCCCCCGGCTGCGGGAGCTGCGGCGGAAGCAGGGCATCACCCTCGCCGCAGTCAGCGAGACCACCGGCATCTCGCTGAGCACGCTGTCCCGGCTGGAATCCGGCGGGCGCAAGCCGACCCTGGAGCTCCTCCTGCCGCTCTCGAAGACGTACGGGGTGCCGCTCGACGAACTCGTCGCCGCCCCTGACACCGACGACCCGCGCATCAGGCCCCGCCCGTTCGTACGGCACGGCACCACGTTCGTACCGCTCACGCGGCACCTCGGCGGGCTCCTCGCGTACAAGCAGATCGTCCCGCCCCGCCCGGCCGAGTCCCGGGACGAGAAGCCGGAACAGCGCAGCCACGAGGGCTACGAGTGGCTGTACATCCTGTCCGGGCGGCTACGCCTGGTGCTGGGCGACCACGACCTGGTGCTGGGTGCGGGCGAGGCCGCCGAGTTCGACACCCGCACCCCGCACGGCTTCGTCAACGTGGGCGACCGGCCGGTGGAGTTCCTCACGCTGTTCGGACGCCAGGGCGAGCGCATGCACGTCAGGGCGCGCCCGTCCGACCAGGGCTGAGCGCGCCCCCGGCGGCGGTACTACGGGCGCAGGACCATCAGTACGGCGACGACGACCCACAGCAGGTTGAAGATCCCCGCCAGCATGGCGAGCCTGCCCGGCGCGGCGGCCGACGCGGTGGCAGGGGCGCCCGCGAGCGCGCCCTCGGCCGCCACCGCTCCTGGCACCGGGGCCTCCGCGCCGCCGCCGCCGGCCAGCGCGTCGAGCGCGCTCTGCTGCGCGGGCAGCAGGAAGACCAGCACGCCCGCCGCCACCACTGTCAGCACGATCGACGCGACGAGCCAGGGCTTCCCGAGCCCGCCGTGCATGCTCGCGAGGCCGAAGCCGAAGACCGGTACCGCGATGGAGACGGCGGCGTACACCCGGCATATCCGGCCCAGGACTCCCAGCGCGCCACGCGCGTCGGCGGCGTCGCCGCCCGCCAGGGCGCGGCGCAGGACCGAGGGGAACATGCTCGACGCGACCATCACCGGGCCGAGCCCGATCACCACGGCCAGGATGTGCAGGACGAGGAGGAGTTTCGACATGGCCCCGAGGCTAGCGGGGGGCATCAGGGGCCCCCACCGCCGGGACTGCCGCTCTCGCGGCGGGGCAGTCGTGCGATGCTGGACCGAACTCTGACCATGGCCGGAAAGAGGGTGCAGGGGAGACGATGGCAGCGACGCGAGGGGCCTCGGGACGGGCCAGGACCCGGATCTGGGACCGCTTCTCGGCATCCGACCCCGGACTCATCCGGCTGATGGCCGCACTGCGCACCGTCGGCTCCATCGTGCTCACCCTCGGCGTGCTCGCCGCTCTGCACACCCAGGTCATCCATCTGGTGGCCGGTGCGATGGGCGCCATGGTGGCCACCTTCGCCATCCGCGAGAAGGAGCAGCCCAAGCAGGCACTCACACTGGCTCTCGGCCTGGTCATGGCGCTGGTCTCGGTGTCGCTCGGCGCTCTGCTCGGCCGTCAGATCGTCCTCAGCGACCTGGTGTTCCTCGCACTGATCTTCTGCGCCGTGTACGCCCGCAGATTCGGTGACCGCGGCTACACGATCGGCCTCTTCGGCTTCCAGTTCTACTTCGTGTCGCTCTTCGTCCACGCGACGCTCCCCGCACTGCCGCAGCTGTGGCTGACCCTGGCCATCGCCTTCGCGTGCGCCGCGGTCTCCCGCTTCCTGCTCGTACGGCAGACCACGGCCGGCACCCTCGGCCGCCTGCGCACCGCCTTCAGGGCCCGGCTCGCCCAACTCGTCGCGATCCAGATCGACATGTTCGACGCGGACCCGGAGGACCTGGAGAAGGTCCTCGTCGACCTGCGGCGGCACACCGCCCGGCTGCACGAGGCCGCGCTGATGATCCAGGGCAGGCTCGGCGACAACCCCGACGACGCCGCCACCGCGGACGTCCTGCAACGCCGCGTCGCCGACGCCGAGATCACCTCGGAGCGCCTCGGCATGCTGCTGCTGAACGCCCGCAGCGCGGAGCGCGCGGACACCCTCACCCTGCACCTGCCGAACGCCCCCGTGCCCGCGCAGCCCGCGACCGGCCTCGGCGCGGACACCACGGTGATCCTGCGCCGCGACCTCAGGGCGCTGCACCTGCTGATCACCCGGCTCGGCCCCGAGCACCGCGGCACCGCGCAGAACCGCCTGAGGAACCGGCTCCTCGGCTACCGCGACGAGGAGAACCTGCCGTCGGGGCCGCCCGCCGTACAGGACGTGTTCCGCGGCATCGGCGAGGCGACGCGCGCCGTGCTCGGCCTCAGGATCGCCCTCGACGGCCCCGGCGACGAGTCCGACGACACCGCGGAGGCGACCAGGTCGCGCGAGGAGTTCGAGGCCGAGGAGGTCTCCGCGGGCAGCGCCGTCGAGCCCGTCGAGGCCGAGCAGACCGGGCTGCGGCGGCGCTCCACCCGGGCCGCCTTCCAGGTGTCCGCGGGGTCGGTACTGGCCATGATCGGCGGCGAGTTCCTCTCCGACCAGCGCTGGTACTGGGCGGTCCTGACCTGCTGGGTCGTCTTTTTGAACACCTCCTCGACGGGCGAGATCCTGGTCAAGGGCTACCGGCGCCTCATCGGCACCATGAGCGGCGTGGTCTGCGGTGTCGTGCTCGCGGGCCTCGTCGGCAACCACACCTGGACCGCGTTCGGCCTGGTGCTGCTGTGCATCTTCGGCATGTTCTTCACCGCGCCGCTGAGCTACGCGCTGATGTCCTTCTTCGTCACATCCATGCTCGGCGTGCTCTACACGCTGCTGCACACCTACAGCGTCTCCGTGCTCATCCTGCGGATCGAGGAGACCGCCCTGGGCGCCGCCTGCGGCATCATCGCGGCCCTGATCGTCCTGCCCGTCCAGACCGACCGCAGGACGGACCAGCTGCTGCGCACGGTGCTGCTGCGGCTCGGCGACGTGGCGTCGGCCGCCGTCACCCAGCTCAGCGGCGGGCCCACCGCAGACCTGCTCGACATGGCGCGCGACCTCGACACCGCGCTGGACGACCTGCGCCGCTCCGTCCAGCCCCTCACCCACCCCTTCACCCCGCTGCGGGAGCGCCGGCAGACGGCCCGCTACCTCGTGGCGCTGCTGGAGAGCTGCGCCTACCACGCCCGATCGCTGGCCGCGACCGCCGAACTCGTCCCGTACAGCAAGCGGATCGCCGCCGATCCCCGGCTCGCCGGGGCCGGGGACCGCATCGCGCACAACATCACCGTCCTCGCGGCCCGCGTCGCCGACGAGCAGACCGCGGGTGAGATCGAGTCGGGCGCCAGCATCGCCTCGATGCTGGAGGAGACCGACCCGGCGGCGCTGCGCAGCGGGACGGTCACCTTCCGGGTCCTGCGGCACTTGCAGCGCCTGGACGAGGGCGTGATGGGCCTGGCCCGCCCGCTGGACGTGCCGCTGGCCACCCCGGAGGAGCGGCGGGGCCGCCGGACGGCCGCCTGAGGCGCACCCGGCGAGCGCGGTGCCGCCGGCCGAGGACTCACGGGCGCGCCCGCGCCACGCGCCCGCCCCACGCGCCCGTGGCCGCGAGATCCCCGGCCGGGGTTCGCCCGTCAGGAGCCCAGCGCCGCCGCGACCACCGCCTTGGCCTCCTCCTGCACACGGGCCAGGTGGCCGGGGCCCTGGAAGGACTCCGCGTAGATCTTGTACACGTCCTCCGTGCCCGAAGGGCGCGCCGCGAACCACGCGGACTCCGTGGTGACCTTGATGCCGCCGATGGCCGCTCCGTTGCCCGGCGTCTCGGTGAGCACGCCCGTGACCGGCTCACCCGCGAGCCGGTCCGCGGAGACCTGCTCCGGCGAGAGCTTCGCGAGGACCGCCTTCTCCTCCCGGGTGGCCGGCGCGTCGATGCGCGCGTACGCAGGTGCACCGAACCGGTCCGTCAGTTCCCCGTAGTGCTCGGACGGCGTCCGGCCCGTCACCGCGAGGATCTCGGACGCCAGCAGCGCCAGGATGATGCCGTCCTTGTCCGTCGTCCACACCGAGCCGTCCCTGCGCAGGAAGGACGCGCCGGCCGACTCCTCGCCGCCGAACCCGATCGACCCGTCCACCAGCCCGTCCACGAACCACTTGAAGCCGACCGGCACTTCCACGAGACGCCGCCCGAGGTCCGCCGCGACCCGGTCGATCATCGAGGACGACACCAGCGTCTTGCCGATCCCGAGGCCCGCCGCCCAGCCGTCGCGGTGCCCGTACAGGTACTGGATCGCCGTGGCCAGGTAGTGGTTCGGGTTCATCAGGCCCGCGTCCGGCGTGACGATGCCGTGGCGGTCGGAGTCCGCGTCGTTGCCCGTCGCGATCTGGAAGCGCTCCCGCTGCTCGATGAGCGAGGCCATCGCGTACGGCGACGAGCAGTCCATGCGGATCTTGCCGTCCCAGTCCAGCGTCATGAACCGCCAGGTCGGGTCCGCCAGCGGGTTGACGACCGTCAGATCGAGCCGGTGCTCCTCGGCGATCCGCCCCCAGTAGGCCACGGACGCCCCGCCGAGCGGGTCTGCGCCGATCCGCACGCCCGCCGCGCGCACCGCGTCGAGGTCGAGCACCGACGGCAGGTCCGCCACGTAGGTGCCCAGGAAGTCGTACCGCCCCGTGGTGGCGGCCGCCAGCGCGCGGGTGTACGGCACGCGCCGCACGTCCGTCAGGCCGCCCGCGATGATCTCGTTCGCCCGGTCCTGGACCCAGCCGGTGGCGTCCGAACCCGCGGGGCCGCCGCTCGGCGGGTTGTACTTGAACCCGCCGTCCGACGGGGGGTTGTGCGACGGCGTCACCACGACGCCGTCCGCGAGCCCCGAGGTCCTGCCGCGGTTGTACGCCAGGATCGCGTGCGACACCGCGGGCGTCGGCGTGTACCCGTCCGCCGCGTCGATCAGCAGCTCCACCCCGTTGGCCGCGAACACCTCCGTCGCTGTGACCTTCGCGGGCTCCGACAGGGCATGGGTGTCGGCGCCGAGGAACAGCGGCCCGCCGATGCCCTGCCCGGCGCGGTACTCGCAGATGGCCTGGCTGGTCGCGGCGATGTGGTCCTCGTTGAACGCTGTCGCGAACGACGAGCCGCGGTGGCCCGACGTCCCGAACGCGACCCGCTGGTCCGGCTCCGCCGGGTCCGGGTGCAGCGCGTAGTACGCGGTCACCAGCCGGGCGACATCCGTCAGGTCCTCCGGCTCGGCCGGCCGACCCGCTCGCTCGTGTGCCATCTGCCCACTCCTCCGTCTCGGTCGTCCCGCGATCGATCTGTCGCCCCATCTTCTCAAGCCGTGCCCCGACCAGGCGCGCTTTGTCCACAGGGTCGGTCTGACCATGTGATCGATTGCTGGCGTGGTGCGCGGCTGACCGGTGCGACTCCGGGTACGGATGGGACGAGGCCGGGCACGGAAGGGTGGGAGGACGCTTGTGACCATGTACCCGGACGACGCTCACCACCCCGACGACGCCCGCGCCCGCCGCCCTGAGGGCCGCGACCGTCCCCGTACCCCTCGCGCAC
>NZ_JAIUKE010000276.1 GCF_020176795.1 Streptomyces sp. 8L
CCCCAGAATTATCCCCCGAATAACTCCCTGAATAACTCCCCGAATATCCCCTGGCTCGGCTCTCCCAAAGGAACGCCCAAGAACGCACCCTCCGGAGCGAACCCTGAAAATAGTGGAAGGCCGCAGGCAAACAACACTGTCCGTGGGTTCCCCAACAAGAGAAGGCCGGATGCGGCGGCGACCGTATCCGCCGTCACTCCCACGGTGCGATGCGTCACGTCCCGGAAACCTGGAAACAGCGGGAACCGAGCACCGGGCGGCCGGACGTAAACTGGGCCGCTGCCGTGCAGGTCTCCCGGCCCCGCATCCTCCCGACCCTCTGGAGTCACCCCCTCATGCCAACCGAGTCGAACGCCTCCTCACTCATCGGGGACGAGTACGAGGTCGAGGTGGGCCCGGTGGCGCACGGCGGCCACTGTGTCGCCAGGACCGACGAGGGCAGGGTGCTGTTCGTACGGCACGCGCTGCCCGGCGAGCGGGTCGTGGCGCGGATCACCGAGGGCGACGCGGACGCGCGCTTCCTGCGCGCCGACGCCGTGAAGATCCTTGACGTTTCCAAGGACCGCGTCGAGGCGCCGTGCCCGTACGCGGGACCGGGCCGGTGTGGCGGCTGCGACTGGCAGCACGCGAAGCCGGGTGCCCAGCGGCGCTTCAAGGGCGAGGTCGTGACGGAGCAGCTCCAGCGCCTCGCGGGCCTCACCCCCGAGCAGGCAGGCTGGGACGGCACGGTCGTGCCCGCTCCCGGCGACAAACTCCCGGCCGGCGAGGTGCCGGCCTGGCGCACCCGCCTCCAGTACGCCATCGACGCCGACGGCCGCGCGGGCCTGCGCAGGCACCGCTCGCACGATGTCGAACCCGTCGACCACTGCATGATCGCCGCGCCCGGGGTGGACGAACTCGGCGTGGAGCGGCGTGAATGGCCTGGCATGGCGACGGTCGAGGCGATCGCCGCGACCGGCTCGGCCGATCGCCAGGTCGTGCTCACGCCCCGCCCCGGCGGCCGGCTCCCGCTGGTCGAGCTGGACAAGCCGGTGTCGGTTCTGCGCGTCGAGGAACGAGACGGGGGAGTGCACCGGGTGCACGGCCGCGACTTCGTGCGCGAGCGGGCCGACGGCCGCACGTACCGCGTCGGCGCGGGCGGCTTCTGGCAGGTCCACCCGCAGGCCCCGCAGATGCTGGTGGACGCGGTGATGCAGGGGCTGCTGCCCCGCAAGGGCGACACGGCACTCGACCTCTACTGCGGCGTGGGCCTCTTCGCGGGCGCCATCGCCGAACGCGTCGGCGACACCGGCGCGGTGCTCGGCATCGAGTCGGGCAAGCGGGCGGCGGAGGACGCGACGCACAACCTGCGCGAGATGCCGCGTGTCCGCATCGAACACGGCAAGGTCGACCAGGTCCTCCCGCGCACGCGCATCACGGAGACCGACCTGATCGTCCTCGACCCGCCCCGCGCGGGCGCCGGCCGCAAGACGGTCGCGCACCTCACCACCCTCGGCGCCCGCCGTATCGCCTACGTGGCCTGCGACCCGGCAGCCCTGGCCCGCGACCTCGCGTACTTCAAGGAAGGCGGCTACAAGCCCCGCATGCTGCGGGTCTTCGACCTGTTCCCGATGACCCATCATGTGGAGTGCGTGGCGATTCTGGAGCCTGTCGCCAAGGGCCGCTGACCTGCTGCTTTGATGGGTGTGCGTGATGTGCGCAATGTGCGTTACGGGCGATATCTTGACGCTGAAATGACGCTCTCAGAGGTATCTTGACGCTCGTTTGACGCTCGTTGATCTTGATAACTGACGGCACGTCAGGTCTGCTGGTGGGCAGGCCAGGGGCATGCTGAGACCTCCCGCCGGAGGGGACGCTCGGCGGAAGTTCTCAGAAATTCGTGGGCTGAGACTGCCTGTGGAGCCCCTCCGGGAGGAGGGGCTCCACAGGCGCTGGTGTGCGGCCGACATTCGGCAGGCGTGCGATGGTGGCGGAGTATCCAGCAGCGCTCGTGCTGTCTTGCTGTCCGGATACGCACTTCACGGCGGGTCAGATGTCCCGGAAGAGACCAGCCCGCTCGGTGACCTGCGGCGATGGGGGATCAGGTGGCGCTGACCTGCGAGAATGACCTTTCGGTTGTTTCACGCTCTTGCCTGTTGATGCAGCTGAGACTCCCAGCGCCAGCGGATGATCTTTCCGCCCTGTATGGGCTGTGCAGACGCGTGTACTCCGGTCTTGCGACGGTTACGCGGGACGGAGGCCCGGCGACGGGGGTTTCGCGCATGCAGTCAAGTGCTGCCGCACTCGTCTTCACTCAGACCCGAACTTACGCGGGTGGGCGGAGGGTCATCTTGGGGCGAGCATGATGGTCAGGGTGACTGCGTTGTGGACGTGTAGCTGGTCGGCTCCGCTCTGTTGGGCGATCGAGCGCGCGTCGGTGGCGAGCTGCGTGTAGATGCGGGGGCGGGGTCCTCGTCGAGAACGAGAGCGAGTGGGCGAGCGATCTCTCGGGCGATCCAGCCAAGGAAGACACCCTGGTGCTGTACCTGGATGGCGTTCGGGTCGGCCTCGTTCCCAGGGTCGCGAACGAGGTCGAGGGGAGCGCCAGCTGGCAACTGCGCGAGGGTTGCGTCGTTGCCGCTGTGGCGGACACCGCGCAGGGGACAGGTGAAGGTCCCGGCGCCGCTCAGAATCGCGGCCTGGGTGGCGCGTGGGCTTCGCCGTTCGGTGCTGCGGACGAGGAGGCGGGCGGTGTCCGGGTCGGTGAGCGTGGTGATCTCATCGGTGGTGAGCTGGCTGAGCCAGTCGAGGAACTGTCGGAAGGTCGGCTCCGGGTAGGGGCAGTTCGCGGCGAGGTTGGTTGCGGTGGCGCGGTCGCGGATGCCGATGCTGGAGGCGTAGCAAGCGGCGGGGCTGCCGACCCCGTATTTGATCATGGCGGGGAGTGCGGCAATGTTGCCCTCGGAGGGAACGCCGCGCCGGAGTTCGAGGAGTTGAAGGAGTGCGGAGACGATCCAGGCGAGGTCCTGGACGATGATCTTGTCGATCGCGCTGGTTGTCGCGGTGATGTCGGGAGTGAGCAGGTCGGCGTGGTGCCTCTGGTGGAGGTCGGCTGCCGGGAGACCAGCGATCCAGTCGGTGGCCAGCGATATGAGCGCGGGGCCAGCGACCTTCTTCTGGCGGATGCCGCGCTGGACTTCGTGCACGTCTGTGGCGAGAGTCAGGATATGGCGCTGCAAGGTGGGCCAGAGCTCGGTGGTGAGCAGTTCGGGGCGTACGTCGAGGACGGTCTGGATCTGCTCGGCGGCGGCGAGCGCGTCGATCCCACCCCGGACGCTGAGGCCAGAGCGAAACGATCGCGGCGCGGGCGAGTCGGTCGGGCAGGCGATAAGCGATGGCTGCCACGCGGCGGGCGGACAAGCGGGCCAGCGAGGCCAGGGACCATTCCTGGGTTGCGAGTTGGTGTCCGCCGAGGGTGTCACCGAGAAGTGCCTGGGCGGCCTGCTCGAGGAGCTGCTGGTCGGGCGTTTCGAGGACCTCCTCGGCGAGCAGGGCCAAGAGCTGGATGTCCAGTCCCTCGGCCCACTCGGCCAGTTTCTCGTCGGCAGGGTCGCTCAGGTCCAGGGTCGTGAGATCCTCGCCGACGCCGGGGTGGCGGCCGAGACGTACGGTCACCAGCTCGTAGTAGAGCCAGCCGAGCGTGGAGACGACCGGTTCGATCTTGTCCCGGTCCAGATAGTGGCGGCGTAGTTCCTGGGCGGCACTGGAGTCCTTGGCGATCAAGACGACGTGGCCTTCAGTCTCCTGGCCGGCGCGGCCGGCCCGCCCGGCGGTGTTCCAGAAGTCGCGGACACTGACCCGCTCGCCCTGGCCACGCCAGGTGTCGGGGACGAGGACCGTCTTGGTGGGCAGGTTCATGCCCTGGGATAGGGTGCTGGTCGCGCACAGGACCCGCAGCGCGCCGTTGCGGTAGGCCCGCTCGAGGCAGGTGCGGACGGCTTGGGGGACCTCGGAGTAATGGTAGGCATATCCGCCGAGGACCATGAGAGCCAGCTCGTGGCTGTTTCCGATGTGCCGGCCGATCTCGGCGGATGCTTCGAGACGCTGGCGGGCGACCTCAGCGCTGAAAGAACCGTCCGCGGTGCCGAGTTTGGGTGCGCCCTGTTTCTTCAGGGCCTCGCCCAGAGCCTTGGCGGCGGCCCGGGCCTTGACCTTGGTGGGCTGCGCAATGAGGACGGGGCCGAGCCGGTCGAAGTGCAGTGCGAGGGCTGCGGCGACGTCCTTAGGCGCGCTGGGGAAGAGGTTGACACGCTTTTTGTACCGGGTCAGGACGCGGGGGAGGAAGAACTCGCCGTTGCCGCCGTTGCCGTTGCCGTTGCCGTTGCCGTAGTCGATGGCGCCCTGTTGTCCGTCGGCGTCGCGGCCGCGCCAGGAGAAGACCCCCATCCTCAGCCGGGAGGGTGACC
Organism: Streptomyces sp. 8L; assembly: GCF_020176795.1. Taxonomy (GTDB): domain Bacteria; phylum Actinomycetota; class Actinomycetes; order Streptomycetales; family Streptomycetaceae; genus Streptomyces. The sequence goes on from NZ_JAIUKE010000276.1 coordinate 4,446, forward strand.
AGTTGATCTTTGCGAGGTTGGTGGCGTCCGCCTCGGGGTCGAGCCATCGGGCGAGGTCCTCGCCATTGGGCAGGACCGCGGAGAGCAGCAGGAGACGGACGTCCGGGGCGGTACGGCGGATACGGGTCAGCAGCATCTCCAGGCGCAGTCCGCGTTCGGAGCGGTCGATGGCGTGACTCTCGTCGACCAGGACCAGAGCGAGGCGTGCCGCCAGTTCGGGCATGTTGCGCAGCAGCAGGTCGAGCTTTTCGCTGGTGACGACGAGGACATCGGTGAAGTCCAAGAGTTGTATCTCGTAGCGGACGTGTTCGGCGCCGCCGAAGAGGGAGGAGACCCTCAAACCGAGCAGCTCGAGGCTCTCGGCCAGGTGTCGCTCGACTTGTGCGGCGAGAGCGCGGGTGGGGACAACGTAGACGGCGAGTCGGGAGACGAGCCACCAGCGGTTCTCGTCGCCGGGCTGAGGGGCGAGAGCGTGCAGGATGGCCCACTCGGCGATGTGGGTCTTGCCCGCCGAGGTGGGCATGGTCACCGCCATGTTCCGCGCTGCGGCGTCGACGAGGCCGGCGTCTAGGGCGGCGCGTTGGGAAGGCCACACCTGGATGACGGGCCGCTCGGCGACGATCAGAGCCTTGAGGTAGCGCTCCCACAGGCGGCCCCAGGTGGCCGCGCGGCGCAGCAGCAGCCAGGGTGAGGTGGCGACGATGTCTTCGGTGACGTAGGCAAGGGAGTCGATCAGAGTCCAGGTGTCGGCCACCGAGGCGTTCAGCAGGATGGAGGATGCCTTGCGTAGATCAGCGACGGCCGCCCGGCCGGCGTCCCGGTTGCCGCTACGCCAGAGGATGGCCAGGTTGCGGGCGGCCCGTCCGGTGAGCCCGTAGGCGGCGAGCACGGCGGCGTCCGCCACGTCGGCCTGTCCCTCGGCGTTTTCCCCGAGGAGCCGCCGCCCTAAGGTGGGAAGGTCGTCGGCAGTCTTCTGGCCCAGGCGCGAGACCTCGTCGAGGTCACGGCGAAGGACGGCTCCGGTCAGTTCGGCGATCCGGAACGGGGCGGCCGTCGTCGGCGTCTCGAAGACTTCGTTCTCGCCGCGGGTGAACAGAGAGCGTGCCTCGCGGGTGAAGGCGGTGGCGAGGGTGGCGGCGTTGGCCTGGTAGCCGGCCAGGCTCCACATCGTCGCGGCGATTGCCAACAGCTGCACGCGTCGCGGGTGTGCGGTCTCGTACCGGTCGGCGAGGTCGGCGTATGCCTCGGCGATCTCGGTCAGTGGGCCGGGATCGGCCCGGCGTTTGCGCGGGGTGCGGGTGAGTTGGCCCGGCCGAGCGAGGGGCAGGCCGTTGCGTATGCCGTCGAGGTCGTAGGTGTAGGCGACGGGTGCGCCTTCGAGGCTGATCTGGTCGCCTAGGACATGCGAGCGCAGTTGGGCTCGCAGGCCGGGGGCGGCTTCGCCGTTGGTGAGGGCTTCCTCGCCGAGCCGGTGGATGGTGCCGTTGTAATCCTTCACGCCGAAGTGTCCTCGTTGATCTCGGTACGGCGGGGTCCGGCGCCGGTTTCGGCGGCCCGGTAGACGCGGGCCACGAATTCCTGCAGCCCGCTGATTTTGACGACCGTCAGCTCGGTGCGCTGGGTCACCACGTCGGCCAGGAGGGCTACGACGTCGTCTTTCCAGACGAGGGCTTCATGGACGAAGACCATGTGCCGCTCCACCACCCGCTCCTCGGGGCGCCGCAGCAGAGCTGCGAGGTGCCGGACGAGGAACTGGTGGTCGCGCTCGGCGCAGCGGACCAGAGCGAAGTGGAGGCTCTCGTCAAGGCGACCGAGGACCTTCTCCAAACTGTCGTGCGCTTCTGTTCCCAGGGCACGCTTGCGGGTGGCGCGGGTCTTCACCTCGGGCACGGCGATCACGGGCGGCGTCTGGCGGAAGCGGAAGGCCAGCACGTCAGTGCCCTGCACGGCTTGGTTGGGGGTCTGCTTGTAGCGCAGCTTCAGGATCGGCACGCACCAGCGGCGCACCCTTCGGTACAGGCCGGCGGTGACGATTTCGCCAAAGTCGCCGTGACGGACCTTGATGTCAGCCGGGAACTTGTTGGCACGCAGATAGTCCGCGACCTCCGGGGTCCCCAGATCGTCGAACACAAGTGCGAGTTCACTCGGGTTGAGGTAGTTGCGGGCCACATCGCGGCCGAGCTGGTCCATCAGCTCCTCGTCATCGAGCTCTCCAGACTCGACGAGGGCCTCATAGCGCAGCTCGCCCTCTGGCTGCTCCACTGGCTCCTGCTCTAGCCACTTGCCGAACATGCGCACCCCCGAACTCGCTGGTTCTTCCTCCGTCCTCATTGTCACGTATGCCACCCGAGTACGGGACTCGCTTATATGCTGCCGGAAGCGAAGCCCGATGCCTGCCTCGACCCCATGAGAGCGCGAACCACGATCCTGCTCGTGTCAGACGGAAGGCAGGCCGCTCACCGCCACGTGAGCGGTCAGGGAGGCAAGTGGGCTTCGTGGCATCGCGATCTGGATGTTTCGCAGCTATTCGTCGGCAGCTTCGTCTCCCTGCTCCTCGGGTGGCGCCGACCGTCGGTACTGGGGGTGGTCGAGGTCGAGCTGCTTGGCTGCGTGCAAGGGGGCGGGGTAGCGGGAGCGGTCGGACCAGGCGATGGTCTGGTGGCACAAGCGCGCGGTCGCCCGTGCGAGCATCGTCCGGTCTACCCCTTCGGCCACACCGACTGGGTAGATCTCGGTCGCTGTGACGGCCCACCACGGAGCCTTGAGCTCATTCGTCTCCCGCTCCCCCTCTTCCCCGCCCTTGCCCGGGTCGGCATCCCAACGAGTGATGGCCTTGCCCAGGTCTCCGCCTTTGGCTTGGTAGTTGCGCGGGATGTTGAACAGGATCCAAAAGGGATTCCCGAAGTCAATGTCGGCGCGGTGCAGTTTGGCCGATGCGAACAGGATGGACTCTTTCTCGTTGTCCGGATCGCTCTCGCGAGGGACGGGAACGTACTGTGGCACCTCGTCCGCGGCGACGTTCATCCGGATGACCGCGCTCGGCTTCTTACGAGGTGCGTTCTTGCCTTTGCCGTACCCAGGCAGCCAGGTGCGCGGATCGGTGATGTCTTCTTCCTGGTAGCTCTGATTCTCGTTGTGCAGGCCCGTCCACATCCGTCGGCAGGCGTGCCCGTCGACCATGACGACATAGCCCATGCCGGGCTCCAGCTCGTCGCGTACGAGGCTGGAGAGAGCGTCTTCGACGTGTGCTGCTGCTTCCGCCCAGCGTTCCTTGTCTGTCTCGCCCTTGCCGTCGACGTGGAGTGCGTAGTCACTGGCGTGGAAGGCAGCGATTGCTTCCGGGTAGGGCACCCAGGCCCCGATTTGGGGCGTCCACGCTCGCATCGTCCAGGCGTCGCCCTCCTCCTCCGGCGGGAACAGGGCGGTGGCAACGATGATGCGTTTGGTGTGCTTGCCGTCGGCGGTCTTGGCCTGTCGGCGGGCGTGGATCCCGCAGTAGACGAGTTTCCCCGCCTCGTGTCCCTTCCTATCCTTCGCGATGGCCCGCGCGAGGCGCTGGTCGATGATCCCGAGTGAGCGGTACAGATCGAGGAGTGCCATGTAAGCGGCGTGGTCTTTCCCCGGCTTCGGAGGACTGATTTCTGTTGCGGGGTTTCCGAACGTCCCCGGCTTCATTCCCGAGGTGAACTGGCAGACGAAGTCCTTCTTGGCCAGGAAGCGGCGGACCTGGAACTTCCCGTCATAACGCTCCTTGCGCAGCAGGAATGCGTTCCGTTTCTCTCCGTCCTTCTTCTTCAGAGCCGGGATCTCGGTCTCGCACCACGCGCCGACCATGACCTGCGACTCGCTGTCGGCGAAGTCGTGTTCGAGGGATTTGAACTCCACGGTCCGGTTGATGTTGTCGCCGTGTGACAGGAAGCGCTCAGCCTGGCGGAACACCACGCTGATGCCGGGAGCGAGGGAGACCTCCTCGCCTGGCCCCGGATCGCCGATGGGCGGGCCGTCCGGGAAGGCCAGGGACAGCGCGTTGATCATGCGCAGGCGGGTGTTCCAGCGGTACCACAGGCATACGATCCGCAGGTGCTCGAAACCCTGAGCCTTCACGGAAGCGGTGATTTCTTCGGGCGGGGGAAAACCGATGGTGTGGAGGAGTTCGCCGGCCTCGATGCGGCTTGCACGCTCCTGCGGGGCCATCTTCTGTTTGTCCGTGGGGCGCGGCTCGAAGGTCATCGGTTCCACCGTGAAGTCGACCCAGGTGGCTTTCTCGCCCAGCACCTTGGAGACGTGCTCGGCCAGGAGCCGCAGATGCAGGGTGCCAGGCCCCGTGCCGACAGCAAAGTTGTCGTTCCTCGGCATGAGCGGGCGGATGACGCCGGCGTCAGGGGTAATGAACGAGGGGAATTCCCCCTCCTCGGCGGCGTTCTCCAACAGGGACCGCTCTTCAGCGATGCGCGTCCGCAGCGCCTGCAGGACGCTGATGTCCATCTCGTCTCGGGCGAGCAGTTCCAGGGCGCGCTGGTTGACCGCTCGGACGCTGCCGTTGCGTACCAGCTCGGTGTGCAGGATGGGAAGGCCGTCGCTGCCCTGGTAGATGTGCGTGGACTTCGCGTAGACCATGTTGCTGTGGACGCGGGTGACGTGGGCATCCAGGAAGATGACGGGGTGGACGACGTTGGGCTCGGTCTTCATGACCACCGATAGCCGGGACATCGCGTACTGGGCCTTGGTGGCCTCGTTGACCTCGGTTACGTCGTCACGGAGGTTGTACTTGCGTCCGAAGGGGTGATCCCAGGCGATGAGGCCGCCCCGGCTGTCTGGAAGGTAGGTGAATTCCCTCTTGTTCGGGTTGGCTTTCCAGCCGATCGTGCGGTTCTTGTAAACCTGTTCGCCGTCGGCGTCGAGCTTGGGAGAGCCGTCCTTCTCCTTCGCAGCGACCTTCTCAGTGATCGGGACGAGGTCGTAGATGGTGAACTTGTCCTGGGCGAGCTTCTTGGAGATCACCCATGGCACGGCCACGTACATCCAGTCGGGACACTTTGGCTGCCTGCCTGGCACCGGCTTAAGGAGCCGTGCCATGTCGAATTCCTGCTCGGGCGTCTTCGCGATGGCTTCCGCCACCGGCGGTACGTCGAGGAGGACGGCCTGGTCGGTGTCCAGTCCCTTGCTGTAGCCGACGACGCACCGGAAGACGTGGCGCAGGGTCTCGTCGTCAATCTTCTCCAACGAGACCAGGAAATTGAGGTACCGGTCGAGGTGGACGTACCCCCCGGTCTTGAACTTCAGGTAGGTCAGGGCGGTCGAGTACGGCAGGTTCTTCTTCTCGTCCGGATGCTGCTGGATCTTTTGCTCGTCGTCTCCGTCGCCCTTCAGCTTCTCCCATTCATCCCGCACGCTGCGCGGGAAAATCCGTACGTACACCTTCTGCCCTTGCACGAGTTCGGGGGTGCAGCGCAGGGTTAGGGTCTTCGGGAGAGTCGCGGTGGTGTCGCTCAATGTTGTGATCTCTTTCGGGAAGAAGCGCTGGGCTATGCGGAGAGGGCGAGGTCGACGCCTGCGTAGGTCAGGAAGGCGTTGACCGCTTCGCCGTACAGTTCGGCCATCTGCCGGCGTTCTTCCGGCAGCCACCGGGAGGCCATGCGTTCGATGATGCTGGCCAGGTCGGAGCTCCATGTCTCGTCGTGGAAGGCGTAGTCCACGAAGTGCAGTTCCATGTTGGTACCACCGCGTCGTGCTCGGCCGGCGAGCTGGATGAGGGACACCAGCATTCCGGCGACCATCTGTTCCTGGAGGACGAGGTCCATCGTCGATAGCTGTGGGGAGGAGCGCAGGATGGTGCTCAGGTGGTTGCGTGATGCGGTGTGGGCCGCCTGTAGAGCCAGAACGGGATCCGATGTGCCGGACGTGGGCAACGAGTTGATGCCTGCTGCGTTGACACTCCCGTACATCCAGGTGGGATCGTCGATGATCAGCGGGGGCCTCACACAAAGGTAGATGGAGTGGATGGCTGAGCGGAGATTGACGACGATGTTGAGTCCTCTGGCGATGTTAGCCAGGGGAGCGATCAGGATGTCGCCGAATTGGGGGAATTCCTCGACCTCTTCGACGGTGATGCGGCGCACCAGTGAGGGGTCGGGGAGGTGGCGGACGTTGCTGAGGCGGTCCTCTTCCCGGACGAGGACGCACACGCGGTGGGAGAGCCCTTTCGCCTTGGCGAGGCCGGTGGCGATGTGGCCGCACTGTTCGTAGCTGTTGGCGGTGAGGATGACGCGGGCGCGGGTGCGGGTCGACTCCGATTTGGCCAGGCGCGTGAGTTTCCTCGACAGCTTTGTCTCGTAGAGGCGTTCACCGATTTCGCGCAGGGCCTCGGGCTTGTCGGAGGGAAACTGGCCAGCGATCGGGATGCGTTCTCCGGCCTTTCGGTGGCTGTTGCCGTAGGTTACGGCCGACGACTCGACCAGGATGGATTCTTCCTGAGCGTCGGTCATCCACCACATCACGGGCACGTGGACGTGTTCCTTGACCGCCTGGGGGAAGTAAGCCGTGGCGGAGAGCCCGAAGATGGGACGCTCCACGCCGGCGGTGATCAGTGAGACGAGTCCGCCGAGTTCCGACACGTAGGTGTGCGGGTCTCCGGCCATCTGCTGCGTGGAGAGCTTGGCGTCCTTCTCCGGGTTCTTCATGCCAGTGACCCGGTAGCCGTTGATCGGCCTGCCGATTGTTCCGTGCGGAAGTACGTCGGCGATGCCGCCGGAGCGCATGGAGTCGATGATGCGGTTGGCGCTGAGCAGCCCGGAGTGACGCAGGGACTGGGCGGTGTCGCGCAGAACGGCGAGCGACTCGTCCAGTTCGCTCATCAGCGTGCGGATGAGGAGGTGGTCGATGGCCCGGTTGCGTGCGCGGCCGTCGCTGAGCATCGGGGCGAGGGCCTCGTGGAGCCTGAGTTTGAGCGCGTCACGCTGGTTGATGCCGCGCGGCGACACGACGGCCCCGAGGACGCTGCTGACTCGTTCCCACTCGGGGTCCAAGAGCATGGGCGCGGGAGCCGTCTCGTTGTCTTCGCCGAGGTCGGGTGCCGGTACCAGGGCGTTGAGCCGGTGGATTGCCTCGGCGGGAAGCGGCTGTCCCTCACTGATCTGGTATTCGGGGAACAGCAGGCCGATGAGCTCTCGGTCCTTGGAGCGTGGCAGGCGCCAGCCCTCGTAGTCGTATTCGTGCCTCAGCCGCGGGACTCGGGCGTCGTCGTGGTGGTTGAGGCGGAATGCCTTGGTGCACAGTCCGGTCAGCAGGGACTCGGCCATGAGCCGGACGTGGCTGACAGGTTCAATGAGCTGATCCTCGAAGCGCAGAGGAAGGTGCTTGGCTGCGGTGTCCAGGACCTGCGGTTCTGCCGTCCACGGGCGCCGGGAGTGAAGGTCGACCGTGGTGGCGCAGCGGTCGACGGCGACGGCCTGGAAGGCGTCGATCTCGTCGATGATGACGAAATCACTGGCGCGGAGCACGAACTCGCGGACGGTGACGGACCGGACCGGGCGGCCATCGATCTGGATGCCCACCCGCATGGTGCCCTGGATGAAGTTGTGGTGGTTGGTGACGATCACCGTGGCGTCAGCGGCCTGGTAGGCGGGGGTGAACTTGCCGCAGGTCGGGATCCAGGGGCAGGCCAGCATCTCTCCGCCGCCGCGCAGGCTCAGGCAGTTCTCCTTGCCGGGGCGGTAGATGCCGGCGGAGTCGAGCCAGTGCTGCTGTGCGCATCCATAGGCGAGGTGGTCGACGTCACGGCGGCCTCGCTTGCCCCATTCCCCGGGGGCGTCGGGGTCCTCCTTGACGAGGGCCGCGTGCTTGAGGGCGCGCTCGTGCCGTGAAGACGGCGACATCAGCGGAGCGCACGTCGCCAGGTGCTTGGTCTTGCCCGCCTCGTGCAGGATTTCGAGGTCGCGGCTGATGTCCCAGACGGAGGCAAGTGTGGCCTTGACGTCGGGGACGAGGAGGCTGACGCGGTAGTCGTTGAGCGCGGCCCAGGAGCCCAGGAGCCGAACCAACACGGACTTACCGGTTCCGGTCGGCGCGTGGAAAATCTGGGTGCGGCCGGCCAGGAGATCCAGTACGTCGACGGTGTCGGTGTCGCGGGCCTTTACCCGGTCGAGCAGGCCCGTCAGCACCTTGTACAGCCAGGGGCCCGCGTCCGTGTCCTCGTACTGGGTGTCCAGGAGCTGTGCGATGTCCTTGAGTTCCCGGACGGTGACCCGGACGGTGCCGAGGCTGGGCCGGGTGGTGAGGGCAGGAAGCGTGTCGTGGCCGAGTGGCTGAGTGAAGGCGGGGAAGCGGGGAATAGTGACGCGGCCGTGGACGATCTCGTTGCCGTCGGTGCGTTCGCTGGTCTCATACGTCTGGCCTGGCGCGGCGAACTCGTGGGGCTTGCGTCTGCTGCTCGGCCGCCGGTAGGGCGCGAGGAGGCTCTTGGCGTAGCCGAGGTAGTCCCCTCCCAGCAAGGGGTAGGCCGCGGTGGCGGTGAGAGGATCGCCGGCCAGGGTGAACAGCTGGAGGGTGGTCTCCTCGTCCTCCTCGTCGGCGCTGTCTATGGCGCCCAGGAGGATCCGCGCTGCGGAGGCGAATCGCTTATCGTCGGCGAGGTCGGGGTTGCTGAGCTTCATCACCTCGGCCACGAGCAGTCGTTCCTCACGGCCCAGCTCAGTCCATCTCTCCCATGCCTGGGGTTTGCAGCTGGCGAAGAACGCCGCGTGGCGGAAGGAAGCCAGCGGCTTGCCGCCGTCATCGTGCTGCGGGAAGTAGTGGGCGGCCAGGGCCAGCGCGGCGCGGACGAAGGCGTCCCTGACTGTCATCTGGCTCATGCCCACACCACCCCGGCGCTCTGGCAGACCATTTTGGCGAAGTCGGTCATGGTCGCGGCCTTCATTCCGTACTTGTGGCAGGTCACGGTCAGCAGGGGGATCTGGTCGGCGCGGTGGTCGGGAACGACGAGCCATTCGGCGCCGCCCTTGTCGCCCTCGTTGCGGTGCAGGCTCTCGGCCAGGACACGGCTGTGGGTGTAGTCCTTCACATCCACGGTGAAGACGTGGGTGCTTCCGTCAGGGCCCTTGACCTCGATGCGATGGTCGTAGGCATCGCTCATCGGCCAGAGCTTGACGGCCTCGTCCACATCAGCCAGTGCGGCGGCCAGCCGCTCCCGCAGAACGGTGTGCAGACGCAGCTCATGCAGGCCGGGCACGCAGGTGTAGCGCCACACGCCGCGCTTGAGGGCCAGGTGCCCCTCAAGCGGCTTCGCCTCCGGCACGGCACCGGTCGTGCCCAGCGCGAGCGCTGCCTCGTGCGGAGGCGGGGTGTCGGGGCTGTCCGCATGCAGCTGCGGCGCGTCTCCGGACGTGGGCCGGAACATGAAGCTGGCACCGGTATCGGCGTGACGGCCGTAGAGGCAGGCGACGCGGTAATACTCGCGGCCTGCACTCATCCGCTTGCTGATCTTCATGGGCCACTTGCACACCGTGCAAGGGAACCACCAGGTGCGGTAGACGGCGTGGTAGGGGATCGGCTCGTAAAAGCCGATCGCGTTGAGGGGCAGGCCGCGCTTGTTCAGCTCCGCGGCCGTGCCGGCCGGGCATTCCACCAGCGTGGTGCGGTCCTTGACGTACTGGGCATCACCGCGGCCCTTGAGGATTTCGTACATCTGATCCTGGTCGATCTCGTCCTGAAGCTGCTCCTCGGTGAACCGCATCCGACCGATCCGCCGAAGCCGCTCCAAAATCCGGTGCAGCTGGGAGGTCTCCCACTGCAGATCGAAGGCGTTGCCGGTGACGCAGCCCTCGGCGTCGACAACCGGAAAGTCGAGATCGCCGAAGCCGGACCGGTCAAGCCACGGCGGGAGCAGGCCGTCGATGGGACCGTGCAGCCTTCGGCGGAACTCGCCGAACGACAGCGGCACTCCGGGGCCGTACGCGGCGAGCAAGTCCCCGTGGTACCGCATCAGTTTCTCGGCCCGGTCCCTCGGGCTCAGGTCCGGAGCGGTGATCGTCTGACAGGCTTTGATGAAGGCGAAGTTGATCAGGCGGAACGCCTCGAAATGGGAGAACGTCAGGCCGTCCTCATCGACATGGGTCGTCACGGGAGACGACGGTAGAGCACGGGTCTGACAATGCCCCCGGAACAGCCTCGGACCGCCCTAAATGATCATTACGCTGGAGACGCCGCAGCTGGGTACATCTCCGTATAGACGTGCAGGTAGGAGGCAATGTGCTGCTGCCCGAGACCGGTGGTGTGCCACCGGTACTCGAGGACGTGCGTATCACCCGGCGCCATCCGGGGGCGCAGTTCGATGAAGCCTCTGCTGGGATGTGCCTGGTGTTTCGGCCGATAACCGACAGCCAAGTAGAACAGGGACTTACCCGTCAGCTCGCTCTCGTGGAGACCCTCCGGGTCGGTCGCGGCAACACGCAGCAGAACGCCCCACAACCATTCAGACAGCAGATGCGCAGGAGGTGCCGACTCTGCGGGCTCTCCCAGCCCAGCGCGGGCACAGGCGCGGCCGCGGCGCGTAATCTCCACCAGGGTCCGGTCTACCTCACCGACCCCCGGAACCTCTACGCGGTCCTTGGTCACTTTGATCAGTCCCAGCCGCTCCAGGGAGTGAAGGGTGGCCCCGGCCCCTTGATCATGGGCGCCAGCATTCCGCAGTCGCTGCTGAAGGCGCGTGTGGCCGACTACTTCCACGGGTGCGTCGAGAGCGAACGGCAACTTCCGCCACTGCTTGGCCGGCGGAACCCTGACCTGGTTCTGCCGGCGCATCCACATCTCAGTTTCAGTCATCTTGTCATCGCGCAGGATTTCCCCCAGATACACCCGCTGCCGTTCATTCAGCCCCTCCCAACCCTCGACCGCTGACGCCGGCGGACCGTGCCGCTCCCGCTCGGGCAGCCGCGGGGGCTCATCAGCCGGCCGCGTACGCATCCAGGCGTCCATCACCATCCGGACCGGCACCTCGTATACGGCGGCAAGCTGTTGCACGAGTCGGCCCGTGTGCTCCGGCTTCCTCCAGTTCCAGCCGGACACCTGACGGCTCCGCTCCAGGCTGCGAACCTTGTGCGTGTCCACGAAGAGATCACGGCCGACGGCAGTCGCGCGAAGGCGGGTGGCGACCTCCTCTGCGGTGAGACCAGCGGCATACCGGAGGTCAACCAGCGTCTCGGACCCGCTGGGCGTTCCCGTGAGATCGGCGGTGACGCAGCCCAAAGCATCGGCGAGCCGTCGCACGTTCCTGGCTTCAGGCACATACCTGCCCTCCTCCCAGTACACGACTACGCGGTACGTGACCCCCACAAGACCAGCAAGCTCCTGCGGAGTGAGCCCAGCCTGCTCGCGTAGCGCCTTGATCTTGGTGTGCTCAACGGCTAGCAGATGCCTTGGCATACTCGTAGGGAACCGCAATGAAGACTTCATTGGCAACTGTGGCCGCAGCGTGCCTGTCAGCGCGGACGTATGTTCAAGCAATGTGGGGGCCTGAAGCCCAGAGGCCGTCAGGAGCGTGTTCCGGGATTCCGGGAGCGCTTTTGAGTCAAGTCATGTACCTGCCAGGCGGGCGATCGGTGGCGCGACCTGTGGACCACGAGAGGCGGGCGTGCCGGGCTCATAGTGCAGGGCGATGCAGACTCGGAGAAGCGCTGTTTCTCAGAATGAAGCGGGCGCTTAGAAGGCACATGGACTATCCACTGAGCTATAGGGGATGACCTGCGTAAACTTGGCTCCTCGACGCCGTCCCCCGGGGCCGTGGGAACGCATGGGGAAATGGTGGATCTCTGACGACCGGCGACGCGAGTGCACTCCGGTCGCGGCGTACGCAGGGTCTCACACACTATGGTCACGTTCTCGAAGCCTTTCGCGGAAACAATCCCGCACCCCATCGGTGTTGATGCTCTCCGAGCCGAGGAGGGGAAGGTGTCGGGCCTGAAGCTGTTCCGCACGGACACGACGAATAGCGGCATGACCGAGGTCATGCCGCGTCTTGCTGAGATCGAGGCCGATGTGCACGGTCTCGTCGAGGCGCACATGCAGACGCTGCTGGGTGTCCGGTTCTTGGCGAGCCAGTACAGCACTGGTCCGGTGCACGGGGGCCGGATCGACTCGCTCGGGCTGGACGAGAACGGATCGCCGGTCATTGTCGAGTACAAGCGCGGCACGGATGCCGGCGTCATCAACCAAGGGCTGTTCTATCTGTCATGGCTGATAGATCACCGTGCGGAGTTCGAGCACCTGGTCCGGGGCCGGCTCGGGACGACGGCCGCGTCTCAGGTCTTGTGGAGTGGACCCC
>NZ_JAIUKE010000277.1 GCF_020176795.1 Streptomyces sp. 8L
GGCGTACGGGGGACGGGCGGTCGGGAGACGGGCTCCGCACCCACCACCGCATCAGCCCCGACCGGACCGCTCGACAAGACCACGGGTGAGGCCGCGGCCCTGCTCCATCGTGTGACGGCACCGGAGCCGCGTCTGCGCCTCGGTACGGCGGAGGCGGTGGCGCTCGCTCCGTTGGTGGCCCCCTGGCTGGAGCGGGGGCACGGCCCACGCGAGCTGGCTCACGCCCTCCTGGGCGGCCTGCCCAACCCGGTCCACAGCGTCACCGCCCTCCTGCGCGACCGCCTCACCCGCAAACTGCCGCCGGCCGCCGCGCCGCCCGCCGCGCCCGCGACACCGCGCTGGCACGAATGCACGGCCTGCGGCCGGCCAACAGCACGCGAAGGCACCTGCCGCGCCTGCGAGAACCTGAACGCCCCGCCCCCGGAGGAGGCTTCGCCCGAGGACGCCATCGCGACGACCACCCGAGGCCGAGCGCTGGTACGCGCGGCACTCCTGTGAGACGCGGCTGAACCGTGGTTGCGCGCGGGAGCCGTGGCTGAATCGTGGTTGCGCGCGTAAGCCGTGGCCGTACGCGGGAATCGTGCGGGCACGCGGAAGCCGAACGCGAAGCCGTGGCCGTACGCGGAGCCGTGCCCGTATGTGGCACCCGTACCCGCAGGCCGAGACCGTGCCCGTACGCGTAATCCGTGGCGGCACGCGGAACCCGTACCCGCACACGGAACACCCGTACCCGCACACGGGCTTCCCCGCCGCCGCGCCCTCAGGCCCACGCGCTCAAGCCCCACGTCCTCCCGCTCATGCCCCTCGCCAGGAACACCCCCTCTCGCCAGGAACACCCCTCCCGCAATGGATTGACATGATCACATCTGCCGAGCAAGGATCGACAGACTGACAACGTTGTCTAAAGAGAGGATCGCGATGAGAGCGTTGAGACGCGTACTCACCGCCGTGCTGCTCGCCACCGCGGTGGTCGCGGCCTCCGCCACCACCGGCGTCGTGGACGCCCAGGCGCGGGGCGCGAAGTTTGCGGACGACCCCACCACGCTCGTCGACACGTCGATCGGCAACAACGGCAACGGAACCACCTTCCCGGGTGCCGCCGTCCCGTTCGGCATGGTGCAGTTGAGCCCGGACACGCAGCTGAACCAGTACGCCTCCTACGACTACAGCCAAGACACCATCCTCGGGTTCAGCCACACGCACCTCTCGGGCGTCGGCTGCCAGACGATGGGCGACTTCCGGTTCATGCCGACCACCGGCGCGGTGACGTCGTCCGACCCCGCGCAGTACGGCGCGAAGTTCAGCCATGCCAACGAGACCCGTGCTCCCGGCTATTACGGCGTCAAGCTCGACAACGGCATCAAGGCCGAACTGACCGCGACGCAGCGGACCGGCCAGCACCGTTACACCTACCCCGCAGGATCGGGCCCGGAGAACGTACTGATCGAGGCCGGCCAGAGCAACGGCAACACCTATGCCGGCGACATCCACGTGGTCGGCGACGACACCGTGGAGGGCTGGGTCCAGGGCGGCGACTTCTGCGGCGAGACCGGCGCGGACCGCTACCGCGTCTACTTCAGCGCCCAGTTCAACCGGGCGTTCTCAAGCTTCGGCACCTGGACCGACAACACCCTCGCCCCGAACCGGCGGGACGCCTCGCGCAGCACCGAACGCGACGGCGCCTGGCTGACGTTCGACCCGTCCAAGGGCGACCAGGTCGGCTCCTCGGTGGGCCTGTCCTATACGTCGATCGCGGGCGCGCGCCTCAACCGCAAGGCCGAGCAGCCCAGATCGTTCGACAAGGCCCGCACCGCCGCGCACCACGACTGGCGAGGGGAACTGGACCGCATGCGCGTGGCCGGCGGCACCACCGCCGACCAGCGGACCTACTACACCGCGCTCTACCACTCGCTGCTGTACCCGTCGATCGGGTCCGACGTGGACAACCGCTACCGCGGCTTCGACGACAAGGTGCACCGCGCGAGTTCCACGTACTACCAGATGTTCTCGCTCTGGGACACCTACCGCTCGCAGAACCAACTGGTGGACCTGCTGAACCCGGACGAGGCCACGGACATGGCCAAGTCCGTGCTGCACATCTACCAGGACGCGGGCTGGCTCCCGCGCTGGGGGCTCGGCAACGGCGAGACCAACGTGATGAGCGGCGACCCCGTCACCCCGTGGATCGTCGACGTCTACAACCGCGGGCTGCTCGACGGCCGTACCGCGCACCAACTCTTCGACGCCCTCTGGAAGAACGCGAACGAGGTGCCCGCGGACCAGACGGTCTTCCGCGGCCGTGACGGCAATCCGAGCTACCTGAAGAACGGCTGGGTCGCCTACCAGAACCTGCCCGGCTACAAGTACGGCGACAGCCGCCAGGCGGGGTCGGCCACGCTTGAGTACTCGCTCGCCGACTGTGCGCTCTCCACGATGGCCGACCACCTTGGCTACCGGGGCAAGGCCGCGACGCTCGCCTCGCGCTGCGACAACTTCACCACGCTCTGGGACCCCACTGTCACCTCGCACGGTTTCTCCGGGTTCCCCGTCGCCAAGAACGCGGACGGCAGCGCGGCCGGAGACCCCGACCCCACCCAGACGGCTCCGTTCCACGAGGGCACGGCCTGGCAGTACCAGTGGCTCGCGCAGCAGGACCCGGAGACCCTCTTCGGGCTGATGGGCGGTCAGGCGCAGGCCGAGAAGCGGCTCGACACGTTCTTCGACATGCCGACCGTGCTGACCGACCCGGCGAAGGCCGCGTCCGACTCGTGGGTGACAGGCGCCTACGACTACCACAACAACTTCGCCTTCAACCCCAACAACGAGCCCGACTTCAGCGCGCCGTGGATGTACACCTGGACGGGCGCGCCGTGGAAGACGTCGGCCGTGCTGCGCGCGATGCGGACGCTCTTCACCGACAACCAGAACGGGATGCCCGGCAACGACGACCTCGGCGCGACCTCGTCGATGCTCGTCTTCGCCATGGCCGGCGTCTTCGAGGCGCAGCCGGGCTCCGCCACCTACGAGATCAGCGCGCCCATGTTCGACAAGGTCCAGATCCGGCCCGAACACGGCCGCCCGATCACCATCGAGTCCCCGGGCGGCGACGCGTCGAAGCTCCAGTACGTGTCCTCGGTCAAGACGGACAAGGGCACGCTGAGGCAGAGCTGGCTGACCCACAAGGATCTGCTCCGCTCCGGCACGATCAAGATCAAGCTCTCGGACAAGCCGACAAACTGGGCCACGAACGCGTCCCCGCCGGCCCTGTCCAAGGACTGACGTCGCCAGGAGCCCCCAGGGTTTTCCTCCGCCGGTGCGACCCCGGTGCGGCCCCCCCCCCCCGGGGGCCCCCCCCCCCACCCCCCCCGGCCCCCCCCCCCGGGGGGGGGGCGGGGGCGCAACCCGCCCCCCGGCGCCCCGGGGGGGGAAAAGGGGGGCCCC
>NZ_JAIUKE010000278.1 GCF_020176795.1 Streptomyces sp. 8L
GGGGCCCGCCCCCCCCGCGGGGCTTTCCCCCCCGCCAAAATATTTTGCCCGGGTTTTAATTTTTTGCCCCCCCGGGGGCCCCCCCCCCCCCCGGGGCCCCGCAGCCCGGAACGCGCCAGGGCCTCGCCCCCGTTCTGGCTGACGGTGACGATCCCGGCGACCGTCCTCGCGGTGGTCGAACTGGCGGGCCGCCGCCCGGTCGCGGCACGCCAGGTGCACGGCAACGGCAGAACTCACGCCACGGAAAACGGCCAGGACGGCTCACACCAGCACGACGGGGGCCCGAAGCTGCACGTATCGAGCTGAGGCCGGCGCCCCGTCCGCTCGCTCACACCCCCGCCCCGCATCCCGGCCGCCGTGGAGAGAAAACACCTTCAGGCGACCGGGATCGTGGGCCGATGACTCGCCGTGCCCGACGAGATCAGTCCTCGATGACAGGCTGGACAGGCGAGAGGAAGGGGTCCAGGCGGACATGAATCGCTCCTCTCGCCATGACCTTGACGCGAAAGACGCCCTGGCCCGGCGGGACCTCCATGTCCGGAGAACGCTCGTACAGCAGGCCCCAGGAGCCAGGGAAGCGCGTGGCGATGTGACGCAGAAGATCATCCACGTCCTCGGCCTCGTCCCTGCGCCTGTTCACGAGGCCGTTGACCAGAACGAAGTACTCGCCGTTGTGCACGTTCAACGCGGCCTCGCCGGTCGACCAGTCGATCTCGGAGATTTTCGCCTGCAATTCGGCGATTCCCTCGTCGAGGCTCCCCGCATCCGACTCCTCGGCTGATTCGGCGATCCCGAACCAGCCATGAAACTCATACATGGCCCTTATCCTAGTGGAGTTGTATCGATCACGGGGTCGATGCCGAAGCGTCGACCGTATTCCTCAAGTTTCGCGATGACGCCGGGGCCCGGCTCTCCGTCGAAATGGAAATACGGTGTGCGTCCGGATTGTATCGCATATTCGAATGTTGCTTTCGCCTGGTTTCGAAGGGCGCTTCCCATCTGCATTCCGCCGGGTTTCGACTGTGCGACGTACTGGTCGCTGATGGCATCGATCTCGCGTCCCTTGGGGTCGTTTTCGAACTTGACCCTGGACTCGCCGCCCAGGCGTTCAGCCAGCTCGTCGGCAGCGGGATCTGGTTTGTTCACCTTGACGAGTTTGCCGAGCCCGCCATTGTCCTCGTACGGACCCGGTTCCTCCTCATCCCCGCTCCCTCCGCCTTCTCCCTCGCTGTCCGATCCTCCGCGCCCGCCTGATCCGCCGCGTCCTCCGACGCCGGCGGGTTCGCGGGCTTCGGTCTGCGCGAGTTCGCGTTCGAGTTCCTGGCTGACTTCAGTGGTTTCGGCGTCGACGGTTTCGATCTCGGGGACGCCTTCGGCGGCTGCTTGGAGGTACACCTCGATGTCGCTGATCATCTCACCGCCGATGGTGCTGAGTTCGGCGTCGAGGACGGTTTCGACTCCGCCGAGGATGGCGGCCGCTTCCACACCGTCGAGTGCGGCAGCTCCAGCGTCAGAGCCGCCTGCGGTAAAAGGGGTGAGGAAAATGCCGACGGCGGTGGTGAGTCCGACGAGGATGCCCGCACCGGCGAGTTTGCTCTCGGTGCTGCTGTGGGCGTTGTCGATGGCCTGGGCGAACTTGTCACATGCTTTGGCCAGTTGGTCGCAGGCTTCGTGGGCGGCGGAGAGCGGTGCTTTCTTGGCGTTCGCGCCGTCCTGCCAGATGGTTGCCATGGCGGTGACGGAGTCGTCCGCGGCCTGGCCGATGGCGCGTACGGCGGCGGACAGAGTGTGGAAGAGGGCTTCGGCGGCCGGGTCGTACTTCCGTGCGAACCTCCGGTGTGGGCCGTATCGCAGGCCGGCCGGGTCTGGTGACGCTCGGGAACTGGGCGCGGCCGAGGGGTTTTGGTGCCCCCGTTCTCGGTGACCTCGCTGGAGCGCGGTCTGGATGACGTGTTGGTCAGTACTGCAGGCGGCCTCCGTGTACCGCAGGCCGCCAAGGTCGGCCAGGCCAGGGGGCTGTCGCACGACTGGCGGTGTGCACGACATCGCCGGTTCGCGTGCTCAGGGACCGCCTATGCAGGCGCGCCGACGCCCTTTGACAGCTCGCGGACGCAGGGGCCGGGGCACGAGACGTGCGGGCTCTCGGGCTCCCTGTTCCAAGGTGCGGGGCGCCTCTTCGCGGAGCGCCCCGTGCCGCCGGGCGCGGGAGCCAGGCGGCAGGGGGCGTAGCGGTGAGTTACTTCCGGCGGTGGATGCTCGCTACCGAAAAGCCTGCCCTGATAAGGGCTGTTCCTGATTCCTCATGGCCCGTCAGGCTGAGGAGTGTGCCGGCGACGCCGGCCGCCGCGGACAGCCCAAGCCTGGCCCAGGCAAGCGCCTTCTGCGCGTTCGGAAGCTCCGCGGGAGCCTGGTCCTGCGTAGACGAGTGGCTCGCCGGGGCTCCCCGCTCTCGCTCGTCACCCGATGAGTCATATGTAGTGCACATGTCAATCCCGGTTTCATTGTGCGTACTGCGGCACGCGGTGAATGGGTGAACAGAGCGTGCGACGGCGAGTAGTTAGCCGCGCAAGTCCACCGGTCGTCTCCGGCGGCGGCCAAGGCGCGAAGCACGTCGCGTCGATCCGGTCCTCCTGAATGCGCGGACCGCTGCTTGGCCTTCCTTCAGAGCCTCCTGCTCACCGCGCCCACTCACGGGTCTCTGACCTGCCATTTCGGTGATTCCTGCACTGGAATCGGTAGCACGCACTACCCGGCCATGCGCTGGGACGCTTGCAGCGGCTTGACTCGCTTAGTCCACCGTGGTGGGTGATCGACCGCCCGCACTCCCCAGCCGCACAAGTCCTCCGCTCCGGCGCCCAGCAGATCGGGAAGCAAGCCGCGCAAGTAGCAGGCCGGGGAAGCTCTCCGACGGAATCATCTCCCAGATTTCTCCCAGCGCGGGGTGCTGAGCCCGGCGCCCAGCTCGGAGTCTTGGCTGTGGCCTGCATTGCGCAAGCAAGTTTGCCTGGCTGCCTGCCGGTGTCCCGGCCCCACTCAGGCCTGGTAGCAGTTCGCGGTAGTGCGGGCGCGGCCGTCTTCGGGGATGCTTACCCAACAGGACGGGGAAGGGCATAAGTTAGCAGCCAGGTGATCTCCGGTGGGGGCTGGTGTGGCAGGTCGGGATCTACGAGCGCTGTTCAGTACGAACGACCGCACGCTTGGGACTGCGGAGGCGTTCACGAACCGGCAGGCGCAGTGGGGGTTTGTGGTGGCTGCGCTCACCGAGCACCTACGGCATGTCAACAGCTCTACCTTTGATCCTGAGGATTTGGAGGCAGCTCGGGACAATGTGGTCGTCCTCCACGGGATCGGTGGCATCGGGAAGTCCACGCTGTCGCGCAAGTTCGGGGCGTCCCTCGCCGACCCCGGGCAGCGCCCCGCTCAATGGGGTGCCCCCGTTTGGGGTGGAGCGCGGCTCCTGCCCATACGGATCGATCTCGCGCGCTCCGCGAATCCCGACTTCGAGAAGGTCGTGCTCAGTGTGCGCCTCGCACTGGCCGCGATCGGCCGGCCGCTGCCCGCCTTCGACTTGGCACTACGCCGCTACTGGGAGCACCAGCACCCGGGGGATCCGCTGGAGGACTTCCTCAACCGCGGCGGCTTGGCCGCCCGGTTCGGCAAGGCGCTGCCACAGCAGATGCAGTCCGCGCTCGCTGACGTCGCCCAGGCCCTTCTGCTGCCGGGCACGGTGGGCTCTGCGATCGGGCAGGTGACCGGGGCGCTCGTGGGAGCGCTGCGCGACCGTCGGCAGACCGTGCAGGCGCTCGCCGGCTGCGTGCGCCTAGCCGATCTCCTGGAGGGTGAACCGGATCTGGACTCCCTGTCCTACTACCCGCATCTGCTCGCCTGGGAGCTTGCCCGGATACCCGCCGCGAAGAAGGTCACGCCGGTAATCTTGCTTGATGCCTTCGAAGAGATCGGGGACCGCAATCATCGGGACTTCGAACGCCTCCTGCAGCGCCTCGTGTGGCTGATGCCCAATGCCTTCTTCGTCATCACCGGCCGCTCCCGCCTGCAGTGGGCCGACGAAGCCCTTCAGGGGCAGCTCGATTTCACCGGCCCCGCCGCCTGGCCCGGCCTCGTTGCCCACGACATCCCCCAGGCGCGCACCGAGCCCTCTGTCCGTAGCCGTGAACGGCAGATGCTGATCGGCGACTTCTCCTTGGAGGACTGCGACGACTACCTTGCCCGCCGCCTCTCCGCGAATGGCCGCCCCCTCATCGGCGATGCCATCCGTAGGGTGATCGGGCAGCGCTCGCATGGCCTGCCGTTGTACCTCGATCTTTCCGTGATGAGGTTCCTGGAGCTCCGACGCAACGGGCACACTCCACAGCCGACCGACTTCGACCATGATTTCCCCGCGCTGATCGCCCGCACTCTCTCAGACCTCACCGCCCCCGAGCGCCATGTCCTGCGTTCCGCCAGCCTCTTCTCCTCCTTCGACGTGGTTCTGGCGACCCGAGCTGCGGGTCTGCCTCAAGAGGCGCCGGCGCTGCGGCTAGTCGAGCGTCCCTTCGTACGAGAGACGCCGTTCGGCCTGTGGCCCTTCCACCTGCACGCCCTCATCCGCGCGACGATCCGGGGCGCCGACGACCAGACCGACGACCGCTGGTCTCCCGCCGATTGGCAGCAGGCTGCCGTTCGGGCCTTCGCCGCTCTCGGAGAGCAGTGGAGTAGCGGCACGGGCCTCGATCGCATGCTCCTCGTGGGCTGCTTGCGCCAAGGACTGGCCATCGCCCGCGACTACCGTCTCGGCCTCGGCTGGCTCATCGAGGCTGCCTGGACGTACATCGGCGACTCTGTATGGGAACCGCTCGACTTGGCCGCCAGCCCCGAAGCGGAGGGCGTCATGGCCACAGCCGCCGACGTGCTGGTGGAGCTGCTCAGTGCGCTCGCCCGCCGTCAGCACGAGAACCGCGCCCGCACCGTGGAGCGCCTGGTCACTGTCGCTGACGCTGGGTTGCTGCCTGCGGAACTGCACGAAGTGGCCATCTACTACCGGGCCAAGGCGCAGCGCGACCTCGGGCACACGGAGGAATCCCGCCAGGGGATGCAGGTGGTCGCCGCAGGTGGTGGACGTCTCGCTGCGAACGCCCGCCGCGGGCTCGCCCATCTATCCCGGCTTGCTGGTGACTTCCCGACCGCTCTTGAGGTCGCTGAACACTTGGGCTGGGAGGGGCGGCACCATCGCGTCGTGGGTGACGCGCGATGGGTGCAGGGCGACATGGCTCTGGCTGCAGAGGCTTTCCGGGCTGCCCGCGCGGAGGGCGAGGCGCATGGCAAGAGCGGGGAGGCAGCCATGTCGCAGGCGATGCGGGCCTTCACTCTCGCGTTCACGACCGAACCCACCATCGATGATGAGATCGACCTTGGCGAACACCTCCTGGCCCAGGTCGACCTGCGCGCCGCGACCCTGGACGTACGGATCGCGGCGCTCCTGCGCGACGCCGGAACGGACACGGGAGTTGAGGACCGGGCTCAAGTGCTAGGTGCAGAGATCAGCACGTCAGGGCTGCTCTTCGTCCAGGCCAAGCTCGAGTTGGCACGCGCCTTCCACCACGCCATCCGAGACGACCAGGCGGGCATCGCCTGCAGAATCAGACGACTCCATGAGTTGACCCGTGAGGGCTATTATGCCTACTACGTCGACATCGCCCACTTCATGGCCGACCTCCCGCTCAACGACCCCTCCGGCGCACGGTGGCTCGACGATCAGCAGACGGTACGCCAACGCTGGCGCAGCATGGTCATCGACCGACGAGCTCTGCTCGCGTCACGGTCGGCCACCGGAACGCCGTAACCAGTCAGTACGGCTTGGTAACTGTCGGACGCTTCAAGTGGACTGCGGGAAACACCAGTTCTATCCCTTGTCATCCGATAGGCGTATTGACCGGGGAGGTTGGGGGCGCGGCTGGCGGGTCGTTGGCCTTTCAGCGCGGTGTGGCCGCGGTGGTGATTATAGGTGTGCAGCCAGCCGGGAAACGCTTCGCGTCGTTCGGTTCCCGAGCGGTAGGGGCGGGTGTAGGCCCATTCGTCGAGGAGGGTGCGGTTGAAGCGTTCGACCTTGCCGTTGGTCTGCGGCCGGTAGGGACGGGTGCGCTTATGAGCGATCCCGGCCTCGGGCGGCAGGTCGTGCCAGTCGCGTGAGCGGTAGCAGGAGCCGTTGTCGGTCAGGACTCGTTCGACGGTAATTCCGACCCGGGCGAAGAAGGACTGGGCACGGGTCCAGAAGCCGGTGGCGGTCTCCTTCTTCAGCAGAACCTGGTGACCTACCAGGCGGGCGGGCTCGCACGCCGTCTCCACGACGCACAGACCGTGCTGCGCACGCAGTGGAGCACGGGCCTGCCCGAGGAGTCCCTGCTGCACGTCATCAGCGAGGACGAGTTGGGCGCCACGGCGTCAGCCGTGGCCCTTGGATCTGTCGATCGAAGCCTCCTCACGGTGGACGCCGGCTCCGACGGCTCCCTGCAGGCATGCGACACCACGCCGAAGCCCGACGGTGCGTTCCGGTGCCTCTCGGCTCCTCGGACCGGAGCGGATGCCATCACCCAGGTGGTGGTCGTGGATCTGGATGAGCGGGCGGTCATTGCCTCGGTCACTGACCAGAATGCCCTTGTGCTGTACGACCTCGCGACGGGTGAGCTCGTTGCCAGCACACGCCTCGACGGCGAGAGGGTCTCAGCGCTGGCGGTCGTCGGCACCGGCGGCAAGGCCGTCCTTGCAGCCGGTCGGGTCAGTGGGGAGATCAGTCTGGTCGGCCTGCTGGGCGAGTCGTTCGGCAGGACCCTGCACACCGTCGAGGCCGGGGATGCCGCCATCGGTTCGCTGCTCGGCATGGAGCCTGACGATGGCTCCGTCGGCTTCCACTGCGTTTCCACCGACCCTCAGGGTCATGAGCCGAAGGCGCTGGGGAAGCTGGGCGAGCGGCCCGTCACCACCTCTTCGGAAGGACCGCTCCAGGAGGTGCGCGTCCGGTCCGCCAACGAGCGCACCCCACTGTTCTTCCTCATCGCCTATCACCCCAGCATGTACGCAGCACGGGGAAACGGTGAGAAGGTCTACGTCTTCACGTTGGCCAAAGACCGCGGGCCGACACTCGCGGACATCCGCCTTGTCGACCGTTTTCAGCTCGCGCTGACTGCCCATCGCGACGGCATCGTGCGGGTGTGGGACCTCGATGTGAGCCCACGGTTCGGTCAAGGCCAAAACCGTTGGCGTCCCGCCGTGGTTCTCGGCACTATCCGGCTCGGCGGTGCGGAACTCGCCGTCAGCGCCGAACTCGCCTCTGGCGAAATCAAGACTTGGGACCTGAGCGCAGGCGCCGAGGAGCGGGAGCTGACCGAGCTAGGCGGGCTCAGCCATGCCGCTACCATGACGGTCGGCGCCGCATCCTACGCCGTCACGGTGACCGCGGACAACGAGCTCGACATTTGGAATATCGGTGAGGACGTCCTGGAAGCGACGGTCCGTCTCCCTGCTCCTGCCACCGCGTTTGCCACGGTGCCGCATGGTGATTCGGTGTGGGCCGTGGTCGGCACTGCTGACGGCGGTATCCATATGTGGGAGCCGAGCAAGGAGTCGCCTTCCCACACTCTCGTCGGCGTGCAGGAGCCGGTCACGGAGCTTATCGCGGGTGACGTCGACGGTGAGTCGCTCCTGATCAGCGCCCACAACGGACACAGGGTCTGTGTTTGGTCCCTGGCCGATCGCACCCTGCGGCAGTCGATCACTCTGGACCGGGTCGGTGCGATCGTGATGCAAGGCGGGCGCCTGCTCGCTGCCGAGCGGTCGGCGGACGACGGCCAGGTACGAATCTGGGACCTAGTAACGGCCTCGCTCGTGAACTCCATCCTTGTGGTCAATCCGCACGTGATGACGAACAGTCAAGCGAACGGCAGGCCGGTCCTCGTGGCCGCCGTCAGGGAGGCAGAGGTCCAGGCTTGGGATGCCGAATCCGGCAATCCACTGGGACCTCCAGCCCCAGTGCCGGATCAAGTGCACACTATCGTCCCCTACGAGAGCGGCGTGCTGGTAGGCAGCAAGGCAGGCCATGTCACGGCCCTCGGCTGGGCCTACTCCGCAGCGGCGTCGATACGCGGTCCGATACGGCCAGCTGTCCATGTCACTCACGTCCTGGCGTGGTTGCCGGGCGAATTGCTCTGTGACGATGCCCGCGCAGACGGATGGGAGTTGTACACCGTCGACGAGTGGGAGGAAGGACTGCCGCCTTCCCACGGCTTCGTCTACACCCGCCCCATCACTGCGACGACGGACGAACTCCAGGACGTTCTCGTCGACGTACTGACGCGCGATGGATTTGAGGTCGTCCGGCTGGAGCCGCATTGGTACGAGATCAGCCAGGTCAACGGCGTGGGCGCCGAAGGCCCTTGGCGATTTCCGGCGTACTCCGTTCACTGTCACTCAGAGGAAGGGCCAGAGCAGTGACGATCGTTGCAGTCCACGGCATCGGCAACCACCAAAGTGGCCGCGCGCCGGATCAGGCGGCCACCGAACTCGCAGGGCAGTGGCAGCTCAGACTTCAGCAGGGGTTCACGGCCGCCGGACTCGGCGATCAGCGACTCCCTGTCCTGCACGCCGCGTATTACGCCCACCACACCCACTCCGCGGAGCGGCAGTCTGTCGCACCGGATGCCCTTGCCCTCGACGAACAACAACAGTTCGTGGTCATCGCCTGGGTGCTGGTTTTGGGGTCGCCCACCCTCTAGGAACGGCAGGGGCTGCTAACTACACCACTGCGGCAGGTTCTGTCCTGGGTTTCCCGACGCCGCAACCTCCCCATCGCAACGGTCATTCGGCTCGTCGTCGCTCTGGTGGGCGAGGTACGGCGCTACCTCCACGTACCGCAGGTACGGGCGGCCGCCCGATCGGCCGTGGCCGAGTCGATCCGACGGGTGCGCCCTCGCGTGGTGCTGGCGCACTCCCTCGGCTCGGTCGTCGTGTACGAGGCTCTCCATGCTCACCCCGAGCTGACCGTGGACGGCTTCGTGACCTTGGGCTCTCCCCTTGGCCTGCCGGGGTCCGCTACTGGGTGAACCTTGCCGACACAGGTGACCTGGTGGCGATTCCTTGTCGGCTCGGTGACCGATTCCCGGTTGACCAGCACGCCGACACTCCGATTGGCCGTATCGACTTCCACACCTTCGGAGCGTACTTGGCCTCCCCTCTCACCGCTGCGGCCATCGCTCCCTTCGTTGGCAATCCGACGATTCCGGACGAGAGCTCTTGAGGTCTTCGGCAGTCTGCTGATCCGGCGTCGCAGTTACACCTGTGGACGTAGGCGGGTGATCGCCTCGCACGACTAGATTCGCTGCTGATTCCGCTTCTCCAGGCTGTTGCGCCTGTACGGAGCGAACGTGGCCGGCCCCGACGCCGCCCGGACGTGGTGTTCGGTGACCGCGGCTATGACCACGACAAGTGCCGCCGCCTGGTCTGGGACCTCGCTGTGAAACCACTGATCGCCCGCCGCGGCACCGACCAAGGCTCCGGCCTGGGCACCCAACGCTGAGTCGTGGGGCGTGCGTTCGCCCATCTGCACCGGTTCCGCCGCCTGCGCATCCGCTGGGAGAGACGCGACGGCATCCACGAAGCCTTCCTCACCCTCGGATGCGCACTCATCTGCTGGCGACGCCTGAAGTCATTCCGATAGGAGTTCTTACTGCGGCCTCCCACTCCCGCCGCTCGCGCTCCTCGCGCTCTGTCTCCAACCGCCGGTGCTCGCCCTCCTGACGTTCCCGCTCCTCTCGCAGGCGCTGTTGCTCCGCCTCACGTTCCAGCGGCGCCCGTTCCTGTTCCTCCGCGTGGGCCTTCAACGTCCGGAAGACTGAACCGATCTGGTCACCCAACAGCTTCTTGGCGGTGTCGGCCCACTCCTTCTTCCAGCCGTAGCTGTAGCCCGATTGCTGGCTGACCAGCAGCTCCAGTTCGCCGGACGGCTGGAACTTCTGGGCCGACGTGACACGTTGTCTGAGCGAGCTCGGGGCCGTCCGACGTGGCAGGGTCGGATCCTTCTTCGATACGAGCGAGGAGGGCGAGCTGCCGGTTGTTCAACGGAGACCATGAGTGCATGGCGATCGTCGTACCGTCTGCGAGCTCCTCGACACAAGCCGTGGGGATGACTCTCCCCGGGTTTCGCGGATGCGTGACGCGCTGGGACGCAGGGCACCCGTCGCCGGGAGCCGCCGGGGAGCCCGATCTCGAAGATCACACCCAGTTGACACCCAAAACGGGGTCGCAAAGCAAATCAGGCCCGGCACTGATCACTCAGTACCGGGCCTGACCTGGTCTTACTCTGTCGGGGTGGCGGGATTTGAACCCACGACCTCTTCGTCCCGAATGAGGGTCGGGTGAGGGCGGCACCGGCTGGCTTGGTGTTTTGCCTGCTCAGGGCATCGGGGCGGTGCGGCTTCGGATGGTCTTGGACGGGCCTGGGGAGCAGATCGGCTCCCAAACGGCTCCCAAGGGGGAGTCATCACTCGGGCGCGTCGCTTAGATACCAAGGCTATGCCGGTGGTGCGGTCGACGGGGGTGCCCGAACCGTGCGGCATGAGATTAGTCTTGGCACGCGCCTCGCCTGTAAGCCGGACCGCTGGAGCGAGTGTCACGTAAAGTGCGGAGCTGTCGCACTCTGGCCTATCCGTGAATCAGGGAACACTGATGCCCCAGCAGCTCTGGACCAGTCAGAGGCATAACACCGCCATCGGTCGTGTCGGCCTGTCGCTCCCCGCTCGTCGTGCCGTTGGCGACCTTCAGCTGGAACCAGACACGGGGGTACTCGATTACGGGTGTGG
Source organism: Streptomyces sp. 8L (assembly GCF_020176795.1). Taxonomy (GTDB): domain Bacteria; phylum Actinomycetota; class Actinomycetes; order Streptomycetales; family Streptomycetaceae; genus Streptomyces. The sequence continues at coordinate 10,848 of NZ_JAIUKE010000278.1, forward strand.
ACGGGGCGGAGATGTACGGGCATTGCTGCATCTCGGCCTCGATGCTGTGGGCTGGGACCCGGTGCACTTTCCTAACGGGCGGCGGGAGCCGGCCGAGGTGGTTCTTCTCACCTATGTCCTGAACGTGATTGAGAATCCCGTCGAACGACGCGAGACGCTCCTTCGGGCCTGGGACCTCGCTAAATCGGTGCTGGTCGTGTCCGCGAGGTTGAAGTGGGAGCGAAACCAGATCAAAGGCACGAAGTACGGCGACGGCATCCTCACCCAGCGCCGCACCTTCCAGCACCTCTATGCGGCCGGCGAGCTGCGCGACTACGTCGAGGAAGCCACCGGCGTCCGCTGCGTATCGGCGGCGCCCGGAATCGTCTATGCCTTCAAGGATGATGCGGCCCGCCTGAGCTACCTCGCCCGACAGGTAACTCCTGACGGGGGATGGCTGGCGTCCGAGGACACCGCATCGGCGATCACCTCGGTCGTCGATCATCTCGAACAGTGCGGCAGGATGCCTCAGCTTGAGGAAATGCCGCAACCCATCATCAGACTCCTTGGCCACCTGGGCCCCACTGAACTCAAGCGCCTTGCCGAGCAGGAAGCCGACCCCGCGAAGGTAGAACGAAGCGCCGAGCGCGGAGCCCTCGACACTCTGCAGTTCCTCGCACTGGAGCTGTTTCACGGCCGAGGCCCGGTCAGCAGCCTGCCCCTGCCGGTCCAGCTGGACATCCGTGCTTTTTTCCCGTCGTACACCGAGGCGTGCTATCGAGCGGACCGGCTGCTGTACAAACTGCGTGACGACGCCTACGTCCGCCGGGCAATGAACGGATCGATCGCCGGCAAGTTCACCGCGACCGCCCTGTACGTTCACCGCCGCGCGCTCCATCGGATCCCGGCAGTGCTGCGCCTGTACGAGCAGTGCGCGAGCATCGCCGCCGGCCGTCCTGGCGAGTGGTCTGTCGTCAAGCTCCGCCACCAGGGACGCGGCGTCAGCTGGCTCGACTACCCCGAGTTCGACACGGACCCCCACCCGCGAATCGCGGCCTCGTACGCCGTCGACCTGAAGACCCTCAAATCCTCCTTCACCTCGTACGCGGACTCCACCAACCGTCCCCTGCTGCACCGCAAGCACGAGTTCCTCGCCGAGGATGATCCCGACGCGGCCAAGTACCGGAGGCTCACGGACACTGAGGTCCGCGCCGGACTCTACGAGAGCCCGCACCTGATCGGCACAGAAGAAGGATGGGAGCGCGAACTCGTCCGCTGCGAAAGAGAGTTGCGGGGCCATCGGCTCGTGCGGCGTACCACCGGAACCTGAGTATCAGCATCGATGTCAGTGCCGTGTGCCACGCTCATCCCATGACCACCACCCGGATGGAGGGCTCGTGCCGGCCCTCATACCGAACGCTGTCCGCCCTCGCGCTGGCCGAGCCCGAGGACCACGTCCGTGAGCTCACCGACTGTGTGGAGCATGCCTCCGCTGCCACAGGAGCCCCCGGAGTGCAGAACGGCTGGGACACGGCCTACAAGTGGCTGCGTCTCGCCCAGGGCCTGCGCACGGTGACGTTCGACATGTCCTACGACGACGGCGGCATGTGCTCAGTGGGCCTCGACTTCGATGCCGTCTGGACCGGGATGATGGAGGAGTGGCAGCAGCACCAGGTCCGTCTCGGCTACGTGCGCGCAGCACTCGAAGGATTCGTCCGGCTGCTGTACCCGGACACCGCGGAGCCTGGTCTGGCGGTGGAGGCCGCTGAGCAGCAGTTGCAACACGACGCCGACGCGTGGCCGGTGCACGCGCATGCGGTCGCCGATCATTTGCGGACGCATGCCTCGGACGGTGTGCTGGGCGCTGGCCCTTCGGTGGCGGCAGCGGTGAGCCAGGCGATTGTCCTGCACGAGATGGCTGTCCGGGGCCGCGCCGCCATCCCGGAGCCGGGAAGCGACGATGACGGAAAGGTCTTTCCCACCGGACACGCCGAGGTCTGTGCGGCCATGGAAGCCACCACGGTACTGCTGCTGGGGATCCAGCTGCTGATGATCGCGGCGGTGAAGGAAAACCGCGTCGCTGTCTTCGATGACAAGTACCTTCTCGACGGCATGTGGATTCCCGACTCTGCAGGCGGCAGCCGATGGGTGGACGAAGAAATGCCCTACGGGGAGTACCTCGCCGTTCTCCACCTCCAGCCCGGCGAGCCGCCCGAGCTCTGATTCTCCACCAGTAGCGCCCTGCGACGGCCGCGTCGGCAGCCTAGAGGGAAACGACGGGGGGGGGCCCCCCCCCCCGGGGGGGGGGGGCCCCCCCGCGGGGGGCCGGCCCCCCGCGGGGGGCGCGCGGGGCGGGGCCCCCCGGGGGGGCGG
>NZ_JAIUKE010000279.1 GCF_020176795.1 Streptomyces sp. 8L
TCCCACAACTCATCAGGCACGAGACGCTCCACTATCCCCACGAGCCCAGACTACCCAACCAAATGAGATGACTTCTTAGCCTGTCAAGGTGTGGGCAGACACAGCCGCCATGGGATAGAGCCGGTTCTCGAGGGTTTCTCCCAGCAGCGGCCGGCCTGCCAGGTCGGGCTCGGTCTCGGCCTGGGCTGCCTTGCGGGTCTCCAGGGCGACGGCGTCGGCGGTCATCGCCCCGGCGCGCAAAGCTGCGGCCAAACCGGCGACGATGTGCTCGTGCGGCAGATACCGGCCCAGCAGCAAGACCTCGATCAAGGCCGGCTCTGGCACAGATCTTGGGGAGTGGTCGCGGAGCGTCACCTTGGCGTTCGACTGTGTGAGGCGTCGTGTGAGACCGCGTACAGCATTGCCGTCTGAAAACCGGATGTGACTTCCCGCCAAGCCCCTTGGCCGTCGCTGTCGTGGTCGACAGGCTGGACCCTTACAAGCCCTACCTTGATCGGTGTTTTCGCCGAGGGATGCACCAGTGTCACCCGACTGCACGGCGAGCTGGTTGCCGAGCGCGCTCCCGTCACCTACGCCATGGTCCGCGCCCACATCGCCACCTTGCGCGAGGCGCCCTACTCCCCACCGCCACGACCCTGGCAGTACGGCAGGCGACCGGCTGGCTCACCCGTCACCCCGCGGCCCTGACCGAGGAAGGCCGGGCTGGCCTGAAGGAGGTGCTGGCCCGCTGCCCCGAACTGGACAAGGCGGCCGGACACATCCGCGATTTTGGCGAGATACTCACCGACCGCCTCGGCTCCAGACTCCCCACCTGGATCGACGCAGTCGACGCGAGCCGGCTGCCCGGCCTCACCGGCTTCGCACTCCACTTGCTCCGAGACCTTGACGCCGTGACCGCCGGGCTCACGCTTGACTGGAGCTCCGGCAGCATCGAGGGCGCCGTCAATCGAGGGCGACGTCAATCGCATCAAGAAGATCAAGCGGCAGCTCTACGGCCGAGCCGGATTCGAACTCCTCCGCAAGATGATCCTGCTTCAGTGACCCTCCGGAGTTTTCGACCCCAGATGTTGCGCCAGAAACGCCTTCGGACCTCACCCGTCAGAAGCGCGGCCCAACAGTGGGATGCGAGACCAAGGCACAGGCAGCTCTCTGCAGTTTCGCTTCCCACGCAGCCTCGTCGAGCCCCAGCGTGTACTCGATGCAGCACGCGCATGGTGGGAGTAGAGCCAGGAATGCTTGCTCCTCAGCGGTCTCGACTTCCATCTCCGACCACTCGTCCGACGCCATTTCGGCGAGATCCACCTTCCCGGCGGTGAAGCGCGTGGCCAGCCTGCGCAGCGCAAATCGTCGGGCCAGGTCGTGATCGGGCAGATTGATCCCCAATTCTTCGAGAGCCTGCTCGAACGTGTCGCGGATTTCCCGGGGGTCCGCGTGACGCGGCAGGCCGGCGAGCTCGCACAGGGTTGGCGTGTCCATTCCCGCCGCGAGTGCCTGGGCAGCGGTCATCGGTAGGTCTTCCGGACACACCTGATCCGCCTGATACAGCCACGCCGCCTCCACCAGGGGCGGATAGGTGTTGTGGACAGGGCTGTCAGGTTCGGATGTCTCGTCTATCGCTGCCATGGTTCATACGATGCCAGCACAGTTCGCGAGGCAGCCCTGCAATTTGGACTGTCCCGGCAAACCGCCCTGTGGTCCGACTCGGCTCATGCCCCGGTGACACTCTGCGACCGCTCCCCAAGATCTGTGCCAGAACCCACTGTTGCTCGATAAAGCCACCCTGGCAGCCCCCGTGCCACTGGCACGGCCCGCTTCGGCCGATGGAAGGCTCAGTCTCGCTGACCGTGAGGTGTTGCGGCAGAGCATGGTCTGGGAGTCGGCGTGTGATGGTGCTGGTGCGGTGACTGGTCCCCGTTTTTCGGTTGGTGACTGGTTCGACGGGGTGGCTGGCCTGCGCGCCGCTGGTCGGTCGTTGTGCCGATGGCTGCGGTGACGATGAGGAGTGTTCCCAGCCATTGTGTCCATGTGAGGTCCTGGCTGAGGATGACGAGCCCGAGCAGGGCGGCGGCGACCGGCTCCAGACTGACGAGGACGGCGAAGGCTGCGGACGAGACGCGTCGCAGTGCGGCGAGTTCCAGGGAGTTGGCCACGACGCTGCTGAGCAGGGCAACGACTGAGCCGGCGCCGAGGACCCACGGGTTGAGGAAGGCCTGCGGTTGTGTGGTCGCAGCGACAGGGATGGTCAGCAGCGCAGCCCACAAAGTCGCCGGTGCGAGGATGTTGTCTCCCCGGTAGCGACGGCCGGCGTGGGAGCCGAGGAGCATGTAGGCGGCCCAAGGAAGCGCCGATGCCAAAGCGAAAACGATGCCCGCACTGGAAAGGGAGCCCGCGGACCGATAGTTGATCAAGAAGACTCCACCGGCTGCCAGTACCGCCCAGACCAGGTGGAGCGGACGGCGCGCACCGGCCAGGGAGACGGTCAGGGCTCCGAGGAACTGCAAGGGGACGGCAATGCCGAGGGGGATCTTGGCCAGGCTCAGGTAGATGGTGATGTTGACTGCGGCCAGGGACGTGCCCAGTGCCGCGATGAGCAGCAGTGAGCCGCCGTCTTTGGGCAGGCGGGGCCGCTGGATCAGCCACAGCAGCGGAGCACCGAATCCGAATCGGAGTGCGGTGATCACTAACGGAGAGGCCACGGTGAAGGCGACCGTGGCGACTGCTTGGCCACCCTGCATGGCCAGAACGCTGACCAAGACCATTGCCACGCCCGTGGTGGCGGTCGACCGGGCAGGGACACGGATCTTGGCCATGGTCAGACCCTCGACGGGGGCGAGCTGTGCTGCATCTGGACGCTGGTGACGCGGGGGCCCCCGCGTGTGGCGACGGTCCCTGAGCGCGCTGTGACCGCTCTGGCCCGAAGTGAGCCACAAACGCCGTGGGCCCGGACGGTCAGGCCGTCCTCGGCTCGGTGTCGGGAGATCCTCCCGGGCCGGCTGCGGTACGGGCATGTGCGCACGGCGCCGTTCCTCCTCCTCGCAGGTGTAGGGGTCTCCTGAGAGTGTCCCGGCGGTCGAGCATGCAGGTCCAGGTTGGGTTTATTCACAAAAACGTGTAAAAAAGTTTCATGATTGATCTGCGGCGCCTGACGGCTCTACGGGCGATCGCCCGGTACGGCACGGTCACCGCGGCAGCCGCGTCTCTGCACCTGACCCCCTCGGCAGCCTCCCAGCAGATGCGCCAGCTCAGCCGCGACGTAGGGGCCCCTTTGCTGGAGCCGTACGGACGCCGGGTACGGCTGACCCCGGCCGCCTGGGTGCTGCTCCGTCACGCGGAACGGATGGAGGACTACTGGCAGCAGGCCGAGGCAGAGTTGGCCACCACTCGGTCGGCCGCGCTGAGCGGGACTCTACGGCTGGCCGGCTTCCCCACGGCAGTCTCGATCCTGCTCGCCCCGGTAGCCGCGCAGCTTCAGCACGTCTCGCCAACGCTGACCGTCGAGGTCCGGGAAGCGGAGCCGGCGGACTGTTTCGACCTGTTGTTCTCCGGAGACACCGATCTCGCCGTGGTGGAGGCGACTGCCGACAACCCGCCGCTGAGCGATGCCGCGTTTGCGCAGCATCCGCTCTTCGACGACCCTTTCGAGCTCCTCACTTGCGTCAATCATCCGCTGGTCGGACGCCCTTCGGTTGCTTTCCACGACCTTGCGGAGGAGTCGTGGGTGGTGGGGTTTCCCGGTGACTCCGCGCGCCAGCTCATTCTCGCCGCCTGCAACAGTGTTGGCTTCAGTCCGGCCATCGCCCACCAAGCCCGCGAGTGGAGCGCTGTGGCGAGCCTGGTCGCGAACGGCCTCGGTATCGCGCTCATCCCAGCCACTGCGGCCCTGCCACCCCATCCCCAGCTGATCCGCACGTCGTTGGCGGGAAGCGTCAGACCGGTCCGGCAGTTCGTGCGGGTCGTGCGCAGTGGCAGCGATCGGCACCCGGCCATCAGTGCGGTGGCCTCGCTCCTTGACGGCCTCGCCGCCGAGCACGAAGACCGGGCCGGCTGACGGAGCACGCGCCGCCCCGGCAGCCTGATGGCGCAGCCCCTAACAGCCGGGGCAGGAGCCTGACGGCTACCACAGGGCCTGACGGCCCACCAAGTGGGGAGCAGCGGACTGGGGCCCGGCCGTCGCGCCGCTGGGGGCGCATCTGGGCCGCTCCGCGCGCTCACGCGCGGCGGGACCGCTACGCGGCCACACGGCGGGCCCGTCCGGTCCTGGGAATCCAACCTCGGAAGGGAACAACCAGCCGCTGCTTCTTCCGGCCGTGCCTGATCCGTGCCCCGATAGGCAGCTTCGGTGTTTCCGCCATCCGCCGTCCGCCCTCCCGTGTTACGTCAGCGTAGGTCGGACTTCCCTTGTACGGGGCCGTCCGCGACCATTGGGGCACTCATTGTGATCGAAATTTGGGGAGGAGCGGCACGTATGCCTCACCTGGTCTTGTGGGACATCGACCACACGCTCATCGAGTCGCGCGGCGTCGGGCGCGAGCTGTCCGCCGCAGCCTTCGAGCAGGTGACGGGTCAGCCCATGCGGGACCAGGCGAAGATCGACGGCATCACCGAGGCTGTGATCTTCCGCGAGACCGCGGCGATGCACGGCATCACGACCGACCGGAGCAACTTCGAACGGTTCGCGCAGGCCCTCACCGAGCAGCACATGCAACGAGCCGCGCAACTCAGTTGGATGACGGTTCTCTGCTGAGAGCCCGCCTCTCCCGCAGCCGAATACCCCGAGGCCGACGTCGAAGCCTAGGACGACACGTCCAATACCATTTCGGCGCTATTGACCACGACGGCCGCACAGCGGAGCTGAAGACGCACGAAGGGGAGTGCGCGATGTTCCCTCTCGACATGGGGGCTCGGGCTGTAGTCCTGGGCGCGTGACTTGATGGGTAAATGCTGCACACCGTGGGCCCAGTGTACGGCGCCTCCGCCGAGGGCCCCTCGCTCCTGGCGTCCTGCTATCGCGAATCCCTGCGCGTTGCCGATGAGTTGGGCGCACGGACGGTGGCGTTCCCGGCGATCTCGGCCGGTGCGTACGGACAGCCTCTCCAGGACGCCGCACGGATCGCCGTCGAGACGGTGAGGGAGACGGAGACGGCTGTCGGGGAGGTGCGGTTCGTCCTCTTCGAGGACCGGGCGTACGCCGCGTTCGCCGAACAGCTGGGATGTCGGGCCCCCGATGGCCGGCGGGCCCGCTGGGCTGACGGGACCCTCCAATGGCCGGGCGGGCCCGGTGGGCTGAGAGACCCCTCCGGTGGCGAGCGCCCCGTTGCGCTGACGGCCCCCTCCCGTGACGGGCGGGCCCGTGGGCATGGCGTGGCGTCATGGGTGCGCATGACGGACGCCATGGACAGTCAACTGCCGCCGTGCCACGCTGACATGAGCGCGGATCAGGTCGTGGCCCCCTTCTGACAACGATGTCTGAACGGGGTGTGCGCGGCCGTCCGTCGTGCCCTCCCTCCCCACAACGAGGAGCAACGATGAATCCACGACTCAGAGCCACGGGTCTCGCCACGGTCCTCCTGGCTGCCGCCGCACTGGCGGGTGCCTCGCCTGCCCTGGCGGTGACCCCCGCCCCCTCCGCGGGCACCGTCGCGACGCATGTGAGCGGGAACGACCAGCGCGAGGCCGCCCGCTTCTGGACCGCCGCACGGCTGCGCGGCGCCAAGGACGTGACGACCGCAGATCCGGCGCGGACGGGCCGGGCCGCGAGCGGTGCCGTCCCCGCGGACAGCTTCGTGCCGACGCCGCCGCCCCCGGAGGCCGCGGGGACCGGGGCGCGCGTCCTGGTGCCCCCGCGGCCCGCGCCGGCCGTGAGTCCGGCGTCCCGCACGGCCCCTGACGCCTCGGCGGCCCTCGCGTCCGATCCGACCGCGTGGACCGGCGGCGGCCTGATCAGCACCACCGAGGGCAAGGTCTTCTTCCAGAACTCGACGGGCGGCACGTTCGCCTGCTCGGCGACGGTCGCGAACAGCGACAACAAGTCGATCGTGCTGACGGCAGGGCACTGCGTGGTCGACGCCGCCACCGGCGAGGTCTACCAGAACTGGGTGTTCATCCCGGGATACGCCAACGGGAACCGCCCCTACGGCACGTTCACCGCGTCCGCCCTCTTCCACCGTGACGAGTACGTCTCCACCGGCGGCAACGCCAACTACGACTTCGCCTTCGCCAAGGTGGGCACGGTGAACGGCGCGACGCTCGCGGACACCGTGGGCGCGCAGGGCATCGCCTTCAACTCGCCCACGGGACAGGACGTTCACTCGTTCGGCTACGGCGGCTCGGCCGCCGAGGGCGGCGGCGAGCGCCTCAACCACTGCGAGGGCACGGAGTTCGCGGACACGGGCCGGGCCGGCTCCACGATGTGGGGCATCGACTGCGTGCAGACCGGCGGGTCCAGCGGCGGCGGCTTCCTCTCCAACTTCGACAGCTCCACCGGCGGCGGCTACCTCGTCGGAAACATCAGCGTCAGCGCGGGCAGCAACGAGTACCACCCGTACCTCGGCAACGAGGCCCTGAGCCTCTACCAGCAGGCAGGTTCCTGACCGGGCTCCGCCCCGCCGCCGTACACAGGGCCGGACACACGGTCAGGTGTACGGACGCGGGGCGGGCGCGGAGTGGGCGCGATAGGGAGATCGCGGGGATCTTCCGTCGTTCGGTCCACGCTCCGTGTCCGCACGTGGACAATGTGCACATGGCCGGAGACTGGATGCGCCAGCTGGAGCAGCTTCACGCTGGTCTTGTGCGCCGGGACGACCCCACCGCCTGGGTGGTCGAGACGGATGCCGTCAGGGCCTCCGTCAGCTATCCGCATCTCGCCCTGCGCGGGCCGGTGTTCGGGCTCGCCGCCCGGGACACGGAGCCCGGCGGAGCCTGGCGGGTGGTGAAGCCGGTCATCTGCGGCACCCCTCAGGAGGCGCGGGACAGCCTCAACTCCCTGCTGTGGTTTCGCGCGAAGGACGACACCGACGACCGCGCCGTACGCCGCGAACTGCTCGCCGCGGTCGCGGTGCTGGAGCGCGAGACGCCCAACGAGGTCGAAGTCCTCGGCACGCGCTACCGGGTGGTGCGCGGCGACGAGATGGCACGCAGTGGCGAGGACGGCCTCGAACCGCCGCGCCCGACCGACATGGACCCGCCAAGGCCGTCCTGGGACAGGCGCCGTGACGTGCCCTCGCTCGATCCGGGCGCCTGTCTGGACGCCGGGCAGGAGGAACTGAGCCCGATGGCCGCCGCGATGAAGCTGGCGCTGCGGGAATTCGCGTACAGCGGGGCGAGGTTTCCCGCCGAGGTGCGTGCGGACTCGGCCCGTTCGGTGCGGACCCATCCCGAGGTGGTGCTGCTGCCCACCGGGTTCGGCGTGGCCGAACGCAAGGGCACGCGGTGGACGCCCCGCAGTTCCCTCATGCCCACTCCCCACGACGCCCGCCGCCTGCTGTACGGGGCGATGACCGAGACGTGGCCGCTGATGTACGAGTTCGACGAGCGCGAGAGAGCCGCCTACGCACGGGCCGCGGAGGGGTTCCGGGCGGCCCGTCGCGCCAACGAGGCGCGGGTCGGCGACGTCCTGTACCGGATCTGCCGGATCGAGCGACTGGTGCGTACGGGCCCGGAGGGGCCGGAGCCGCCGCGCCGCTCCGACCATGACGAGTACGGGCCGATGAAGCTGCATCCGACCATGGACGAGGACGGCACCCTGCACTTCGACAGCTGACAGCGGCAGCGGGCCCGGCGCGCGGGGCACGGCCCGGTCCGCCGGCCCGCGCGGCCGGTGGGCGATCAGCCGCGGCGCTGGGCCGGCAGCGCCGTCCTCGGTACGGCGAGCGCCGTGACGAGGATGCCGTCCCCGGTTGTCCAGCGCCCGCGGGTCGCCGTCAGCCACCGGGTGTCGGGGCCGTCAGGCGCCACGGTCAGCGCGAAGCCGAACGTGCCCGACGAGTCCGCCTCGGGGACGGGTGTCACGTCGGCTTCCGCGAAGTCGAGTTCGTAGCGGGTCCGCGGGTACCACGCCTTGAAGATGGTCTCCTTCAGGCTGAACACGAGCCGGTCCCACGCCACATGCGGGTACGCGGCGGCGAGCGCGGTGATCCGCGTCCGCTCGGCCGGCAGGGTCACCGCCTCCAGCACGCCGTCCGGCAGCGGCTCATTCGGTTCGGCGTCGATACCGATCGCGTGCACGTCGGCGGCCCGCGCCAGCGCCGCCGCGCGATAGCCGTCGCAGTGGGTCATGCTCCCGACGAGGCCGTCGGGCCACTGCGGAGCGCCGCGCCGGTCCGGCAGCAGGGGCACCGGGGACACGCCCAGTTCCGCCATCGCCGTCCTCGCGAGGTCCCGTACGGTCGTGAACTCGCGGCGCCGCTTGTCGACGGCCCGCGCCACCACGGCACGCTCCTCGGGGAACAGGACGTCGCCCGACGCGTCGGTGAACGTGTCGTACGCCGTCACGGCCGCCGGGAGCAGCCCCGCGATCACCGCGCCTCCCGTGCCAGGGCGGGAAGGATCTCGCGCAGCCCCGGGCGCGGCCCGGTACGCCCCCGCCACTCGCGCGGGTAGCCCACGGAGACCTCGATGAACGGCACGCCGTCGTACGCCGTCCTGCGCGGGATGTGCAGATGGCCGTAGACCGCAGCGAGCGCGCGGTACGTGAGGTGCCAGTCCGCGGTGAGCGTCGTCCCGCACCACTGCGCGAACTCCGGGTAGTACATGACGTCCGTCGGCTCGCGCACCAGCGGCCAGTGGCTGACGAGCACTGTCGGCAGCTCCGGATCGCACGCGGACAGCCGCTTCGCGGTCTCCGCAACCCGCGCCGCGCACCACGCGTCGCGGGTCTCGTACGGATCGGGGTGCAGCATGTACTCGTCCGTGCAGACGACGCCCGCCTCGTGCGCCACGCGCAGGGACTCCTCCTTGGTGGAGGTGCCGGGCGCCCGGAACGAGTAGTCGTACAGCAGGAACAGCGGTGCGATCGTCACGGGACCGCCCTCGCCCCGCCACACCGGATACGGGTCCTCGGGCGTGACGACGCCGAGTTCCCGGCACATCGACACCAGGTGGTCGTAGCGGAACCGCCCACGCAGCGTGAGCGGGTCCGACGGGTGGGTCCACAACTCGTGGTTGCCCGGCGCCCATACGACCTTGGCGAAGCGTCCGGCGAGCAGTCCCAGCGCCCACTCGATGTCCGTGCTGATCTCCCCGACGTCTCCCGCGACGATCAGCCAGTCCTCGTCCCCGCCGGGGCGCAGGGACTCGATGATGCCCCGGTTGTCGGAGTGACCGACGTGCAGGTCGCTGATCGCGAGCAGCTGCGGACCGCCCCCGGGGGCCGTCACGCGTCGTCCAGGGGTCGGGCCGCACAGGGCGCGGCCGGCGCTGCGGCCACGGCCGGGCCCGGGTGCCGGTCAATCCGTCGCGGCGGGAGCAGAGTTGCGTGCTGACTCGTCACCACTGGATGCTACCCCGAGCCCCGCCCGCGCCAGGAGGGCCGAAGGGGTTCGGCCGACAGCCGGGCGCCGGCCGCCGCACGAACGGCCGCGCCCCGCCGGCGGGGCCGGCCCCCCCCCGGGGGGGGGCCCCCCCCCCCGGGCCCCGGGCCGGGGGGGGGGGGGGGCCCCCCCCCCCCCCCCCCCCCCCCCGCCCCCCCCCCCCCCCCCCCCCCCCCCCCGGGGGGGGGGGGGGGCGGCCCGGGGGGGGGGCCCGCGCGCCGCCGGAAGCGGGCCCGTCAGTGAGTGAGCGCCGCCGGTGCGGGCCCGTCAGTGGGCGGGCCTGAACGCGGCGCGCCGGCCGAAGCCGACCGCGATCAGGGAGACGGCCGCGAGGACGATCATTGCCACCGGGAGGGACCTGGCCCCGACCCCGTCGACCAGGATTCCGCCGACCGCCCCCGCCGCGAAGATCGCCAGGTTGAAGGATGTGGTGACCAGGGCGATGGCCGCGTCGGCGTTCGCGCCCGCGGCGGCGCCTGTGGCGGTCTGCAACTGTGTCGCCGAGCCGCCGAAGGCGACGCCCCACAGGATGATGGCGACGATCGCGAGCGGTGTGGAGCCCTGGGTCGCGAGCAGAACCGCTCCGGCCACGATGAAGAGACTGATGCTCGCCAGGACGAGCCGTCGCATCATGCGGTCGACCAGGGTCCCCGTGATCCAGATGCCGCCGATCGCGGCGACACCGAAGACGACCAGAGCGACATCGGGCTTCAGATCGAGGTGCGCCTGCTGCACGTAGGGGGCGATGTACGCGTACATGAGATTGTGCGCGAGCATCCAGACGAACACGACGGCGAGGATGGTCGCGACCCCCGGAAGCCGCAGGACCTTGGCGAACGGCAGCCGTGTCCGCGCCTCCTGGCCCGGAGCGTCGGGGACGAGGAACAGTGCGGCGACGAGGACGAGGGCGACGAGCAGGGACATCGCGGCGAACGTCCACCGCCACCCGACCGTCGCACCGAGCCAGGTGCCCAGCGGTGTACCGGCCGCGAGCGCGACCGGGGTCCCGCTCATGGCGATGGCCAGGGCCCGCCCGGCGCGTTCCGGCGCGGTGATGCGCAGGGCGTATCCGGCGAGCATGCCCCACAGCAGACCGGAGAACGCGCCCGCGACGAACCGGACGACGAGGGCGAGAGCGAGGTCGGGCGCCAGGGCGGTGACGGTGTTGGCGATGAGGAACCCGAGCAGCCCGACCACCAGCAGGGGCTTGCGCCGGACTCCGCGGGTCAGCACGATCGCGGGGATCGCCGCGAGGACCGTGCCGATCGCGTAGGCGCTGACGAGCTGGCCCGCCGCGCCCGCGGAGACGCCGATCCCGTCGGCGATCTGCGGCAGCAGTCCGGCCGGCATTGTCTCGGTCATGATCACGATGAAGATGGTGCTCGCCATCACGGTCAGAGCGGCGAGGGGCAGCCTCGTATCTGATCGGGGAGAGGCGGTGGTGACGCTCGTAGCGGTCATCTGGATGGCTCCTTGAATTACGGATCGACCGATCCGATATTGATCGAGCGGTACCCCTCTGTCAAATGTGGATCGTTTGATCCGAAAGGGTTTGGCCCGGGCGGCCCCGCGGTGCGCGCCGGCGATTCCGAACGTCCTCGCGGTACGCGCGCACGGGCGCGTCGGCGGGCTGTCGCGGTGTTAAAGTGGAGCGATCGATCCGAAACTCGGGTGTGCAGGAGGTGTGCCTTGTCCACTGTCGGCCGTCCCCGCGCCTTCGACATGGAGCAGGTGCTGGAAGCCGCGGCGATCCTGTTCTGGGAACACGGCTACGAAGCGACGTCCATGGCCCAGCTCAGGGACGCCACAGGCCTGTCCTCGGCGAGCCTGTACGGGTCGTTCGGCTCCAAGCACGGCCTCTTCGAGCGGGCCGTGGAGCACTACATGGCCGGGCCGGGCAGCGTCACCGCGGTGGTGGACGACGAGTCCCTCAGCCCGCGCGAGGCGGTCCACCAGATGCTGCACCGCTCCATCGACATGCAGACCGACCCCTCCCACCCCCTCGGCTGCCTCGTCTCCCTGGCGGGCACGGTCGGAGGCCAGGAGAAGGACCGGGCCGCCGCACACGGCACGATGAAGGCGTGGCGTGCCGTGGGCCGGGGCCGCATCAGGGCCTGCATCGTCCGCGGGGTCGCGGCGGGAGAACTCGCCGAGGAGACCGACGTGGACGCCGTCGCGTCCGTCATCCACTCCTTCCTGCTGGGGCTCTCCACCCAGGCGTGCGACGGGATGAGCGCCCCGGAACTGCACGCGGCGGCGGACGCCGTCCTTGCGGTGTGGCCCGTGCCGGTGCGGAGCGGCGCCTGACCGGCCCGGCCGGCCGGCCCGACCTTGATGTCGTTTTTCTGCGAGCTTCCGGGCCGTCCGTCACCGATGCTGGGACCATGCACACCGACAGGGAACGCTGCGTCCGGGCCGTACAGTCCAAGGACGAGCGGTTCGACGGCTGGTTCTTCACCGCCGTGCTGACCACCGGCATCTACTGCCGGCCGAGCTGCCCCGTCGTGCCGCCGAAACCGGAGAACATGGTCTTCCACCCGAGCGCGGCGGCCTGCCAGCAGGCCGGGTTCCGGGCCTGCAAGCGGTCCCCCCCCCACGCCAGCCCCGGTTCCCCCGCCTGGAACGCGAGGGCGGACAGCGTCGCCCGCGCCATGCGGCTCATCCAGGACGGGGTGGTGGACCGGGAGGGCGTGGCGGGCCTGGCCGGCCGCCTCGGCTACTCGGCGCGGCAGATCGAGCGCCAGCTGCGCGCCGAGCTGGGCGCCGGTCCGCTCGCGCTGGCGCGCGCCCAGCGGGCGCAGACCGCGCGGCTGCTGATCGAGACGACGGGACTGCCGATGGCGGAGACCGCGTTCGCCTCGGGCTTCGCCTCCGTACGGTCGTTCAACGACACGGTCCAGCAGGTCTTCGCGCTGTCGCCGACCGAGCTGCGCGAGCGCGCCGCGCGGTCGGGCGCGCGGGGCGGGCGCGGCGGGCGGACCCCGGTGCCCGGCGTGATAGCGCTGCGGCTGCCGTTCCGCTCGCCGCTCACCCCGGACAACCTGTTCGGGCATCTGGTGGCCACCGGTGTGCCCGGCGTGGAGGAGTGGCGGGACGGCGCATACCGGCGCACCCTCACCCTGCCGTACGGGCACGGCACCGTGTCCCTCGCTCCCCGCCCCGGCCATGTGGCGTGCCGGCTCTCTCTCACCGACCCGCGCGATCTGACCGTGGCCATCAGCGCCTGCCGCAGGCTGCTCGACCTGGACGCCGACCCGGTCGCGGTGGACGGGGAACTCGCCGCCGACCCGGAACTCGCCCCGCTGGTCGAGAAGGCGCCGGGCCGCCGCGTCCCGCGCACCGTGGACGCGGCGGAGTTCGCCGTACGCGCGGTGCTCGGCCAGCAGGTGTCCACGGCGGCGGCCCGCACCCACGCGTCGCGCCTCGTGACCGCCCACGGCCTTCCGGTGGACGACCCCGACGGCGGTCTCACGCACCTCTTCCCCACCCCGGAGGCTCTCGCCGGGCTGGACCCCGAGACCCTGGCCTTCCCGCGCTCCCGGCGCAGGACGCTCACCGGCCTGGTGCGTGCCCTGTCCTCGGGAGACCTGCGCCTCGGCCCCGACAGCGACTGGGACGAGGCCAGGGCCCGGCTGTCGGCCCTGCCCGGGCTCGGCCCCTGGAGCGTGGAGTCGATCGCGATGCGGGCGCTGGGCGACCCCGACGCGTTCCTCCCCACGGACCTCGGGGTCCGCAAGGCCGCGGCCCATCTGGGCCTGCCCGCGACTCCGGCCGCCCTGACGGCGCGGGCGTCGGCCTGGCGCCCGTGGCGGGCGTACGCGACGCAGTATCTGTGGGCCACGGGCGACCACCCGATCAACCGCCTCCCGGCGTAGCGCACCGCCCGAGCACCTCGCCCCGCGCCGCCCCGACGATCACCACGCATCGCAGCCCAGTTGCAGTTCAGGAGAGTTGAGGACATGGAACACCGGCACACCCTGATGGACAGCCCGCTCGGGCCCCTGACCCTGGTGGCGACGGACGGCGCCCTGAGCGGCGTCTACATGGTCAGCCACCGCCACATGCCGCCCGCCGAGACCTTCGGCGCCCGCTCGGACCGGCCCTTCGCCGCGGTCGTCGAGCAGCTGGAGGCCTACTTCCGCGGCGAGTTGCGGGACTTCGACCTCCCGGTGCACCTGGCGGGCACCGACTTCCAGCGCCGCGTCTGGAGCGAACTCACCCGCATCCCCTACGGGCAGACGCGTTCGTACGGCCAACTCGCCGCGGCCCTCGGGCAGCCGGGCGCCTCCCGGGCGGTGGGCCTGGCGAACGGCAGGAATCCGGTGAGTATCGTCGTGCCCTGCCACCGCGTGGTGGGCTCCACCGGCAGCCTGACCGGCTACGGCGGCGGACTCGCGAACAAGCAGCGCCTGCTGGCCCTTGAGTCCGGCCACGCGGACGCGCCGGCGGACGCGCTGTTCTGAGAGCTCCGGCGCGGACCGGGAGCGCACGCCGTGCGAGCCGGGGGCCCGGCGGCCGACCAGGCCGTCCTACGCCGTCCGCCGGGCGGGCTCATCGGGCGTGGAACGTCCGCAGCAGCGGCGGCAGCGAGGTGCCGATCGGTTCCCTGATCACCCGCTCCGCCCGGTCGTCGTAGGGTGTCGGGTCCGCGTTCACCACGATCAGCCGTGCGCCGTGGTCCGCCGCGATGCCCGCCAGGGACGCGGCCGGCTGGACCGTGAGCGTGCTGCCCACGGCGATGAAGACCTCGCAGCCCTTCGCGATCGCCATCGCCTGCCCCAGCACCGCGGGGTCGAGGCGCTCACCGAACATGACCGTCGCCGACTTGAGGATGCCGCCGCACTCCTCGCACCGCGGGTCGTCGTCCCCGGCCGCGACCCGCGCGAGAGCCCGGTCCACTCCGGACCTCCGGCGGCACGCCGCGCACATGATCTCGCGCGCCGTGCCGTGGAGTTCCAGGACCTTCCGCGCGGGCAGGCCCGCCCTCTGGTGCAGCCCGTCCACGTTCTGTGTGATCACCCGCACCGGGGTGCCCGACCGTTCCAGGTCGGTGACCGCGCGATGGCCCGCGTTCGGCTCCGCGCGCAGCGCCGGCGAGTCACCGCGCCGGCGCCAGGCGCGGCGGCGGATCTCCGGATCGTTCATGTACGCGTCGTACGTCACGTACTTCTCGGCGCCCGGGTTGCGGCGCCATACCCCGTTCGGCCCGCGATAGTCCGGAATGCCGGAGTCCGTGGAGATGCCCGCGCCGGTCAGGATCGCGACGAGTGTCATGCCTTCGAGCGTACGGAACCAGGCCGGGCCGGTCGCCGGTCCTTCCCGCTCGGGCTCGGGTGCCGCCCCGCACCGGGACGGCGGACCGGGAGGGACGGCCGCCGGGTGCCGCCGACCGCCCTGCCGCCGGGTGCCGCCGACCGGCCTGCCCGACTGTCAGCCGACCGGCCTGCCGCTCTCCAGCTCCACCGTGCCCGCGCCCGACTCCAGCACGTCGGGCGCGCCCGCCACCCGGCCGCCCAGCGACCCGGGGAAGTACGCGGCGATCTCGGAGCGCTCCACGAGCCGCCAGGACACGAGCTCCTCCTCCTGGAGCACGATCGACGCCAGCTGCCCGGCGTCGAGCACCCCACCGTCGTAGAGGTACGCGGCGATCGGCGGGCGGCCGGGGCCCGGCACCCAGTCGACGGCGAGCAGTCGGCCCGGCGCGACGTCCAGGCCGATCTCCTCCAGCGTCTCCCTGCGGGCGCCGTCCCGGGGGCTCTCGCCCTCGTCGGACTCGACGGTCCCGCCGGGCAGCGCCCACCCCTCGCGGTAGTTCGGCTCGACGGCGAGGACCCTCCCCCCGGCGTCGCGGAACAACATGGCGGCCCCGGCCAGGATGCGGGGCAGGCCCGCGATGTACGTGGCGTAGTCGTCGCTAACTGTCACCCGTGCAGCGTAGTGCGGCGGCTGCGCCCGAAGGGCCTGGGCAGCGCGGACGAGCGCCGGATAGGGTCGTGGGCGGCGCGACTGTCTGTTCGAAGGCAAAGGAATGACACGTGACGGACGGAGCAGTGAGTGGGGCCCGTGACGGCGGCGGCACGCGGGAGAGCGTGCTGGTCGCGGCGGACAAGTTCAAGGGATCGCTGACGGCGGTCGAGGTCGCGGAGCGGGTCGAGGCCGGTATCCACCGCGTCCGGCCGGGGGTACGGGTCGAGGCCCTGCCCGTCGCCGACGGCGGCGACGGTACGGTCGCCGCGGCCCTCGCCGCCGGGTTCGAGCGCCACGAGGCACGGGTCACCGGGCCGCGCGGCGAGCGGCTGACGGCGGCCTACGCCCTGCGCGAGGGCACCGCCGTGGTGGAGATGGCCGAGGCGTCGGGCCTCCAGCACCTGCCGCCCGGCGTCTTCGCGCCGCTGACGGCCACGACGTACGGCACGGGGGAGCTGCTGCGTGCCGCGCTCGACGCGGGCGCGCGCACGGTCGTCCTCGGAGTCGGCGGGAGCGCGACCACCGACGGCGGCGCGGGCATGCTCACCGCGCTCGGGGCGCGGTTCCTCGACGCGGCGGGCGAGCAGGTCCCCGCGGGCGGCGGCGGGCTCGCCCGCCTCGCCTCCGCGGACCTGTCCGGGCTCGACGCGCGCCTGGCGGACACGGAGATCGTGCTCGCGAGCGACGTCGACAACCCGCTGACGGGGCCGAAGGGCGCCGCGGCGGTGTACGGCCCCCAGAAGGGCGCGGGCCCCGACGACGTCGCCGCGCTCGACGCGGCGCTCACCACCTTCGCGGCGGTGCTCGAAGCCGTGCCGGGCTCCCGCGCGGCCGGCCTCGCCCAGGCGCCGGGCGCCGGGGCGGCGGGCGGCATCGGCTACGGGGCGCTGGTCGGCCTCGGTGCCGGTTTCCGGGCGGGCATCGAGGTGATGCTCGACGTCCTGGGCTTCGCGGCGGCACTGGAGCGCGCGACGCTCGTCGTGACGGGCGAGGGCTCGCTGGACGCGCAGACCCTGCACGGCAAGGCCCCCGCGGGGGTCGCGGCGGGGGGGGGGGGGGGGGGGGGGGGGGGGGGGGGGGGGGGGGGGGGGGGGGGGGGGGGGGGGGGGGGGGGGGGGGGGG
>NZ_JAIUKE010000280.1 GCF_020176795.1 Streptomyces sp. 8L
GGGATGGCGGTCGTGGTGGGGTGCTGCGGGCGCCGTATCGCGCGCTGAGTATCGGGATCGTGTCCGTCGTGCTGCTCATCGCCTTCGAGGCGACCGCCGTCGGGACGGCGATGCCGGTCGCGGCGCGGGAGCTGAACGGAATCCCGCTCTACGCGTTCGCCTTCTCCGCGTACTTCACCACCAGCCTGTTCGCGATGGTCTTCGCCGGGCAGTGGTCGGACCGCGACGGGCCGCTCGCGCCGCTGGCCACCGGGATCGGACTGTTCGCGGCCGGGCTCGTGGTGGCGGGCACGGCGTCGGGCATGTGGGTGTTCATCCTCGGGCGCGCCGTGCAGGGGCTCGGGGGCGGGCTGGTGATCGTCGCGCTGTACGTCGTGGTCGGCCGCGTGTATCCGCCGCGGCTGCGGCCCTCGATCCTGGCGGCGTTCGCGGCGGCCTGGGTGGTGCCGTCCGTCGTGGGCCCGCTCGCGGCCGGCACGGTCACGGAACAGCTGGGCTGGCGCTGGGTGTTCCTCGGCATTCCGGTCCTGATCGCACCGCCGCTCGCGCTTGCGCTGCCCGCGATCCGGCGCATGGCCGGGGGGCGCGCCGATCCGGGGGCGCCCGCGCCGCGGTTCGACCGGCGGCCGATCCTGCTGGCGCTCGCGCTGTCCGCGGGCGCCGGGCTGCTCCAGTACGCGGGGGAGGACCTGCGCTGGGTCTCGCTGGCGCCGGCCCTGGCCGGGGCCGCGCTGCTGGTCGCCCCGGTGCGGGAGCTGCTTCCCGCGGGCACATGGCGCGCGGTGCGCGGGCTGCCCGCGGTGGTGGCGCTGCGCGGGGTGTCGGCCGGGTCGTTCATCGCGGCGGAGAGTTTCGTACCGCTGATGCTGGTGACGCAGCGCGGCCTGTCGCCGACGATGGCCGGCCTGTCGATCGCCGCCGGCGGGGCGACCTGGTCCCTGGGCTCGTACGTGCAGTCGCGGCCCCGCCTCCAGGCGCACCGCGAGACGCTCATGGCGGTCGGCATGGTGCTGGTGACGTCGGGGATCGCGATCGCCCCCACGGTGCTCTTCCAGGCGGTGCCGGTATGGGTCGTCGCGGTCGCGTGGGCGGTCGGCTGCGCCGGCATGGGCACCGTGATCTCCGGGACGAGTGTCGTCACCCTGGGCCTGTCCGCCCCCGGGGAGGTCGGCGCGAACTCGTCGGCCCTCCAGATCTCGGACGGCCTGTCGAACGTGCTCATGCTGGCGGTGGGCGGCGCCGCGTTCGGCGCGCTCGGCGGCGGCTCCATCGACGCGGGCGGGGCGCCCGTCTCCGCGGGCAGCGGCGCGGCCGAGGCCCATCCGGCCGCGTTCGCGGGCGTTTTCGTGCTGATGGCGGCTGTCGCCCTGGTCGGCGTCTGGGTCGCGACCCGGGTCCGTACCGGCGCCGCCGCGGCCCGCCCGCGGACCGGGCCCGCGCCGGAGACCGCGCGGATGTGAGGCGCGCCCGGCGGCGGGCCGGGGCGGGATGTGACACATCCCGCACCCGGCGCCCGGTGTCCGGTTCGTACGAGGATCACGGCGGGCCCCCGGTAGGGTGGCCCGGTTGTCGTACGGCAGCGGCCGGTCCCCTCGCGGGGGCCGCCGCCAGGTTCGGAACGGAGACCGTGAGCACTCCCGCCTCCCAGCATCACCTCTCACCCGCCTTCCCCGGCCGGGCCCCCTGGGGTACCGCCGGCAAGCTGCGCGCCTGGCAGGAGGGCGCGCTGAACCGCTACCTCCAGGAGCAGCCACGCGACTTCCTCGCGGTGGCGACCCCGGGCGCAGGCAAGACCACGTTCGCGCTGACCCTCGCGTCCTGGCTGCTGCACCACCATGTCGTGCAGCAGATCACGGTCGTGGCCCCCACGGAGCACCTGAAGACGCAGTGGGCGGACGCCGCAGCGCGGATAGGCATCAAGCTCGACCCCGACTACAGCGCGGGGCCGCTCAGCAAGGAGTACGACGGCGTCGCCGTCACGTACGCGGGCGTCGGCGTGCGCCCGATGCTGCACCGCAACCGCTGCGAGCAGCGCAAGACGCTCGTCATCCTCGACGAGATCCACCACGCCGGCGACTCTAAGTCGTGGGGGGAGGCGTGCCTTGAGGCCTTCGAGCCGGCCACCCGCAGGCTCGCGCTGACGGGCACGCCGTTCCGGTCGGACACCAACCCGATCCCGTTCGTCGTCTACGAGGAGGGCAACGACGGCATCCGCCGTTCCTCCGCCGACTACACGTACGGGTACGGCAACGCGCTCGGCGACGGCGTCGTCCGCCCCGTCATCTTCCTCAGCTACAGCGGCAACATGCGCTGGCGTACGAAGGCGGGCGACGAGATCGCCGCGCGCCTCGGCGAGCCGATGACGAAGGACGCGGTCTCGCAGGCGTGGCGCACCGCCCTCGACCCGCGCGGCGACTGGATGCCGAACGTCCTGCGCGCCGCCGACCAGCGCCTCACCGAGGTGCGCAAGGGCATCCCCGACGCGGGCGGCTTGGTCATCGCCGCCGACCAGGACGCCGCGCGCGCCTACGCGAAGATGGTCCGCGAGATCACCGGCACGAAGGCGACCGTCGTGCTGTCGGACGAGGCCGCGGCGTCCAAGCGCATCGAGCAGTTCAGCGCGAGCGAGGACCGCTGGATGGTCGCGGTCCGCATGGTGTCCGAAGGTGTCGACGTGCCGCGCCTCGCCGTGGGTGTGTATGCCACCACGATCTCCACACCGCTGTTCTTCGCGCAGGCCGTGGGCCGTTTCGTACGCTCAAGGCGGCGCGGCGAGACCGCGTCGGTGTTCCTGCCCACCATCCCCGATCTGCTCGGCTTCGCGAACGAGATGGAGGTCGAGCGCGACCACGTGCTCGACAAGCCGAAGAAGAGCGGCGAGGACGACCCGTACGCGGAGTCCGAGAAGGAGATGGACGACGCCAACAAGCAGGAGGACGAGGCCGACGGCGAGGACGACATGCTGCCCTTCGAGGCACTGGAGTCCGACGCCGTCTTCGACCGGGTCCTGTACGACGGCGCCGAGTTCGGCATGCAGGCGCATCCCGGCAGCGAGGAGGAGCAGGACTACCTCGGCATCCCGGGCCTGTTGGAGCCCGACCAGGTGCAGATACTGCTCCAGCGGCGGCAGGCGCGGCAGATCGCGCACAGCCGCAAGAAGCCGGACGAGGAGGCCGACCTCGTCGAACTGCCCGCCGAGCGGCGGCCGGTGGTCTCCCACCGCGAACTGCTGGATTTGCGCAAGCAGTTGAACACCATGGTCGGTGCCTATGTGCACCAGAGCGGCAAGCCGCACGGTGTCGTCCACACCGAACTGCGGCGGGTGTGCGGCGGCCCGCCGAGCGCGGAGGCGACGGCGGGCCAGATCCGGCAGCGGATCAAGAAGGTCCAGGAGTGGGCCACGCGGATGCGCTGATCCGCGCTCTCGGCCCTCTCCCGGCGGTCGGCGCCCCGGCCGCTGCCCGGCGGGGGCGGCCGCCTCGCCGGCGGGGGCGGTGGGCCGCCCGCGCCGTGCGGTCGGTACTCGCACTGTGTACGGCCCAGGCCTGCGCGGTGCGGCCGTACCCGCAGCGGTGCGGTCCGCACCCGCACTCGCGCCGGTGTGCGAGGGCGTCGGGGCGTCCCGTGTGACGGGCCGGCGCGGTGTGTTCCGGCGCGTCCCCGGTGCTTGCTTCGCCGTGCCCCCTGCCCCGAGTACAACGCCGCCGGGCCCCAAGGGCCTCTGTCGCGGAGTGCCCGGGGCCCCTTCGTCTCGGGGACGTATGCCGTACGAGTGCCGAATCAGCTCCGATTGCGGTCAATTGCGTACCAAAATCCCCAGCTCTGCCCGGATTCTGGACCAGGGCTTCCGCTGAGCGGTATGGCTCGCTACTGTCCGGGCATATGAACACGCGCCGTGGCAGTGCCGCCGCGCAGCGCAGCCGGTGTGCCTTGTTTTCTCAAGACCCTTAGTCCGGTGGGGGCTTCTCCGAGCGTCGCCGACGGGACCGGTGCCGAACCAGTGTGAGACCGCCGCCGACACTCGCTCCGAGACTCTCGAAGGAGAGGGCGTCGTGACCGCTGAGACTTCTCAGACGCTCGACAGAGGACTGCGTGTCCTGAAACTGCTAGCCGACACCGACCACGGCCTGACCGTCACCGAGTTGTCCCAACGGCTCGGGGTCAACAGGACCGTCGTCTACCGTCTGCTCACCACCCTGGAGCAGCACACGCTCGTACGCCGCGACCTCGGCGGCCGGGTCAGGGTCGGCCTCGGTGTGCTGCGCCTCGGCCGCCAGGTGCACCCCCTCGTACGGGAGGCCGCCCTGCCCGCCCTGCGGTCGCTGGCCGAGGACATCGGGGCCACCGCGCACCTCACCCTGGTCGACGGTGCCGACGCCCTCGCGGTCGCCGTCGTCGAACCGAGCTGGACCGACTACCACGTCGCGTACCGCGCGGGGTTCCGCCACGCACTCGACCGGGGCGCCGCGGGCAAGGCCATACTGGCCGCGCGTGGCGCGCCGCTGACCGAGCCGCGCCCCACCCTCACCCACGGCGAACTGGAGACGGGTGCGAGCGGGGCCGCCGCCGCGCTGGTCGGTGTGAGCGGTCTTGAGGGCAGTGTGGGCGTCGTCATGCTCGCCGACTCGGTGCCGGAGCGGGTCGGCGCCCGCGTGGTCGACGCGGCACGCGAAGTGGCGGACGCGCTGCGGTGACGCGCCGCGGGGACGCGGACGCTCGCGTGGACGCACGCCCGGAGGCCCGCACGCGCGCACGCGCGGGCCCCGGTGCGGAGGCGGGCCGCGGGCGGGTACCGGGCGGCCGATAGATTGGCCCTGTGTTCTCTCGCCTCTCGCGCCCCGTCTTCCTCGCGCTGTGTGCCGTGCCGATCGTGGCGCTGTTCGCGGTCGTCGCCCTGGCACCGCTCCCGTACGCGATCGCCCTGCCGGGGCTGACCGCCAACGTGCTCGGGGCGAACCAGGGGCAGCCCGTCATCACCATCACCCGGGCACCGGTCAGGAAGACCACCGGGCAGCTGCGGATGACCACCATCGTGGCGACGGGCCCGTCGGCGACGGTGCGCCTCTCCGACGTCGCGAAGGGCTGGTTCCGCCCGAAGGAGGCGGTGCTGCCGCGCGACGCGGTGTACCCGGCCGGGCAGTCCGTCAAGCAGATCGACAAGACCAACACCAACGACATGGTGCAGTCGCAGAACGACGCGGTCACCGCCGCCCTCACCTTCCTGCACAAGGACCCGAAGTCCGTCGACATCAAGCTCCACCTCGCCGATGTGGGCGGACCCAGCGCGGGGCTGCTGTTCACGCTGGGGATCATCGACAAGCTGGACGGCGACGGCTCGGGCGGCGACCTGACCGGCGGCCGGGTCATCGCGGGTACGGGCACGATCAACGGTTCCGGCGCGGTCGGCGCGGTGGGCGGCGTGGCCCTGAAGACCCAGGCCGCGGCCCGTTCGGGCGCCACGGTGTTCCTCGTACCGAAGGCGGAGTGCTCCGACGCGAAGGTCGGCCTCCCGAAGAACATGCGGCTCGTCCCGGCCACCACCCTGAGCGGCGCGGTCACCTCGCTCAAGGCGCTTCAGTCGGGCGGCAAGGTGCCGAGCTGCTGACCTGATCCAGCGCCCCCCGGCCCACCTGATCCGGCGGCCCCGGGCCTGGTGCACCGGCCCCGACCCGTCCGATCCAGCGGCGACGCGAGCACCCGCACCGGCCGCCGCGCCCGCGGCCTACGCCTCCGAGTCCCGTGCTGCCTGCTCCACCAGGGGGATGATCCGCAGCGGCACCGGGTTCTCCATCACGATCGCGGTCGACGCCCGCATGATGCCCTCGAATCCGACCACCCGGTCGATGACCCGCTGGAGGTCCGCGTTCGACCGCGCCACCAGCCGGCACAGCATGTCGCCGCTGCCGGTCGTCGTGTGCAGCTCCAGCACCTCGGGGACGCCGTCCAGGTGGGCCCGTACGTCGGCGCCCTGGCCCTGCTTGATCTCCAGCGTGGCGAACGCCGTCACGGGGTAACCGAGCGCCGCCGGGTCGACGTTGGGGCCGAAGCCGCGGATCACACCGCTCGACTGGAGGCGGTCGAGCCGTGCCTGCGCCGTCCCGCGCGCGACGCCGAGACGCCTCGACGCCTCCAGCACCCCGATGCGGGGCTCGCGGGCCAGCAGCACCAGCAGCCGTCCGTCGAGTCCGTCGATGGTCATGGCCGACCGCCCCGTTCCTCCGTCGTGGTCACCCTGTACAGATCGTTCGGTGATTCTGGCATTCGGCTGTACGGATTGCCCAGCGAATGCGCGAACTGTTGCGCACCTTGTGGAGCGGGGTGACCCTGTGTCCATGGCAGACACCTCGATGCAATCCGGTACCGCGTCCGACGCCGTCTCCGTACCCGACTCGGCGCGAGCCGCCGATCCGTTCCCGGTGAAGGGGATGGACGCGATCGTCTTCGCCGTCGGCAACGCCAAGCAGGCCGCGCACTACTACTCCACCGCCTTCGGCATGAAGCTCGTCGCGTACGCGGGCCCGGAGAACGGCAGCCGTGAGACGGCGAGTTACGTGCTCACGAGCGGCTCGGCCCGCTTCGTGTTCACGTCGGTCATCAAGCCGTCCACGGACTGGGGACGGTTCCTCGGCGACCATGTGGCCGAGCACGGCGACGGTGTCGTGGACCTGGCCATCGAGGTGCCCGACGCGCGCGCCGCCTACGCCTACGCGACCTCCCACGGCGCCCGGGGCCTCGTCGAGCCGCACGAGGTCAAGGACGAGCACGGCACGGTCGTGCTCGCCGCGATCGCCACGTACGGCTCGACGCGGCACACGCTGGTGGAGCGCACCGGCTACGAGGGCCCGTACCTGCCCGGCTTCGCCGCCGCCGAGCCGATCGTGGCGCCGCAGGAGAAGCGGAGCTTCCAGGCCGTCGACCACTGCGTCGGCAACGTCGAACTCGGCCGCATGAACGAGTGGGTCGGCTTCTACAACAAGGTCATGGGCTTCACCAACATGAAGGAGTTCGTCGGCGACGACATCGCGACCGAGTACTCGGCGCTGATGTCGAAGGTCGTCGCGGACGGCACGCTCAAGGTGAAGTTCCCGATCAACGAGCCCGCCGTGGCGAAGAAGAAGTCGCAGATCGACGAGTACCTGGAGTTCTACGGCGGCGCGGGCGTCCAGCACATCGCGCTCGCCACGAACGACATCGTCGCCTCCGTGAAGCAGATGCGCGCGGCCGGTGTGCAGTTCCTCGACACCCCGGACTCGTACTACGACACGCTCGGCGAGTGGGCGGGCGAGACGCGGGTGCCGGTCGAGACGCTGCGTGAGCTGAAATTGCTGGTAGACCGGGACGAAGACGGCTACCTGCTCCAGATCTTCACCAAGCCGGTCCAGGATCGCCCGACCGTCTTCTTCGAAATGATCGAACGGCACGGTTCGATGGGCTTCGGCAAGGGCAACTTCAAGGCACTCTTCGAAGCGATCGAGCGGGAGCAGGAGAAGCGCGGCAATCTCTGACGCGCGGCTCGCACCGTCCGCCCCCGTCCTGCCTGCGGCCCCGTGGAAACTGACCCACGGCCCCGCGCCGTGTCCACCGCTGTCCTGAGCCCTCGTCAGGGCCGCGTCGCGGAGCGGCCGGAGGCGCCGCCCGCGGCGTCCGGGGTACGGGCGGCTCCCGCGGCACCGGCGTTGCGGGCCGGCTCGCGGGGGACGTCGGCCACACCACCCCCGTCACCGTCGGCGGCCGGGTCGGCCGTGCCCGCCGTCGCGGTGCCCCCCGAGGTGCTCGACCCGCCGACGGCGTCCAGGGCCTCCCGCGCGCGGGGCGCGAGCAGCGGCGAGAAGTACGGGTTCGTGCGCAGCGCCTCGTCCAGATGGCGGCGCGCCTCGGCCTTCATCCCGAGCGTCCGCTCGATCTCGCCCCGGTGGTACAGGTAGAGGGCGCTGCGACGCCCCTGCTCCGTCGCCGTCGTGGCGTACGTGAGGGCGCGGGTGGCGTCGCCCGACCGGTACAGCGCCCAGCCGAGCGCGTCCGCGACCTCGATGCTGTGCCGCCCGCCGGTCCACTCCGCCGTCAGCCTGGTGAGCGCCGCGTCCGGGTCGCCGTGGTCGGACTCGTAGCGGCCGAGGACCAGGTTCTCGTCCACGCCGCCGCGCCGGCCCTTCGCCGTCTGCGCGAGCAGCCTCGCGTACTGCGTCTGCGCGTCGCCGGTCAGGCCGAGCGAGTCGTACAGCTCGCCGAACTCCAGCGTGTCCTGTGGCCGCGGCAGCTTCGCGAGGGCGCTCTCGTACGCCTGGTAGGCGTCGTCGGTCCGGCCGAGCGCGGCCAGCGCCCGGCCCCGGCCCGCCTGCGCGGCGAACTGGTCGGGCGCCGCCTGGAGCGCCGCGTCGTACTGGCCGAGCGCCTCCTTCGGCTCACCGCGTTCCCACGCGAGGTCCCCCAGCCGGCCCAGCGCCGCGCCCTTCTGCGCGGGGGAGGCCGCGTGCTCGACGGCGTCGGACGCCTTCGCCGCCGCGTCCTCGCGCCATCCGCGGTCCTGGTAGACGACCGCGTACGCGGCGGAGGCGGCAGGCGTCTTGGGCAGGGCCTTGGCGAGCCGGTCCGCGGCGCGGCCCGCCGCCTCGTAGTCGCCGAGGCCGTTGTACGCGTCGATGAGCGCGGGGTAGGCCGCCCAGGCGGTGGGCGCGCGCTTCAGCGCACGCTCGCCCCACTTCCGCGCGGTCAGGTAGTCGTTGCGGGCGTCCGCGAGGGAGGCGAGCCCGATCAGCGCCTCGGACGGCGGGTTCACGGCCGCCGGGGCGAGATCCCCCCTCGGGGCCTTGGCATCGCCGCCGCCACCGGGAGCCCCGGCGGCGGCCGGTGCGGCGGGAGTGGTCGGTGTGGTCGGTGCGGTCGGGGTGGTCGGAGACGTGGACGCCTGCGCCGACATGGGCGCCTGCGCCGACGTGGACGCCTGCGCCGACATGGGCGCCTGCGCCGAGACGGACGCCCGTGCCGACGTGGGCGCGGAAGGCCGCGCCGAGGTGCCCGCGGGGCCGGACAGCGCGCGGTCGAGCGCCTGCTCGGCCTTCGGGAACGCCGCGGGGTCCGCCTGCCGCACTCCCCGCTGCACGTACGCGGAACCGAGGACCGCCCAGGCCCGCGCGTCGTCCGGGTGCTTGCCCACCCACGCCGCGCGGTCCCGGATCAGTGCCGCCAGATCCGTGCTGGTGGCCGGGGCGCCCGCGGTCACGGCGGTGAGCGCACGGGCCTCAGGACCGGCGGGCGGCGGCGCCCCGTGCTTCTCGCCCGGCACGAACACGAGCACGCCCGCGACCAGCAGGCCACCCACGCCGAGGGCCACCGCCGCACGCCTGACATGTCTGGTCTGATGTGCTCTCTCCTGATTCTTCTCCTTCATGGAGGCAACTGTGCGTCAATATGAAGATCACACTTAGCCCTGTGCGGTGGATCGCATACGGGTTCACACCGATGGCGGTCGATGCGAACCTGGGATCATGGACGATCTGCTCGAATCCGGCGCCCCGACTTCCGGCGCCACCGCGCTCACCGAACGCCTGCGTGCGGGACTGCCCGCCGAGGCGCTCATCACCGATCCCGACGTGATGGCCTCGTACGCCCACGACATGGCCAGCTTCTGCGAGGCCGGGGCGCCCGCCGCCGTCGTACTGCCGCGCACCGTCGAGCAGGTCCAGCACGTGCTGAGGACCGCCACCGAGCTGCGGGTCCCCGTCGTCCCGCAGGGCGCCCGCACCGGCCTGTCCGGCGCGGCGAACGCCTCGGACGGCTGCGTCGTCCTGTCGCTCGTGAAGATGGACCGGATCGTGGAGATCGACCCGGTCGACCGGGTCGCCGTCGTGGAGCCCGGCGTCGTGAACGCGACGCTGTCGCGCGCCGTCGCTGAGCAGGGCATGTACTACCCGCCGGACCCCTCCAGCTGGGAGACCTGCACCATCGGCGGAAACATCGGCACCGCCGCCGGCGGCCTGTGCTGCGTGAAGTACGGCGTCACGGCGGAGTACGTGCTCGGTCTCGACGTCGTCCTGGCCGACGGGCGCCTCATGTCCACCGGGCGGCGGACCGCGAAGGGTGTGGCCGGGTACGACCTGACGCGGCTGTTCGTCGGCTCCGAGGGCAGCCTCGGGATCGTCGTGAAGGCCGTCCTCGCGCTGAAGCCGCAGCCGCCCCGGCAGCTCGTACTCGCCGCCGAGTTCACCTCCGCGTCCGCCGCAGGGGACGCCGTACGCCGGATCATGGAGCGCGGCCATGTGCCGTCCCTGATGGAGCTGATGGACGGTACGACGGTCCGCGCCGTCAACGCGATGGCGAACATGGGCCTGCCGGAGACCACCGAGGCGCTGCTGCTGGTGGCCTTCGACACCCCCGACCCCGCCGCCGACCTCGCCGCCGTGGGGGAGCTGTGCACCGAGGCCGGCGCCACCGAGGTCGTACCGGCCGACGACGCGGCCGAGTCCGAGATGCTGATGCAGGCACGGCGCCTGTCGCTGCCCGCCCTTGAGGCCGCGCTCGGTACGACGATGATCGACGACGTGTGCGTGCCGCGCGCCCGGCTCAGCGACATGTTCGAGGGCGTCGAGGCGATCGCGGAGAAGTACGACACCAAGATCGGCGTGTGCGCGCACGCGGGCGACGGCAACACCCACCCGATCGTCTGTTTCGACCCGACGAAGCCGGACGACGTCCGGCGCGCGAAGGAGGCGTTCGACGAGATCATGGCGTTGGGCCTGCGCCTCGGCGGCACCATCACGGGCGAACACGGCGTGGGCGTTCTGAAGAAGGAGTGGCTGGCCCGCGAACTCGGCCCGGTGGAGCTGGAGTTGCAGCGCCAGATCAAGCAGGCGTTCGACCCGCTGGGCCTGTTGAATCCGGGAAAGCTGTTCTGACCCGGCGAAACCGGCACCGGGCCCGACGGTTGTCCGCGAGCGCTGCCCGTGAGCGCTGTCCACGACGGCGGCCCTGTCGGCATACCGTACGAGTCGGCATCCCGTACGAGTGCAGGGGCTGCCCGGGTGGGGCTGGACCGTGGGCCGACCGTTTCAGTGGGAACGGTCAGCTGTTACGTTGCCGGGGTGAGGAAAGGACCTGCCACGCGAGGCGCCGGGGCCGACGAGCCGCTCGGCTTCGTGATCGCCTCGGCGGGCCATGCGGCGGCTCTCGCCTTCGAGTCCGCGCTGGCCGCGGAAGATCTGCTTCCGCGGCACTTCGCCGTGCTGCGCGGTCTGCGGGACGGCGAGGAGCACACGCAGCAGCA
The DNA here is from genome assembly GCF_020176795.1 of Streptomyces sp. 8L. Taxonomy (GTDB): domain Bacteria; phylum Actinomycetota; class Actinomycetes; order Streptomycetales; family Streptomycetaceae; genus Streptomyces. Next base: position 11,261 of record NZ_JAIUKE010000280.1, read on the forward strand.
ACTCGCCTCTTCACTGGGCATCCCCGCCAGCCGTCTGGTGGGGCTGCTCGCGCGGCTGATCGAGCGGGGCCTGGTGGAGCGGCGTGAGTCGCCGATTGACGCCCGGGTGAAGCTGGTCAGGCTGCGGGAGGAGGGCCGGGCGGAACTCGACGAACTGATCCGGCTCGCGGATGTCTCGGAGCGGCGGCTGACCGCGGGTCTGACGGCCGAGGACCGCTCCGAGCTGCGTCGGCTGCTCGGGATCGTCTACGCCAATGTCGCCGTCGAGCCCGAAGGCCGGCCTGCCAGGGTGTGGTGACCGGCCTTCCGAGCCGGTTGTGCGACGCGCTGACGCGGTGCCGTGAAGCACTGATGCGATGACGGTTGGGCCAGGTCTTGCGCATATCGTTTCGGGTGAAATAATTTCAGTGAGAACGGATTGAGGCGCTGCCCGGGGCGGCAGACCGAAGGAGGCGGCGATGGTGGTCGAGGACCAGGACACGGTCGAGGAATTCCTGGAGCGGATCAGGGATGCCTGGGACGCGGGGGACGCGAGCGGCTACGCGGCGCAGTTCGCGGAGGACGCTTCATACGTGATCTTCATGGGGGACGCCATGCTCGGGCGGGCCGCCATCCGGCAGACGCACCATGAGGTGTTCACCCGGTGGCAGAAGGGCACGCGCATGGTGGTCAAGCCGATCGACGTGCGGTTGCCGGACGAGTCCACGGCGGTGGTGACCACGGTCGGCGGTATCGGCAAGGGCGAGCGGATCGGCTTCGACAAGTTCCAGACCTTCACGCTGCACCGGCGGGAGGGGCGCTGGGAATGCGTGGCCTTCCAGAACACGAGGATGAGCCGCCGCTCCAAGCGTGCCTACCGCTCCTGACGGTGTCGTGATCCCCGCGGTGTCGTGATCGCTCGGGGGCGGGCTTCCGGGATGCGTCAACTCGGCTCCCGGTCCCGGTCCGCCGGGCGGTGACAGGGGCACGGGCGGCCGTTGGCCTCTCCGAGTCGAGGCACCTCGGGGATCAGCGAGATGTGGGCCCGCGTCTCGCTGATCGCCGGGGACGGGTGGTTGCGCACCGTGCCCCGGGGCAGCCGGAGCGCCCTGGCGATGTCGGCCACCGCGCCGCCCCTCGGCGACGGCGCGGAACCCGCCGCCCGGGGCAGGCCCGTGTGCGAGGGTGCCGGGCGGCCGCCCCCGGCCGAGCCCACCGGGCCGCACACCGGCCGAGCCCGCCCGTCAGCGCACCGGCCCGCGGTGCGCGAGGCGTGCCTCCCACTCGTACGTACCGTCCCGCATGGCCGGCCCCCCACATGCCCTCCGCATGGCCGGCCGCCCCGCGCGGCCCGCCTCCCTGCCCTCACCAAACATATGATGTCCAAATGTCTGATGTTTGCGCTACGCTCGCTCCATGAAACGCATCAGCACGCCGCGCAGGTCGGCAAGCCTGTCCGCGCAGCTCGTGGACAGCCTCCGCTCGCACATCGAGACGGGGGGCTGGCCGGTGGGTACGCGCATCCCGCCGGAGCAGACCCTCATCGAAGAGCTCGGAGTCGGCCGCAGCACACTGCGGGAGGCGCTCGGCGCGCTCGTGCACCTGGGCCTCCTCGAAGCCCGGGTCGGGGACGGCACCTACGTCCGCTCGTCGAGCGAACTCCAGTCGGTCATGGTGCGGCGGGCGAGTGCCGCCCAGCGGCCCGACATCCTCGAACTGCGCAGCGTCCTGGAGGAGTATGCCTCGGGGGCCGCCGCCGTGCGCCGCAGCGAGGAGGAGCTGGGCCGGCTGAGGGAACTGCTGGCCGACGCCGACGCGGCCTGCGCCGGCGCGGACGAGTCCGCGGCGAGGAGTGTCGACGCCCTGTTCCACCGCGCCGTCGTCCGGGCGAGCGGGAACGACATGCTGATCGAGGTGTACGACTACCTCGGTACGGCGCTCACCTCCGTCCTGGGCGGTCTGCCCTGGGACACCGCCGTGGCCGAGGAGCACGCGGGGCTGCACCGTCGGCTCGTCGACGCGATCGAGGCCCGCGACCAGGACGGGGCCCGCGAGGCGGCGGCTTCGATCGTCCGGCTCACCCGCGAGCACGAGGCGGCGACGCCGGCGACGGCACCGGCGACACCGGCAGCGGCACCGTCGGCCGAGGGGGAGCGGTGAAGTCCCGGCCGTCCCCCATATCCGCCGCGCGCTCGGCCACCGCACGCTCGGCCGCCGCGCCTTCCGGCGCCGAAGCCGGCCGGCCCGCCGTGACCATCGGTCTCCTCTTCGCGATCTGCCTCGTGGCGGCGAACCTGCGCACGGGCCTCACCGGCGTCGGTACGCTGCTGCCCGAGATCGAACACGACAGCGGCCTGACGTCGAGCTGGGGCGGGCTGCTGAGCACGCTCCCGCTGCTGACGTTCGCCGCGACGTCGCCCCTGGTGGCCCGGGCCTCGCACCGGTTCGGCACCACACGCTTGCTGGTGTCGGCGCTCGCCGTACTGACCGCGGGAACGGTCGTCAGGTCCCTTCCCTCGGTGATCTGCCTCTTCGCCGGAACGGTGATCCTCTCCGCCGCCATCGCGTTCGGCAATGTGCTGCTGCCGGCCCTGATCCGGCGGAGCGTGCCCGCGCACCGCATTCAGAGCGTCAGTGCTCTCTACGTCACCGTCATGGGCATCACGGCCGCCGTGTCCTCCGGCATCTCCGCGCCACTGGCCCACACCGTGCCGGGCTCCTGGCACACCGCTCTCGCCTGGGGCATCGCCTTCACCGTCGCGGCGTTCATCGGCTGGCTGCCCCGGCTGCGGAGCGACGGTCCCCCGGCCTCCGGCGGCGGGACCCGCAGCCCCGTCCCCTGGCGGTCGCGGCTGGCCTGGCAGGTCAGCCTCTTCATGGGCCTTCAGTCACTGGGCTTCTACACCGCTGTCGCGTGGCTGCCGAGCATCCTGATCCATCGGGGTGCGACCAGCAACGCGGCCGGCTGGATGCTCTTCTACTACCAGCTGATCGCCCTCGCGGCCAGCAGCCTCCTGCCCCTGCTCACGCGGGGCCGCCACGACCAGCGCTGGACCGCGGCCGGGGCCTCAGCGGTGGTGGCCGGCGGCTTCGCCGTGCTGGTGTCCGCCCCCGCGCTCTCCGTCCTCGCGTGCACCCTGCTCGGGCTGGGCGGCGGCGCGTGCCTCGTCCTCGCGCTGACGTTCCAGAGCGAGCGCGCCGCCGGTCCCGGCGAAGCCGCCGCGCTGGCGGGCATGGCGCAGTCCATCGGCTATCTCGTGGCGGCGGCCGGCCCCCTCCTCCTCGGCATCCTGCGCGACACCACCGGCAGTTGGACGCTCCCGCTCATGGTCCTCATCGCCCTCAGCCTTGCCATGGCGAGTGCCGGGTACGGCGCTGGACGCGACCGGCACGTACGCCCGCCGGCCCGCTGAGGAGCCGGCGTCCGCCTCGGGCCCCGACCCCGGTTCGCCCGCGTGCGCCCTCAGCGTTTCAGCGCGAGGCCCGCGTAGGTGGGGTGCCGCTCCCCGCGGGGCGGCACCGGCGCGTCCTTCCGCCACCTGGGCGTCGCGACCAGGCCGGGCTCCACCAGGTCCAGGCCGTCGAAGAAGCGCTGGATGTCCGCGTACGAGCGGCTCTGCGCCTCGATGGCGCTGGTGTACGTCTTGTTCAGCTCCTCGCCCGCCTCCGCGAACCCGTCGAGGCAGACGTGCGTCAGCGCGAGGTGGCTGCCGGGCGGCAGCGCGTCCACGAGGGTGCGCACCACACCGTAGGGGTCGTACGCGTCGACGACGAAGTGCATGATCGCGATGAGGGAGAGGGTGATCGGCCGCTCGAAGTCGAGGTGCTTGCGGGCCTGTTCGAGGATCACCCCGGGTTCGCGGATGTCCGCCTCGATGTAACGCGTCGCGCCCTCGGGCGTCCCCACGAGCAGTGCCTCGGCGTGCCGCATGATGACCGGGTCGTTGTCCGCGTACACCACCCGGGCGGCCGGGTGCACGCCCTGTGCGACCTGATGGAGGTTGGGCTCGGTGGGGATACCGGTGCCGATGTCCAGGAACTGCGTGACGCCGCGCTGCGCGGTCCAGGTCGTCGCGCGGCGCATGAAGGCACGGTTCTCGTGGGCGGCGAGGCGCATGAACTCCGGGATCTTCTCGCCCAGTTCACGGTCCACCTCGTAGTGGTCCTTGCCGCCGAGCAGAAAGTCGTAGACCCGCGCCGGATGGGGCCGGCCCGTGTCGATCCCCGGTTTCGCGGCCATAGATGTCACTCCGATGATGATCGAGTGCGGCTGTGGCGGACGGTGCGCCGGTTGTGCGGGAACCGTGCGGACCGTCGTCGTAGCACGCGAGTCTGCCACAGGTACGGCCGCCCCGCGCGGTGACCGGGTGCGCACGGCCGCCCGCAGGAGAGCCCCGGGCGGCGCCGCGTGGCCCCCGCTACCGGTCCGGAGTGGCCGATCAACAGCCCACGGTGGTCGGCCACATGGAGGGGTGGGCCGTCGAGGGGCGGCGGAGCTCTTCGTGGGCCGGTGGCTCTGTTGGGACGGGGCGGCGACTGATATGTTCCGCACATGAACAAAAGATTGGCGGACGGCAGCGCGGGCGACGCGGACTACGGCACGATCGGGGTCCGGTACACCTCCTACCGGCAACCCGAGCCGCGCATCGGGCAGTTGATCTCGGCCGCGCTGGGCGACGCGCACACGGTGGTCAACGTCGGCGCGGGAGCGGGGTCGTACGAGACGACGGACCGGGAGGTGACCCCCGTCGAGCCGTCGGCGGTCATGCGCGCCCAGCGGCCGGCGCACCTGCCCCCGGCCGTGGACGCGGTCGCGGAGCATCTCCCCTTCGAGGACGGCGCGTTCGACGCCGCGATGACCACGTTCAGCGTGCACCAGTGGGGCGACAGCCGGGCCGGGCTGCGCGAGATGCGGCGCGTGGCGCGCGGGCCCGTGCTCGTACTGACCTCGGACCCCGCCCTCGTACGGGACTTCTGGCTGTACGCGTACGCGCCGCTCGTCCTCGACACGGAGGCGCGGCGCTACCCCTCGATGGCGGCCATCGCCGACGCGCTCGGGGGCCGGGTCGACGTCCTGCCCGTGCCGATCCCGCTGGACTGCGTCGACGGCTTCAACGAGGCGTACTACGGCCGCCCCGAGCGGCTCCTCGACCCGGGCGCCCGGCAGGCCAACTCGGCCTGGAGCTTCGTGGACCCGCCGACGCGGGAGCGGTACGCGCAGGCGCTGCGCGCGGCCGTCGAGTCGGGGGAGTGGGACGAGAAGTACGGCGCGCTGCGCCAACAGCCCTCCTACGAAGGTTCGTTGGTTTTGGTGCGCGCGCTGCCGGAGTGAACCGGGCCCCGATGGGCGGGGTGGGTCGGGCCCGATCGACC
>NZ_JAIUKE010000281.1 GCF_020176795.1 Streptomyces sp. 8L
GTCCCCGTCCCGGCGGCGGCCCCGGCGGCAACCGCCCGAACCCGGGCATGATGCCCCAGCGCCCCGCCGCGGGTCCGCGTCCCCGCGTCGGCCCCGGCGGTCGCCGTGGTCCCCGCGGCGGCGGTCGTCCCGGCGGTGGCGGCGGCGGTCGTCCCGGCGTCGCGGGTCGTCCCGGCGGCGGTGGCGGCGGTGGCTTCGCCGGTCGTCCCGGCGGTGGCGGCGGCGGTCGCGGCCGTCCGGGTGGCGTCGGCTTCGGCGGCGGCGGGGGCCGTCCCGGCTTCGGCGGCCGTCCCGGCGGTCCCGGCGGCCGTGGTGGCACACAGGGCGCGTTCGGCCGTCCCGGCGGTCCCGCGCGCCGCGGCCGCAAGTCGAAGCGGCAGAGGCGCCAGGAGTACGAGGCCATGCAGGCCCCGTCGGTCGGCGGTGTGATGCTGCCTCGCGGCAACGGACAGAGCGTCCGCCTGTCGCGCGGTGCCTCCCTCACCGACTTCGCCGAGAAGATCAACGCCAACCCGGCGTCGCTCGTCGCGGTGATGATGAACCTCGGCGAGATGGTCACGGCCACGCAGTCCGTCTCCGACGAGACGCTCCAGCTGCTCGCGGACGAGATGAACTACGTCCTGGAGATCGTCAGCCCGGAGGAGGAGGACCGCGAGCTGCTCGAGTCCTTCGACATCGAGTTCGGCGAGGACGAGGGCGGCGACGAGCTGCTGGTCTCCCGGCCGCCGGTGGTCACCGTCATGGGCCACGTCGACCACGGCAAGACCCGGCTGCTGGACACGATCCGCAAGACCAACGTGGTCGCGGGCGAGGCCGGCGGTATCACGCAGCACATCGGCGCCTACCAGGTGACGACGGACGTCAACGGTGACGAGCGCAAGATCACGTTCATCGACACGCCGGGCCACGAGGCGTTCACCGCCATGCGTGCCCGTGGTGCGAAGTCCACCGACATCGCGATCCTGGTGGTCGCGGCCAACGACGGTGTGATGCCCCAGACGATCGAGGCGCTGAACCACGCCAAGGCGGCCGAGGTGCCGATCGTGGTCGCGGTCAACAAGATCGACGTCGAGGGCGCGGACCCGACGAAGGTGCGCGGCCAGCTCACCGAGTTCGGTCTGGTGGCCGAGGAGTACGGCGGCGACACCATGTTCGTCGACATCTCCGCCAAGCAGGGTCTGAACATCGACAGCCTGCTGGAGGCCGTGGTCCTGACCGCGGACGCCTCGCTCGACCTGCGGGCCAACCCGGAGCAGGACGCGCAGGGCATCGCGATCGAGGCCCACCTCGACCGCGGTCGCGGCGCCGTCGCCACCGTGCTCGTCCAGCGCGGCACGCTGCGCGTCGGCGACACGATGGTCGCCGGTGACGCGTACGGCCGGGTCCGGGCGATGCTCGACGACAACGGCAACAACGTGGAAGAGGCGCCCCCGTCGACGCCGGTCCTGGTGCTCGGTCTGACCAACGTGCCGGGCGCGGGCGACAACTTCCTCGTGGTCGACGAGGACCGCACGGCTCGCCAGATCGCCGAGAAGCGCGCGGCCCGCGAGCGGAACGCGAACTTCGCCCGCAGGGGTGTCAGGTTCTCCCTGGAGAACCTGGACGAGGCGCTCAAGGCCGGCCTCGTGCAGGAACTCAACCTCATCATCAAGGGCGACGCGTCCGGTTCGGTCGAGGCCCTGGAGTCCTCGCTGCTCCAGCTCGACGTCGGCGAAGAGGTCGACATCCGAGTCCTGCACCGCGGCGTCGGCGCGGTCACGGAGTCCGACATCTCCCTGGCGATGGGCTCGGACGCCATCGTGATCGGCTTCAACGTGCGCGCCGCCGGGCGTGCCGCGCAGATGGCCGAGCGCGAAGGCGTGGACGTCCGGTACTACTCGGTCATCTACCAGGCGATCGAGGAGATCGAGTCCGCCCTCAAGGGCATGCTCAAGCCGGAGTACGAGGAGGCCGAGCTCGGCACGGCGGAGATCCGCGAGATCTTCCGCTCGTCCAAGCTGGGCAACATCGCCGGTGTCCTCATCCGGTCCGGCGAGGTCAGGCGCAACACCAAGGCGAGGGTCATCCGCGACGGCAAGGTCATCGCGGAGAACCTCAACATCGAGGGCCTGCGCCGCTTCAAGGACGACGTCACCGAGATCCGCGAAGGCTTCGAGGGCGGTATCAACCTCGGAAACTTCAACGACATCAAGATCGACGACGTCATCGCCACCTACGAGATGCGCGAGAAGCCCCGCGGCTGACGCGAGGTTCCCCGCAGCTCGCACGGTCCGGGGCCGTCCGGCGGACGACAAATCCGTCGAACGGCCCCGGCCGCTGCGTGTACGGTTCACGTGATCCTGTCCGTACCGGACACGGCGGCCGGCGCGACGGCCGGCACCGCCGCCGGCACGTCGCCGGGCGCGGCGGTCCGTACGGCGCCAGGCACTCACGAACCCGGACCGGCGGGACATCCGGACAGCGCATGTATGTGGGGACACTGTCCTTCGATCTGCTGCTCGGCGACGTACGGTCGCTGAAGGAGAAGCGCTCCGTCGTGCGTCCGATCGTCGCGGAGCTGCACCGCAAGTTCGCGGTGAGCGTCGCGGAGACGGGCGACCAGGACCTCTACCGCAGGGCCGAGATCGGCCTCGCGGTCGTCTCGGGGGACTGGGCCCACCTCACGGACGTGCTGGACCGCTGCGAGCGCATGGTGGCGGGCCACCCGGAGGTGGAGCTGCTGTCCGTGCGGCGGCGGCTGCACGGTGACGACGACTGAGCGCGCGGAGTGAACGCGCCGGGCGCGGCGTCTCCCTTGCCGTCGGGGCCCGCCGACAGGGCCTGCCCCGCCGGCGGGCCCCAGTTCAACCGAGAAAGTCCAACCGAGAAGAAGAGAGTGACCACCGGTGACCGACAACGCGCGGGCCCGCAAGCTGGCCGATCGCATCCAGGTCGTGGTCGCGGAGACCCTGGACCGGCGTATCAAGGACCCGCGGCTCGGCTTCGTGACCATCACGGACGCCCGTGTCACCGGCGACCTGCGGGAGGCCACGGTCTTCTACACGGTCTACGGCGACGACGAGGAGCGCGCCGCCTCGGCCGCGGCCCTGGAGAGCGCGAAGGGCGTCCTGCGTTCCGAGGTGGGCCGCCAGACCGGCGTCAGGTTCACCCCGACGCTGGCGTTCGTGCCGGACGCGCTGCCCGACAACGCCCGCACGATCGAGAGCCTGCTCGACCGGGCCCGTGCCAAGGACGCCGAGGTGCGGGAGGTGTCGACGGGCAAGACGTACGCCGGCGAGGCCGACCCGTACCGCAAGCCGGGTGAAGAAGACGAAGCTGCCGAAGCCGACGAGGCCGGCGAGACTGGCGAGAACACGGAGACCGGTGCGTCCGACGGCTCCGCGGGTCCCGCGAGGGGCATCGACGGTGACGCCACGGGCGGTGCCGCCGCCGAATGACCGAGCAGAACCGGACACCCGACGGCCTTGTCATCGTCGACAAACCGTCGGGCTTCACCTCGCACGACGTCGTCGCCAAGATGCGCGGGATCGCCAGGACCCGCCGCGTCGGCCACGCCGGCACACTCGACCCCATGGCCACGGGCGTCCTCGTCCTCGGCGTGGAGCGGGCCACCAAGCTCCTCGGCCATCTCGCGCTGACGGAGAAGGAGTACCTCGGTACGGTCAGACTCGGCCAGGCCACCGTCACGGACGACGCCGAGGGCGAGATCACCTCGTCCGCCGACGCCTCCGCGATCACCCGCGAAGCGGTCGACGCGGGGGTGGCGGAGCTGACGGGCGCGATCATGCAGGTCCCCTCCAAGGTCAGCGCCATCAAGATCGACGGGAAGCGGTCGTACGCCCGGGTGCGCGGGGGAGAGGACTTCGACATCCCGGCGCGCCCGGTCACGGTCTCCTCCTTCCAGGTGTACGACGTGCGCGCCGCGGTCGCCGAGGACGGCACGCCCGTGCTCGACCTGGTCGTCTCCGTCGTCTGCTCGTCCGGCACGTACATCAGGGCCCTCGCGCGCGACCTCGGCGCCGGGCTCGGCGTCGGCGGGCACCTCACGGCCCTGCGCAGGACCCGTGTCGGCCCGTACGCCATCGACGGGGCGAAGACCCTGGAGCAGCTCCAGGAGGAGCTGACGGTGATGCCGGTGGCGCGGGCGGCGGGGGCCGCGTTCGACCGCTGGGAGGTCGACGAGCGGCGCGCGAAGCTCCTGCTGAACGGCGTACGCCTGGACATGCCCGCCTACCCGCGGTCGCCGGTCGCCGTGTTCGGCCCCGACGGGCGCTTCCTGGCGCTCGTGGAGGAGCAGAAGGGCAAGGCCAAGAGCCTCGCCGTGTTCGGCTGAGGGCGGTCCTGGAGCGGCCCGCTCGCTCGCGGGGGGGGCGGGGGGGCCCGCCCCCCCCCCCCCCCCCCCCCCCCCCCCCCGCCCCTCCCCCTCCGCGGAAGCACCTGTCCACCGGACGCGGATTTCTCCCCCGCGCGGAGGGGGCGCGTGGAGTGACGACCGGAGCGCTCGGGGGCGCGTTCGGCTCCGGTGACCGCGACATGGCAGTCTTGGGGTTGCTTAGTCGAATAAAGACCAGACACAGTTTCGGGCGAGGAGCGGTCACAGTGCAGCGCTGGCGTGGCTTGGAGGACATCCCCCAGGACTGGGGGCGCAGCGTCGTCACCATCGGCTCCTACGACGGCGTGCACCGCGGCCACCAGCTCATCATCGGCCGGACCGTCGAACGGGCGCGTGAGCTCGGGGTGCCGTCCGTCGTGGTGACCTTCGACCCGCACCCCAGCGAGGTCGTACGGCCGGGCAGCCACCCGCCGCTGCTGGCCCCGCAGCACCGGCGCGCGGAGCTGATGGCGGACCTGGGCGTGGACGCGGTCCTGATCCTGCCGTTCACAGTGGAGTTCTCGAAACTGTCGCCCGCGGACTTCATCGTCAAGGTCCTGGTCGACAAGCTGCATGCCCGCGCGGTCGTCGAGGGCCCGAACTTCCGCTTCGGGCACCGGGCCGCGGGGAATGTGGACGTCCTCGCCGAGCTCGGCACCACATACGACTACGAGGTCGACGTCATCGACCTGCGCGTGACCGGCGAGGCGGGCGGCGGGCGCCCCTTCTCGTCCACGCTGACCCGGGGCCTGGTCGCCGAGGGCGACGTGCGGGGCGCGGGGGAAATCCTGGGCAGGCCGCACCGCGTCGAGGGCGTCGTCGTGCGCGGGGCGCAGCGCGGCCGGGAGCTCGGCTACCCCACGGCCAACGTCGCGACGCTCCCGCACTCCGCGATCCCCGCCGACGGGGTCTACGCCGGCTGGCTGACCGCGTCGGGCGAGCGGATGCCCGCGGCGGTCTCCGTCGGCACGAACCCGCAGTTCGACGGGGTGGAGCGGACCGTCGAGGCGTACGCGATCGACCGCGTGGGACTCGACCTCTACGGGCTGCACGTCGCGGTGGACTTCCTGGCGTACGTACGGGGGCAGGAGAAGTTCGAGTCGATCGACGCGCTCCTCGAAGCGATGGCGGGCGACGTGAAGCGCTGCTCCGACCTGATCGCGGCGTACGACGCGGAGCACGGGGGCGTCACCGGCTGATCCGGGCGGCGTCGGTACCTGGCCACACCCGCGGGTAAATGATTGGTCAAGGCGATCGCAAGCCTTGGCATACGGCATGTTCTCGCTGTCTGCTTGGTCGGATTTTCTCCTCTCTGATGCGTTCTCGTCCCCTCTACAGTGACGACGACATTTCGACCACGGAGGAGTCACGTCGTGTCCCAGTCCGCTTCGTCGGGGCCCGCGACCTCACGCATCCTCGACGTCGCGCTGGCCGGGACGGGCGGGCCGCGCGAAGGCGTGCCGCCGTACGGCACCAGGGTGTTCGTGCCTGCCCATCCGCGTTTGCCGCAGAGTGGCCCGCCGATCGTGGACTTCGAGCTGCTGGCACACACAGGTGGCAGCGCGGTTCCGGTGGCGTTCACGACCCTGAAGTTGCTCGTGGACGCGCTGGGCGATGCCCAGCCGTGGATCGCGGTCGCTCTCGGCGCCTACGCGGAAGCGATGAGGGACGCCGGGCTGCCCTCCGTACGGCTCGATCCGGCCGTCGACGCCGCAGCACGCGGCTGGCGACCGCAGGACCTCATCGACACCTACGGGGGAGAGGAGCAGGGCTAGATGGGACATCCCGACTACCAGGTCGTCCTCGGTGACCTCAGCGCCATGGCGAGCAGATTCACCAAGGAAGCGGTCGCGTATCACGCACTGCACCAAGAGGTGAAGCCGACCGTTGCCGCCTCCGGCGACCCGGGCCTCGACTCGATGATCGAAGCCATGGCGGAGCTGATCGCGGGACTCCACGACAAGCTCGGCGATCGGATTGCCGACCACGGGGACACGCTGAAGTACGCCCACGACTCCTATCAGCGCCACGACGTCGACGTCCATGGCGTATTCGAGGACCTGACGTGACCGACAGCTGGGTGGGCGGCGACATCAGCGGCCTTGAAGCCATGGGTACCGCGTATGTGAAGGCCAAGAAGTCCCTGGACGACGTGGTGAAACCGCTTGGCGAGCAGGCCGACAAGCTCGTGGACGACGCCGGCTGGAAGGGCGATGCGGCCGATTCCTTCCGGGAGGCGTGGACGGCCGACTCGATGGCAGCCGGTGCTTTCGCCGAATTCGTCAGCGCGGTTGGCCTGGTGTTCACCACCCTTTCGAGCCGGCTGCTGTCAGCTGAGAGCGGTCTGCAGAACGCGGAAGACGTGGCGGTTCGGGCAGGCGTCCCCATGGGGCCGAAGGGTGTGCCGGGTCAGCTGATGACCAACAACCCTCCCACGCCTGCCGAAGCGAAAACGATCAAGGCGCTCGACGGCTACGGTGCGGTTCGCGCCAGGGCGCTGCATGAAGCCCAGCAGGCGCGTCTGGACGCGGCCGACGATTTGCGGACGCTGTACGCGGACGCGACGGGCGAGGGGGACGGCCACAGCGCCACCAAGGGCGAGGAGGTCACCATCGCCGACTACCTGCGCGGACTGTACGCCTACGACTCGGAGCGCACACGCGTCAAGGGCCATGACGCGGCGACCCAACTCGACGACGCGAAGCACGATGCCGATCAGGCCAAGAAAGAACTGCGTGCCGAGCGCAAGGCCTACCAGAAGGCCGGCAAATCTCTCCCCAAGGACTTGCCCGCAAAAGGCGCCTACCGTGACGCGCTGGCGAAATTGGACGGTCTGGAGACGGACATCGCCAGGGGCGAGCAGGGCAGTTCCGCCCTGCCTTACGACCATGTGCTCAACACGAAGGTCGTCGACGCGGCGAAGCTGCTGCGTGCGGGGGAGGGCGTCGAGAAACTGCCCGACTTCCTGAAGGAGATCCCGGTCGTGGACATCGCGGCGGCGGGAGCGGCCGGGCTGCTGGAGGCCAAGGACGACCACGACAAAGGATGGTCGTGGAGCCATTCCGTGGTGGTCGACGAGGGCGCCGCCCTGGGTGGTCTCGCGGTGGGGACGGCGACGGTGGCGGGCGGGGTGGCCGCAGCCGCCGCACTGGGGGTGAGCGCGCCGGTGAGCGTGGTCGCGGGCGCTGGAGGTCTGGTGGTCATCGGCGCCACCAACTACATCGACTCGGCCCTGCACGAGCACTGGAGCGAGGACATCCACGACCACGGTGTGGTGGGCGGCGTCCTGCACGGTCTGGGAGACGCCGGGTCGAAGTCCTGGCAGTCCGACGTGAACCTCGCGAAGGGCGTCGGCCACGCAGCGAAGAAGGCATGGAATGGTCTCACGAGTCACTTCTGACGTACCGAAGCCGGCGAAGCTGCCGGTGGTGGGCACCACCTGGGTGCGTCGTGGCGCGGCTTACTGGATCCGGCGCGTCGCGCTCGGGCTGTTCCTTTTCATCGTTCTGGGTGGACTGTCCGCCGTCATCATCGGGGGTTTCTTCGACCTCGTCAGCGGGCTGGACCCATTCTGGCGATCGGCGTGCCGCGTTCTGTACTGCTTGGCCTGCGCTGCCGGCGCCGTGTGGGGCTGGGTCGCGGCCCGGCGCAAGCTCCGGAAAACCCAGGCGACACCACCTACGCCGGAGGAAGCACGGCGTCTGAATTCCTCGGGGCAGCGCAAGGCGCCGGGGCTCGCCCTGTCAGGACGGTTGCCGGCGCTTCTGCTGCTGCCCTTCCTCGCGCCGCTGCTGCTGTGGGCTCTCTTCGCGCTGCTCGGGGGGAGTTTCGTGCGCGTACTTCCGGTGGAGGTCTCGGCCCGCAGGGCTCTCGAACAGGCCGGAGCCTGACCCCGCGCTCGAACGCACAGCGTGTGGGTCTGTCCCGTGCCCGACGGGCCGTGGAGGCGCACGGCGGCTGAGGGGCGAGCGGCGTCACGCGACCTGTCGCCCACGCCGGACGTCGGCCGCAGCTCACGCCACCCCGCCGCTCCCGGCCTGATGAGCCGGCGTCAGGCCCCCGCTTCCGGGGCCGCCCAGTGGCAGGCTGCCGCGTGTGGGCCCGTGCCCGGCAGGACCGGGAGGTCCTGGGTGCGGCAGGCTTCCGCGACGCCCGTGCGGGCCGCCTCGCCCGACGCGAGGATCTGGCAGCGGGCGTGGAAGCGGCAGCCGCCGGGGACCCGGGTCGGGTCGGGTGGTTCGCCCGACAGCACGACCGGCTCGGCCGGTGACTCCGGCAGGACCGAGAGCAGTGCCCGCGTGTAGGGGTGGCGCGGCGCCGACAGCACGTCCTCGACCGGGCCGCTCTCCACGACGCGGCCCAGGTACATCACCGCGACCCGGTCGGCGATGTTCCACGCGAGGCCCAGGTCGTGCGTCACCACCAGCGCGGACAGCCCGAGTTCCGCGCGCAGTGCCAGGAGCAGCGCGAGGATCTCACCGCGTACGGACGCGTCGAGGGACGCCACCGGCTCGTCCGCGACGAGGACTTCGGGGCGCAGCACCAGCGCGCCCGCGATGACCACGCGCTGGCGCTGGCCGCCGGACAGCTCGTGCGGGTGGCGCAGGAAGAAGCGCTCGGGCGGCCGGAGCCCGGCCCGCGCCAGGGCGTCCGCCACCGCCGTCCGCTCGTCCCCCGGGCGGCCGTGGATTCTGAGGCCCTCCGCCACCGCCTCGTACACGGTGTGCCGGGGGTTGAGGGAGCCGCTCGGGTCCTGGAGGACCAGCTGCACCCGGCCGCGGTACGCCTTGAGGGCCCGCGGCCCGTACCCGAGGGGCTCCCCGGCGAAGACGACCCGGCCGGCGGTCGGGGTGACCAGGCCGAGCAGGGCGCGGGCCAGCGTGGTCTTGCCGCAGCCCGACTCGCCGACGAGTGCGACGATCTCGCCGGGCCCGATGTCCAGATCGACGCCGTCGACGGCGCGCGCGGGCGGGCCGCCGCGCCGCCCGGGAAACGTGACCGAGAGTGCGTCCGCCGACAGCAGCGCCCGCGGCGGACGGCCGGGGGACGTCTCCTTCATCACCGGTGCCGTGGACATCGCTCACTCTCCCACTCGTACGCAGGCGGCCCTGCGGCCCTCGCCCGCGGCCCGCAGCGGCTGGTCGTCGTGCGCGCAGCCGGGCAGGGCGACCGGGCAGCGCGGCTGGAAGGCGCAGCCGGCGGGCAGCGCCGCCGGGTCCGGCGGGTCGCCCGGCAGGCCGCGCGGCGCGAGCCGGGACGCCGGGTCCCCGACGCGGGGGAACGCCGCCGACAGCGCCCGGCCGTACGGATGCGCCGCCGCGTCATGGACGGCGCGGGCCGGGCCCTCCTCCACGATCCGGCCCGCGTACATCACGGCCAGCCGGTCGCAGGTGTCCGCGAGGACGGCCAGATCGTGGCTGATCATCATGAGGCCGATGCCCTGCTCCGCGACGAGGCCCTCGATGAGCCGCAGGATCTGCGCCTGGATCATCACGTCGAGAGCCGTCGTCGGCTCGTCCGCGACGACCAGGCGCGGCTCGCAGGCCAGCGCCATCGCGATCATCACCCGCTGGCGCTGGCCGCCGGACAGCTCGTGCGGATAGGCGTGCGCCCGCGTGGCGGGCAGGCCGACCTGCTCCAGCAGTTCAGCGGCCCGGTGCCGGGCGCCCCCGGGCGTCGCGCGCCGGTGCACGAGCAGCGGCTCCGCGATCTGGTCGCCGATCCTGTGCACCGCGTTCAGCGAGTGCATCGCGCCCTGGAACACGATCGACGCGCCTGCCCAGCGCACCGCCCGCAGCCGGCCCCACCGCATCGTGAGCACGTCCTCGCCGTCCAGCAGGATCTTCCCGGACAGCCGCGCCGAGGGCGGCAGCAGCCGCAGCAGCGCGAGCGCCAGAGTCGACTTGCCGCACCCGGACTCGCCCGCGAGGCCGAGCGTGCCGCCCGCCCCCAGCGTCAGGCCGACGCCGCGTACGGCGGGCACGGCGGCCGCGCCCGTACCGTAGACGACGCTCAGCTCCTCGGCCTCCAGCAGCCAGCCGCCGCCGCTTCCCGTGCCGGTGCTCAACGCCCTACCCCCAGGCGGGGGTTGAGTACGGACTCGACGGCGCGCCCGCACAGGGTGAACGCCAGCGCGACCACCGCGATCGCGATGCCCGGCGGCGCGAGATACCACCAGTGGCCCGACGAGACGGCACCCGCCTCGCGCGCGTCCTGGAGCATCCCGCCCCACGACACGACTGTGGGGTCGCCGAGGCCGAGGAAGGCGAGCGTGGCCTCGGTGAGGATCGCGGCGGAGATGCCGAGCGTGGTCTGCGCCAGCACCAGCGGCATCACGTTCGGCAGGACGTGCCGGGTCATGACATGGCGGTGGCCGCCGCCGAGCGCCCTGGCTCGCTCGATGTACGGGCGGGACTCGACCGCGATGGTCTGCGCGCGCACCAGCCGGGCCGTCGTCGGCCAGCTCGTCACCCCGATCGCGATGATCACCGTCCACACGGAGCGGGACATCACCGTCGCGAGGACGATCGCGAGTACGAGGGTCGGCATCACCAGGAACCAGTCCGTGACGCGCATGACGACTGTCGAGAGCACGCCGCCGAAGTGCCCCGCCACCACTCCGACGAGGGTGCCGATCGCCACCGACAGCGCGGCGGCCAGCAGTCCGACCGTCAGGGACACCCGCGCGCCCCACACGAGCAGCCCCAGCAGGGACCGGCCGAACTGGTCCGTGCCGAGCGGGTAGCGCGGGCTCGGCGCCGCGAGCGGCGCGCCGGTCGCCGCCGTCACGCTGCGCACGTGGTCGCCGACGAGCAGCGGCGCCGCGACCGCGACGAGCGCGATCACCGCGAGGCCGCCCAGGCCGATCAGCCCGGCCCGGTGCGCCCGGTAGCCGCGCCAGAAGCGCGCGAGGGCGGCGCGCCGCCGCTGCCGGGCCAGGGACGCGGCCGTCCTGGTGCGCGGCGGCGGCAGCTCGGTGGGCTCCTGCTGTTCCGCATCGGCGAGAGTCATCGGCCCACCCGGGGATCGAGGAGCGGATAGATCAGGTCGGCGAGGAGGTTCATCAGGATCATGGCCCCCGCGAACACGACGAACAGGCCCTGCACGAGCGGCAGATCGGGCACGCTCAGCGCCTGGTAGAACAGCTGGCCAAGGCCCGGCCAGGAGAACACCGTCTCCGTCAGGATCGAACCGGCCGCCACGAACCCGAGGTTGATGAAGACCATCGTCACCGTCGGCAGCAGCGCGTTCGGCACCGCGTGCCGGCGGCGTACGAGCGCGTCCCGCAACCCCTTCGCCCGCGCCGTCGTCAGATAGTCGGAGCCCATCTCGTCCAGCAGCGACGACCGCGTCACCAGCAGGGTCTGCGCGTACCCCACGACGACGAGCGTGAGGACCGGCAGCACCATGTGGTGCGCCACGTCCAGCACGTACGCGAGGCCCGTCGTGTCGCCGGACGACATGCCCCCGGTCGGGAACAGCCCGGGCACCGGGCCGAGCCCCACCCCGAAGACGATGATCAGCAGCAGCCCCAGCCAGAACGACGGCACCGACCAGAGCGTCAGCGCGACCCCCGTGTTCAGCCGGTCGGCCCACCGCCCGCTGCGCCAGGCGGCGCGCGTGCCGAGCCACAGCCCGAGCGCCGAGTACAGCACCACGGCCGTGCCGGTCAGCAGCAGCGTGGCGGGCAGCTTCTCCCGGATCAGCTCGCCGACCGGGGCGTGGAACTGGTACGAGACCCCCAGGTCGCCGGTGAGCGCGGACGAGCAGTAGCCGGTGAACTGGTGCCACAGCGGCTGGTCGAGACCGAACTGACGGCGCAGCGTCCGCTGCGCTTCCGCGCTCATCGGCGCGCCGTGCGTCATCGCCTTGACCGGGTCGCGGGACAGCACGCGGAAGAGGAAGAAGCTCGTGACGAGGACGGCGAGCAGCGAGACCGCCGCCCCCGCCGCCCGGCCCGCCACATAGCGCAGATATCCGGTGACGGCGGCACGCCGTCCCCCGCGGAGGGCGGCAGAGGGCGCGGGAGCCGCCTGCCGGGGCGGGCGGCCCCGCGGGCCCTCGCCCGGCACGGATTGCGGAGTGCTCGCTGTGGTCATCGCTACTCCCGGTCGTCGGCGGTCGCCCGGCGGCGCAGCACGTACAGGACGACGAGGCCGGCGGTGACCAGTGCGGCGCCCGCGAACCCCAGGGCGACCTGGGTGGACGTGGAGCCGGAGGCGGCTCCGGCCTCGCCGGTGGCGCCCGCCGCGGGCACCGCGGACCACCAGCTCCAGTAGCCGTCCTGGCCCCAGATGTTGCCGCCGGCCGACGGCATCGTCTCGATGGAGGCGATCTGGTCGGTGCGGTAGGCCTCCGTGGCGTTCGGGTACGCCATCACGTTCATGTAGCCGGTGTCGTAGAGCCGCGACTCCATCCGCTTGATCAGCGCGGCCCGCTTCCGCGGGTCGTACTCGGCGGACTGGCGCGCGTACAGGCGGTCGTAGGTCTTGTCGCAGATGAAGTCGTCGGTGGCGCCGCTCGCGTTCCGCGTCGCGGGCAGGGCGCCGCAGGTGTGGATGGACAGCACGTAGTCCGGGTCGGGGCTGACGGACCATCCGTCGAACGCGAGGTCGAAGTCACCGGCCAGCCAGGGGTCCCCGACGTTGTCCAGGCACTCGACCTTCAGCCCCACCCCCAGCTTCGCCCACCACTCCTGGAGGTACTGGCTGACGGCCTTGTCGTTGGGGTCGGTGGCGTGGCACAGGATGCGGAAGTCCAGCGGCCTGCCGTCCTTGCCGAGCCGCCGCCCGTGGCGGTCGGTCCGGTAGCCCGCCCGCTCCAGGTCCGCGGCGGCCCGCGCCGGGTCGTAGCCGACCCGCTGCCGCGCCGAGGGCTGCCAGTAGTACGCGCCGAAGCGCGGCGGCAGGTAGCCCCGGCCGGCGGCGGCGTGGCCCTGGAAGACGGTCTTCACCAGACGCCCGGTGTCCACGGACTCGAACAGCGCCCGGCGTACCACGGGGTCCAGCAGCGCCGGGTTCCCGTCGCCGAGTTTCTGCCCGTTTCTCGCGCGGGCGCCCGGATTGGTGGCGAGGGCGTAGAAACGGTTGCCTGGCGCGTCGTTGACCTTGATGTCCTTGGTGTGCTTGAGGGCCGAGGTCTGCGCGGGGGTGAGGTTGGAGACGAACGAGACCTCGCCCTTGCGGAGCGCGGCCACGGCCGCGTCCCCGTCCTTGTAGTACTTCAGGTCCAGCTCGTCGAACTTCGGCGCGCCCCGCCAGAACGTCTTGTTCGGCTTGAGCTTCACGTACTGGTCGACCTTGTAGTCCGTGACGATGAACGGCCCGTTGCCCACGATGGGGAAGCTCTTGTCGTTGTTGAAGGACGCGAAGTCCTTGACCTTGTCCCAGACGTGCTCCGGCACGATCGGCACGTCGAGCGCGGTCATGTTCGCCTGCGGCTTCTTCAGCCGTACGACGAGGGTCGTCGCGTTCGGCGCCGTGACCTGCGCGAAGTTGGCGGTGAAACTGCCGTTCGCCGTCGCCGCGCCCGGGTCGGTCATCATCTTCCGGAACGTCCAGGCGGCGTCCCGGGCGGTGGCCCGCACGCCGTCCGACCAGCGGGAGTTCTTCCGGATGGTGTACGTCCAGGTGAGCTTGGACCTGGACGACTTCCAGGACGTGGCGAACCCCGGGACGGCGTGCCCGTCCTTCGGGTCGTAGTTCGTCAGGTACTCGTACGCCAGGCGGTGGACGGTGCTCGCCACGAGCGACTGCGCGAGGAACGGGCTGAGCGAGTCCACGCTCTGCCGCACCGCGACCGTCAGCACCCTCTTCCCTGCCGTCTTCCCGGTGGTCTCGCCGCTCGCGCGCCCGGCCGCCGGGTGCTGCTGGGCCGCCGCGGGCAGCGGGCCGTACGAGAGCACGCCGGCCGCCGTCACCAGCGCGGCGGCGGCCAGGGCGGCCGTCGGCACACGGGCCCCGCGGCGCGGCGGGACCGGCCGCGTGCGGTGCGGGAGAACTGGTCGGGCCATGCCGGTGACCTCGCGTCATCACTCGCTCGGCGGGCGGGGGCAGGAGCGCGGCGGGGCCGTGGTTCCCCACCCTTCGGTGAAGGGAGGTGTATCAGCACGTTGACGGAACGTCAACGACCCATTACCCAGTGGCACGGTCGGGGCATGTGAAACACGACGAGGGTCCGCACCTCGAACGGAGGTGCGGACCCTCGGGGTCCGGTGGCTGCTTCGCCCTACCGGGCGGGCGGCTGCTGCGGCGGCTGGGTGGGCCATCCGGGCGGCGGCACGGTGCCGTCCTGATCAGGCTGCCCGGGCTGGGCCGGCCTGCCGTCCTGGCCGGCGGGGGCGGGCGCTCCCGGCGCACCCGGAGCTCCCGGTGCACCCTGCTGTGCGGGGAACGCCGGGGGCGGGCCCCAGCCGGGACCCGGGCCGGGCGCGGCCGGCTGCTGCGGGGGATACCCGTAGGGCCCCTGTCCGTACGGCGCGCCGTACGGCGAGACCTGGCCGGGCGCGTGGCCCGCGGGCGGAGCCTGGCCGGGGATCTGCCCCGGCGCTCCGCCGTACTGCGGCGGCACGGGACCGCCCTGCTGCGGGGCGCCGCCCTGAGGATAGGGACCGGTCGGTGCCTGCTGCTGGCCCGGCATCGGCTGACCCGGCATCGGTTGGCCGGGCATGGGCGGGGCCTGCTGCGGCGGCGGGTTGTTCCCCTCCGCCATCCACAGCCCCTGCTGCTGCTGCGCGCGCAGGAAGTCCTCGGCGACCAGCGCGGAGAGGTTGAAGTAGGCCTCACGGGTCTTCGGCCGCATCATGTCGAGGTCCACCTCGGCGCCCGCCGCGAGGTGCTCGTCGAACGGCACGACGACCACGCCGCGGCAGCGCGTCTCGAAGTGCTGCACGATGTCCTCGACCTTGATCATCTTGCCGGTCTCGCGCACCCCGGAGATCACCGTGAGGGACCGCTGCACCAGATCCGCGTACCCGTGCGCGGAGAGCCAGTCGAGCGTCGTGGAGGCGCTGCTCGCGCCGTCGACGGACGGTGTGGAGATGATGATCAGCTGGTCCGCGAGGTCGAGCACGCCGCGCATCGCGCTGTACAGCAGGCCCGTGCCCGAGTCCGTGAGGATGACCGGGTACTGCTTGCCGAGCACGTCGATCGCCCTGCGGTAGTCCTCGTCGTTGAACGTCGTGGAGACGGCGGGGTCGACGTCGTTGGCGATGATCTCCAGGCCGGAGGGGGCCTGGGAGGTGAACCGCCGGATGTCCATGTAGCTGTTCAGGTACGGGATCGCCTGGACCAGGTCGCGGATGGTCGCCCCGGTCTCGCGCCGCACCCGGCGCCCGAGCGTGCCCGCGTCCGGGTTGGCGTCGATCGCGAGGATCTTGTCCTGCCGCTCGGTGGCCAGCGTGGAGCCGAGCGCGGTGGTCGTGGTCGTCTTGCCCACGCCGCCCTTGAGGCTGATCACGGCGATCCGGTAGCAGGACAGAACGGGCGTCCTGATCAGTTCGAGCTTCCGCTGCCGGTCGGCCTCCGCCGCCTTGCCGCCGAGCTTGAAGCGGGACGCGGCCGGGTTCCGGTTGCTCTTCGGCTTCTGCTTGTTGTTGCGCAGCAGCCGGTCGGACGACAGCTCGACGGCCGCCGTGTAGCCGAGCGGCGCGCCCGGCACCGACCGCTCGCGGTGGTCGTGCGCCACGGGTGACGGCCAGGCCGTCCCGGACCGCGGGTCGACCGGAGGCCCCTGCGGACCCGGTCCCCCCGGTCCACCGGGGCCGGCGCCACCGGGTCCACCCGGTCCGCCTCTCGGGTGTCCGGGCTGCCCCGGCGGCATCTGCTGCGCACCGGGCTGTCCGGGGCCGGGCTGTTGCTGGGGTCCCGGCTGCTGGGGCCCGGTCTGCTGGCCTGGCAGGGGGAAGCCGTATCCGCCGGGTGCGGGCGGCCCTTCGGGGGCGCCCGCCTGCGGGAACCCGTAACCGCCCGGCTGCTGCGGCACGTTCGCGGGCGCTCCCGGCGCGGTGGGGTACCCGTACCCGCCGCCCTGCGGTTGCTGTGCCTGCTGCTGTGCCTGCTGCGGTTGCTGTGCTTGTTGCTGTTGCTGCCACGGCGCCTGCGGCGCGGGCGGCTGCGCGGGGTTCGCGGGCCACTGCGGCGGTGCGGCCGGGTTCGCGGGCTCGAACGCGGGTGGCAGCGGCGGCAGGGCGGCGCCCGGCGCCGGCGGGGCGGTCGCGGGGGGCGGTGCCCACGGGGC
>NZ_JAIUKE010000282.1 GCF_020176795.1 Streptomyces sp. 8L
CTGGGTTCCTATTCGGGCCCCCGTGGGGGGGTGTTTTCTCTGGGTGCGCCCGGGCCCCGCCCGGGGGGGGGGCCCCCCCCCCCCCCCGGCCCGATCGCAAGGCCCCCGAGCGGGGCCCGGACGCTCAGCCCGTCCTGGCAGGTCCGAGACGTACGGCGGTGCTGCCGAGACGCGGTATCTCCACGAGGACGTCGTTCCCTTCGAGCGTGACCGGCCCCGCGTGATCGCCGAGGAAGGTGGCACCCTGGGCGTCCGCGACGGGGAAGCCGCAGCTGAGCCGCACCGTGCGGGCCTCCGTCGCGAACGACTGGAGGCGGACCAGGATGTCGTCGGGACTCTCCGGGCCGCCGTCCGCCCCGCGTGAGGGCACCGGGGCCGCGTCGATCACGCGTACCAGCGGATCGTCCAGGGACAGCAGGGCGCGTTCGGCCGGGGCGCCGTCCGCCGCGGGTTCACCGTGTGCCGCGACGCCCACCAGCGGGTGGTCGATCTCCAGGGCGGTACGCAGGGCCAGGGCGTCCGCGTCGATCGTCTCGCCGGCCCTGCGGACGCCGACCGCGTAGCGGAACGTCGTGTCGAACGCCTGCTGCGACGGGAAGTTGGTGTCCCACAGGTTGTTGTGGACCCAGGAGTAGAGGGTGCCGGGCTGCCGGGGCGCCGTCGAGTCGGGGAAGGGCGCGTACGGCAGCGGGATGGTCTCCGGCTCGACCAGCGGCGCGTCGCGCGTGACCCAGGCGACGGGTCCCTCGGCGTCCCGGAGGGAGACGAACGACCGTACGGCGCGCATGTGCTGGGGAGCGCCGGGGACGTGCGCGAGACCGCTGCCGGTCAGCGCGCCGGTGATCTCGTAGTGCACGGCGGGGTCGGTCAGGGCGAACGGGAAGGCCAGGTAGGCGCTCTCCTTCGTCATGGTCGCGGTCTTGTCGAAGCGGTTGTCGAGGACGACATGCGCGTCGTCGCGGCCGAGGCTGACGGTGGTGCGGGCGAGGCGCGCTCCGTCCGCCGCGTACTCGTACGTCAGGTGCGCTCCGAGGGCGTCGTCACGGCGTTCGAGGAGGACGGCGGGGCGGGCCAGGGAACGGGAGCCGAGGAGTTCGAGCTCCTCGGACGCGGTCGTCTTGTTGGCCTGGTGGTTGTAGCCGCCCGCGGTGGTGTATGTGTCGTAGACATAGCCGTTGAAGCCCACCACGGCGTCCTGGTCGACGAGTTCGCGTCCCGTCGCCTTCTCGGTGATCGAGGCGAGGCAGGCGCGCGCGAGGTCGACGCGCACCCTGAGGTGGTCGTTCTCCAGGACCAGGTCGTCGGCGGTCGGCAGCGGGACCGCGTCCCGTTCTTCCCGCGAACCGCCGTCGGTGGACGGCACATCGGCGGTGCCGTGGGGCGCGGCGGTGAGGTCGAGCCTGACGAGCCCGAACGGCGGGACGTCCGGCACCTCGACCCGCACCCAGCGTCCCGCGTCCCGGTGCACCGGATTGGTCTGCGCCACGACGACGGCGGGCAGCGGCCCGCCGGTGCGCCCGTCGGTGACGGACACCGCCCGGTCCAGGGCGACGCGGCTCTCCCGCACGAACAGCTCCACCACCGAAGTACGCGGCGCGGAGGTGGTGTTGACCGCCCAGTAGGTGGCATCGGCGCCGGGAGCCGTGGGCAGTGCGGAGCCCAGGGCCGACGAGGCGTGGTCGAGGAATGTGTCGGCGTCGTTGTCGCCGTGCAGCGCGTACCCGTACTTCCAGTGCCACTGCTGGTCGCCTGAGCCCATGCCCTCGTCGCCGTGGGTCCACGGGTCGCCCGCGCCCCAGGTGTGCTCGTTGAACAGGGAGACCGACCGGTACACGCCGGACGCGCCGCGCCGGGCGTCCCCGGCCGCCGGGGGAGCGGTGCGCCGGAGGTCGGCGAGGGCCGCCATGCCGTACAGGGTGGCTGCGTCGGTCACGGTGGACTGCGCCCGCCGGACCATGGCCTGCGGCCGGGCCCCCGAGCCGACGCCCTCGACCCACCAGTCGCCCCAGTCGCCCTCGAAGACGGGGACGGAGTCGCCGAGGCGCCGCTCGGCGTCCGTGAAGAAGTCCGTGTTCGTGGACAGCCGCAGCGTCGGCGACGCCCACGTCTCGTTCCAGCGGCGCACGGTCTCCGCCAGGATCAGCCGGGGCGGCGCGTTGTCCCCGAAGTGGCCCTGGACCCGCAGGTGCAGGATGTCCCAGGGGTACGGCTCGCGGTGCCCCGCGGTCGGCCCCGGCGAGCCGACCAGCTCGGGCGGGATGGGGTACGGGTTGGTCGCGAGGGCCGTGAGGTAGGCGGGCAGCAGGTCGTCCACCATCTCGTAGGAGGTGTCGAAGCCGAGGACGGGCCCCTCCATGTACGCGAGGCCGTGCGGGCTGTCCGTCATCCAGGTGAGCAGTTCGTTTCCCGAGGGAGCGCGCCAGCGGAACAGGCGCGGGAGCTGCGCGCCGCCGTTCATGTTGGGGACGGAGCGCCCGGCCCAGTTGTGCGCCACCGACAGGTAGCGCACGCCGAGCCCGGCCAGCGCGTCGGGAAGCCCCGCGACGGTGCCCGGCACATCGGTCTGCATGGCGCTGAGGAAGTCGATGCCGTGGGCCTGCTTGACGCGGTGGGCGAGTCGCAGGAGTTCATGCAGCTCGTCGGTGGAGCAGGTGTCGGTGTGCAGGTTGTAGGGCATGGCGGTCAACTCGATCTGCCCGGCCTTGACGCGCCGTACGAACTCGTCGACGCGCCGCGCCGGCCGGGCCGCCGCCCACTGCTCGAACGACCACAGGGACTCCACCGCCCAGCGGAACCTGGCGTGGTCGGGCCAGTCGTCGGTGGCGCGCGTCAGGTCGAGGCAGGAGTCGAGGAAGGCGACGTGCTCGCCCAGCACGGTGCCCTGCGGGTCGGTGTAGCCGATGTCCAGGTGCGAGTGGTGCACGAGATGGATCGTCCACTCACGCGGCGGTTCGAGGGTGAAGGCGAGTACGGCCGAGGAACCCTGGCGGGTGGCGGTGATGCGGAGATCGAGCGCGGAGCTCTCCAGGGGCAGCAGCAGCCGCTGCCCGCCGGGTGCGGGTACGGCCTGTACGGGGATCGGGCCGCGGCCTGCCGCCTCGGCGCTGAAGGTCCAGCCGCCGGGGTCGGCCTGGGCACCGTCGATCAGGAGCCGTACGCAGCGCAGGGCGCCGGACGGGGTCCGCCGTACGAGGTGTTCCGGCAGGGCACGCAGCCGGGTGCCGCCACACCGCGCGGTGGCGGCGACCGCGAGGCCGACCATGCTCGTCCGGGCCTTGTCGGTCGACCACCGGCGGTCGCGTACGAGGGCACGCGTCGTCATGAGTTGTCTCTCCCCAAGATGGTTCGGTCAGGACGTCAGGCGCAGGCTGTTGACGAAGAAGCGCTGGAAGACGAAGAAGAGGACCACGGTGGGCACCGACGCCACGAGGGCCCCGGCGAGCACGGCGGGCGGTCCCACCGTGGAGTAGTCGCCGCTCAGGTCCGCCAGGGTGGCCATGACTGGCCGCACATTGGGGCTGACGGAGAGCGTGATGCCGAACAGGAGGTCGTTCCAGATCCAGGTGAACTGGAAGATGAACGCCGCCAGCAGGGCGTTCCTGGCCAGGGGCAGGTGGATGGACAGGAACATCCGCGCCCAGTTGACTCCGTCGAGCTGGGCGGCCTCGGAGATCTCCCGCGGCACGGTCATCATGAAGTTGCGGTTGACGAAGAACGCGAAGGGCACCGTGAGCGCCACGTACACCAGCACCATCCCGTACTGGGTGTCGTAGAGCCCGGCCCGGGCGAACCCCGTGAACTGCGGGGAGAGGAAGGTCTGCAGCGGCAGCACGGTGCCGATGAAGATCGCCCAGAACCAGATCGCGGGCCGGCGGACCGGCATCACCGTGACGGCGAACGAGGCGAGCGCCGCGATCACCACGGCGATCGCCGCGCCCACGACCGCGTACACCACGGTGTTGAGCAGGCCCCGGCCCACGGCGGCGCTGGTGAAGGCGGCGCGGATGTTGCCGAGGATGCCCCAGGAGCCGAACCACCAGCGCGGGGAGCCGGTGTACTGCTTCGACGGGGTGAAGGCGTTGACGACCACCAGCCAGGTCGGCACCAGCCACAGCAGCGAGATCAGCGCGACCAGGACATGGCGTACGGCCCGGCCCGTCATGCGGCGCTCTCCCGCCGCGGCTGCACCTGCCGGCGCAGATAGAGCCAGGACGCCGCGACGACGACCGCCGTCAGCACGACGGACACGGCGGCCCCATAGCCGTACCGGTCGAGGGTGAAGGTCTCCCGGTACATCGTCAGGGCCAGGGTCTCGGACGCCGTCCCGGGACCGCCCTGGGTCAGCAGCCAGACGATGTCGAACGTCTTGAGGCTGTTGACGATGGACATCCCCACGACGACGACCGTCATGGGCCGCAGCTGCGGCACGATCACCCGCAGGAACATCTGGACGCCTCTCGCGCCGTCGATCCGCGCCGCCTCCAGGGTTTCCACCGGGATGGTCTGGAGTCCGATCAGGAAGAGGATCAGCGAGGCGCCGGTGGACTGCCAGGTCGTCACCACGATCATCACGATCGTGTTGAGCGGCCAGTGCAGCAGCCAGTCCTGCTGCCAGCCGCCGAGTCCCACCGCGTGGAGCGACTGGTTGACCGCCCCGTCGCTCTTGAGGAGGAACGTCCACAACAGGGCCGTGGCGGAGCCCGACAGCGCGTACGGGATGACCACGGCGGTGCGGGCCACGGCCCCCCAGCGCACGGAGTGGGTGAGCACCGCGAGCACGAGGCCGAGCAGCACGGGCAGGACCAGCGTGCCCGCCACCCACATCACCGTGTTGAGCAGGGACCGGCCGAAGTCCGGATCGGTCAGCAGGGCACCGTAGTTGGCGAGCCCGACGAAGTGCGCTGTGATGCCGTTGTCGTCGAACAGGCTCCGGTACGCGGTGACCGCGAACGGGACGACCAGCAACACCCCGACGAGTGTGATGGCGGGCGCGAGGAACGCGCCCACCCAGGCGGCGCGCCGGAGGCCGCCGGAGCGGGGCGCGGATGCCGGGCCCCCGGCCCCGCCGTGTGCCGTGTGCGCGGTCCGGGAGGCCGCCTTCGCGTCGGTGGTCAGGACTTCCACGCCTTCCACTCCTTCTCTGCTCGGCGCTGCATGCTCTGAAGCGTCTGCGCGGCCCTGGCGGCCGTGGGGTCGATCATGAAGGCGCTGAGATCCTGCACGTTGCCCTCGATCAGCACCGGGGGAGACGCCTCCCAGTAGCGGACGGCCTGGGACGGCCGCTCGTCGCGGACCTGCGCGACCACATCGCGCACCGCGCCCACGTCCGGCACCACCGAGGGGTCCGCCGACGTGTCACGCAGGAAGCCCGTCCACGCCTTCTGCACTGAGGGATCGAGCCAGGAACGTGCCGCCTTCAGCGCGGCCCCGCGCTTGTGGGCGTGTGCCGAGACGGCCAGGACGCCGCTCTCCACGAGGACCGAGCGGTTCCCGCCGGGCGGCGGGGGCAGCAGGAAGGCGCCCAGGTCCGCGTCCTTGACGCCGGCGTCGAGGAATGCCCCGGTGTTCCAGGTGCCGTAGAGGTACATGGCGGTGCGGCCCTGCGCGAACCGGCCCGGCAGGTCGCTGGCCGACACGTCGGGCGAGGAGAACGCGCCGCGCCGGTACAGGTCGCTCCACAGGCCCATCGCCTCCCGGCACCGGGCGTCGGTGTAGGAGCGCTTGCCGGCCGTGAGGTCCAGGTAGAACTGGTGGTCAAGCCCGTTGAGCAACTGCTGGAACCAGATGGACGACTCCCAGGTGGTCGCGCCGCCCGACGCGATCGGTGTGATGCGCCGTGCGTGTGCGGCGTCCACGATGTGCAGGAACTCCTGCCAGGTCGTGGGCACTTCGAGGCCGAGCCGGGCGAAGAGCGGCTTGCTGTAGAAGACCGCGTAGTACGACTTGTACAGCGGGACGCCGTACTGCCTGCCGTCGCTGGTGAACGACGCCCGCAGGGTGGGGTCGTCGCACCAGCCCCTGCGCTCCGCCTCGTCCCACGCGGGGGTGACGTCGGCGAGGATGCCGGCCCGGGCGACGTCGCGCAGGCGGTACCCGTTCCACCACTTGATGAGGTCGGCGCTGGAGTCGGTCTGTGCCGACATCCGCACGATCTGCTGGTAGTTGCTGACGTTCGGCACGGCCCGTGGTGCCAGCCGGTACCCGGCCGCCGTGCGCAACTCCCGTCCCGCGTCCTCGAATCCGGGCGCCCAGCTGGGGTTGTCGTTGAACAGGGACAGTACGTCGGACGGCGCGGGCAGGGACATCGTGCCGCGTGCGCAGGCGCTGAGCGCGAGAGCGGCGGCCCCGGCGAACGACGACGCCAGCGCCGTGCGCCTGCTCACCCCTCGTGGCATGTCGATCAACCCCATCGGACCCCCTCGTCACGGAATCACCGACCTGGTAAGTTATCGGTAACGTACAGGCGTACTTGGGTTTTGAGAAGAAGTAGCGTTGACGTTATCTCGATGAGGTCGATGGCATGAGCAACCACTCGCAGGCCGGGGAGCCGGCACCGCACTACGATCCGGCGCCGCGTTACCCCGTACGCGAGGGCGCGGTCCTCACCGGTTGGGCGGGCGCCGCGGCGACCCTGTC
The DNA here is from genome assembly GCF_020176795.1 of Streptomyces sp. 8L. Classification (GTDB taxonomy): domain Bacteria; phylum Actinomycetota; class Actinomycetes; order Streptomycetales; family Streptomycetaceae; genus Streptomyces. Next base: position 6,637 of record NZ_JAIUKE010000282.1, read on the forward strand.
CCCGGCCGTACGGGTCCTCGCGGTCGACGGGCCCGCCGCGGTCGACTGGGACGCGGTCGCACGGCACGCCGGGGCGGCCCTCGCCACTGTCCGCCCCCGCCTCACCCTCGCGGACGCCCGCGACGCGGCCCGCGACTGGGGCCGTGTGCGCCTCCTGACCGAGTCCGAAGTGCTGCGGGACGACCCCCACTTCGCGAAACTCGCGGACGGTACCCTCTCCGACCTGCTGGACCCCGAGGCCCTCGCCGGCCTCGCCGCCGTGCCCCGCGCGGACGGAGCGGACGGCAAAGCGGGCGACGCTCTGCACGTACTCTTCGGCCCCGGCGCGGCCCTGGCCGCCGGGGCGGACGAGATCTGGTGGGCCGACGTCCCCAAGCGCCACGCGGAGGCGGCCGTCGCCGAGGGCCGGGGCCGCAACCTCGCCGCGCCCGCCGGTGAACCGCCCAGCCTGCGGCGCCTGTTCTACATCGACTGGCCGGTGCAGGACCGGCACCGCGACGCGACGGCCGGGCGCATCGGCCGGTGGTTCGACGCCACCGACAGCGCGGAGCCGGCCTCGATCAGCGGCGAGGCGCGGCGCGCCTCCTGCCGCTGGCTCGCCGGGCGCCCCTTCCGCACCCGGCCGACGTTCAACTCCACACCGTGGGGCGGCCACTGGGGGCAGGAGGCGCTGGGGCACAACCCCGGCGCCCCCAACACCGCCCTCGGCTACGAACTCATCGCGCCGGAGAGCGGTGTGCTGCTCGGCGGCGACGGCGACGATGACGGTGGCGACGGCAGCGATGGCGGTGACGGTGGCGAGAGCGGCGACACGGAGCGCTGCGTGGAGGTGCCCTTCCAGCTCGTCGTCGCGCTGTCCCCTGAAGAAGTGCTGGGCCGGGACGTGTACGAGACGTTCGGCACCTCGTTCCCCATCCGCTTCGACTACCTGGACACCGAGGGAGGCGGCAACCTCTCGGTCCACTGCCATCCCCGGCCCGACGACATGCGCACCGTCTTCGGCTGGCCGTACACCCAGCACGAGACCTACTACCTGATGCGGGCGGGCGCGCACAGCAAGGTCTTCCTCGGCCTGCGCGAGGACGCCGACATCGACGCCTTCCACGCCCGGGCCCACGCCGCCGACGCACACGGTGAGGCCTTCGACATCGAGCGGTACGTGCAGACGTTCCCCGCCGAGGCGGGCCGGCTCTACCTCGTCCCGGCCGGAACACCGCACGGCAGCGGCGAGGGCAACGTCGTCCTGGAGGTCAGCGCCACCCCCTATCTGTACTCCCTGCGCTTCTACGACTGGCTGCGCAGGGACGCCGCCGACCGCCAGCGCGCCGTCCACGTCGAGCACGCCTTCCGCAACCTGGACCCGCGGCGCTCCGGCGCGTCCGTGCCGCGCGACCTGGTCCAGCGGCCCAGGACCCTGCACCGGGGGGACGGCTGGCGCGAGGAACTCCTCGGCGCCCTGCCCGACATGTTCTTCGAGGTCCGCAGGATCGAGGTCGCCCCCGGACACGAGGCGCCACAGGAGACCAACGGGCGCTTCCACGTCCTGACCGTCGTCGACGGTCAAGGAGCGCTCATCAACACGGCCTCCGGGGAACGGCACTTCGTACACTGTGCGGAGACTCTCGCGGTTCCGGCGTCCGTCACCGCGTACACCGTGCGGAACCAGGGGCCGGACCCGGTCCGCCTGGTGAAGGCACAGGTGGTATGAGCACGCACTCCGACCCCGCATCGCCGCTGACGATGCGGGACGTGGCGGAACGGCTGGGTGTCAGCACGATGACGGTCTCCCGCGCCCTGCGCGGGCAGCCCGGCATCGGCGAGGCCACCCGCAAGCGGGTGCTCGCGGAGGTGGCCGCGCTCGGCTACCGGCCGAACAAGCTTGCCAGGGGCCTGCGTTCCGGCGGCCCCAGCGAACTCATCGGCCTCGTCGTCACCAACCTCGGCAACCCCTTCTACTCCCGGCTCGCCGTCGGCGTCGAAGAAGTGTGCGTGCGCTACGGCGCGCGCGTCATGCTCGGCAGCACCAGTGAGGACCCGGGCGTCGAACGCGACGTCGTCACCGACCTGCTGGAGCGCGGGGTGGACGGCCTCGTGGTGGTGCCCGCGAGCCACGACCAGGGCCATCTGGCCGGCGAACGGCTCCGCGACACACCCGTGGTGCTCGCGGCCGCCCCGCCGATGGGCATCGAGGTGGACTGCGTACTCGTGGACGACGTCGGCGGCACGCGCGCCGCCTGCCGGGAACTCCTCGACCGCGGCCACCGGCGCATCGGCTTCCTCGGGCTGCCCCCCTCGCTGTGGACGGGCTCCGAGCGCTTCCGCGGCTACGCCCTGGCGTTGGAGGAGGCGGGCATCGCGGTGGACGAGCGCTACGTCAGCCGGGAGCGCGGCGACAGCGTGCTCGCCGAGCGGGCCGCACGCGCCATGCTCGCGCTGCCCGACCCGCCGACGGCGCTGCTTGCGGCCAACAACCGCAACACCGTAGGTGTGTTGCGCGCCCTGCGCGACCGGCCCGAGGACAAGGGCCCCGTGGCGCTCGCCGGCTTCGACGACATCGAACTCGCCGACATGCTGTACCTGCCGCTGACGGTCGTGTCGTACGACGCGGCGGAGGTCGGCAGGGCGGCCGCCTCACTGCTGTTCGAACGCCAGCGCAGCACGGTGCCGCTCCAGCCGAGGCGCCGGACCATCGCGACGACGCTCGTCGACCACCCGGTATCCCGGTAGGCCGCCATGACCTCCACCGCGGCGGCCACCGCCGTACCCGTACTGGAAGTCGGAGGGTCGCATGTCACGGCCGCGGCCGTCGACCCTGCCGGGGCCGCTGTGGTTGAGGGCTCACGGCGGCGGCTGCCTCTGCGGCCGGACGCCACGCCAGAGGAGTTCGTCGCGGCGCTCGCCGACGCGGCGAACGGCATGCTGGCCGCGGACTGCCTGCGACACCGGGACCTCGGCGGCGCCTGGGGCGTCGCCGTGCCGGGGCCGTTCGACTACTCCGCGGGAACGGCGCGCTACCGGGGCGTCGGCAAGTTCGCCGCCCTCGACGGCCTCCGCGTCGCCGACTGCCTCGTCCCCCTGCTGCGGCGTCCGCCCGCCCGGCTGCGCTTCCTCAACGACGCCCACGCCTTCGGGCTCGGCGCGTGGCGCACCGGCCACACCTCGGCACGGCGGTTCGTCGCCCTGACCCTGGGTACCGGTGTCGGCTCGGTGTTCCTCGACCGCGGCACACCCGTCGAGGAGGGCCCGCGCGTGCCGCCCGGAGGCCGTGCGGACCTTCTGGCGATCGATGGGCGCCCGCTGGAGGACACCGTGTCGACCCGGGCACTGATCGCCCGCTACACCGGCCTCACCTCCCTGCCCGTGGACGGGCTGCGCGGCCTTTCGCAGCGGGCCGCGCGGGGCGACCGTGCCGCCAGGACCGTCACGGAGGACGCCCTGCGGGCCCTGGGCCGGGCCATGGCGCCCTGGCTCGCGGCCTTCGAGGCCGAGGCACTGGTCGTCGGAGGGTCGGCCACGGCCGCCTGGGACCGGTTCGGGCCGCCCTTCGCCCAGGGCCTGACGGAGCGTCACCCGGCCCTCGCCGCACTGCGCCCGGCCGTCCGCCCCGACGGTGAGGACGCGGCCCTGCTCGGCGCGGCGGAGCACGCCCTGCGCGGCTGACCGGCCGGGCGGACGGCCGGCCACCGGGCGGCCCTGACCCCGATCCGCGCGGCCGCCGCCCCGCCGCCGGCGTGCCGTACGCCACGTCGTTCCCGTACGTGCCCTGACCTGGGCAGGTCTAGAATCGACTGTCCTTGTCCCCCTACGAACTGGCAGGCCCGTGCCCCTCCCCAAGGCCGAACTTCACCTCCACATAGAAGGCACCCTGGAGCCCGAGCTCGCCTTCGCTCTCGCCGAGCGCAACGGCATCGTCCTGCCGTACGCGGACGCCGAGGAGCTGCGGCACAAGTACCGCTTCCAAGACCTCCAGTCCTTCCTCGACCTCTACTACGAGCTCATGGCGGTGCTGCGCACCGAGGACGACTTCACCGATCTCGCCGAGGCGTATCTCACGCGCGCGACGGCCCAGGGCGTACGGCACGCGGAGATCTTCTTCGACCCGCAGGCCCATCTGGCCCGGGGCGTCGCGATGGGCACCGTCGTGGAGGGGCTCGCGCGAGCGCTGGAGAGCGCGCCGGAGCGGCACTCCATCTCGACCCGGCTGATCATGTGCTTCCTGCGCGACGAGTCCGCCGAGTCCGCCGCCGAGACGCTGCGGGCCGCACGCCCGTACCTGCGCCATCTCACCGGCGTCGGCCTCGACTCCGCGGAGGTCGGGCACCCGCCGTCGAAGTTCCGCGCGGTGTACGAGGAGGCGGCGCGCCTGGGCCTGAACCGGGTCGCGCACGCGGGGGAGGAGGGCCCGCCGGCGTACGTGTGGGAGGCGCTCGACGTCCTCGGTGTTGAGCGGATCGACCACGGGCTGCGCGCGGTGGAGGACCCGGAGCTGGTCGCACGGCTCGTCCGCGACCGGGTGCCGCTGACGGTGTGCCCGCTGTCGAACGTACGGCTGCGGACCGTGGACGTCCTGGCGGACCACCCGCTGCGGGCCATGCTGGAGGCCGGGCTCATGGCCACGGTCAACTCCGACGACCCCGCCTACTTCGGCGGCTACGCGGAGGACAACGTCCGCGCGGTGGCGAGCGCGCTGGCGCTCACCGACGAGCAGCTGCGCGACCTGGCGCGCAACTCCTTCCTCGCGTCCTTCCTCGAGGACGCGGAGGAGCTGCGCGCGACATATCTGGCCGAGGTCGACGCGTACGTGTTCTGACGGCAGCCGCCCGGCGCGCACGGCTGTGCACAGAGGCGCCGCCCCGCGCGAGGGGCGCCGGCCGTGCGACGCCCGGGCCGCTACGACGTCTCGGGCCCGGCCCCGGCCTCCGGCCGTTCGGCGGGTCGGGGTACGGCCGCGGCGGGCACCCCGGACGGCGGCGCCACGGCGGACGGCCGCGCGCGCCGCCGGTCCATCTCGCGCCACTCGGGCCGCAGCCCGGCCAGGTTCGTGGTGAGGAAGTACGCGATCCCGCCCGCCACCAGGACCGGCGCGAGCCCGAACGCGGTCACCGCCGCGCCCGCGAGGAGCCCGCCGAGGGGGATGCCCGCCCAGGCCGTCGCGTTGCCGAGCGCGTTCACCCGGCCCAGCAGGCGGCGCGGCACCCGCTCGAAGGAGATCGCGCCGATGATCGGGTTGAGGAAGCCGGCCCCGAACCCGCCGACCGCGAACACCGCGAGCACCGTCCACAGGGGCGCGCCGAAGGCCAGGACGAGGAACCGCGGTGCGCCGGCGAGCAGGAAGCCCGCGAAGAACACCGGCCTGCGCCGCATCCGGGGCGCGATCGCCGCCGCGATCAGGCTGCCGCCGATCGCGGCACAGCTTCCGACGGCGCCGGTCAGGCCGATCACGGCGGGGCCGCCACCCGAATCCCGTGCCCATACGGGTACGAGCACGCCGCTGTAGGCGGCGTCCAGCAGATTGGTGATCCCGACGGTGACGATGACGGTCAGCAGCAGCGGTTCGCTCCGCAGGAAGGTGAACCCCTCGCCGAATCGCCGCCAGTATCCGTGCTCCCGCCGCGCCCCGGCCGTCTCCGCCGGGTCCGTGGGCTCGTGGACGTCCTCGACGGACCGGCCCATACCCCGCGGCAGCGCCACCGCGATGATGGCGGAGCCGAGCGCGAAGCAGCCCGCGTTCACGACGAGGGCGGTCAGCGGGCCGAGCAGCGCCACGACGCCGCCGCCAACGGCGGGGCCGACGGTGGCGGCGAGACGCTCCGTCACCCCCGTGATGCCGGTGGCACGCTCCAGCGGGACACGGGCGCGGTCCGCCGCCTCCGGCACCATGATCTCCTTGGCGAGATCACCGGGGCCGCGAGCGGCTCCGATCAGCGCGACAAGGCCGAGCAGCAGCGGGAGCGTGAGCACGCCGCGCGCGTGGAGCAGCGGGACGGTGACGGCGGCAGCCGCGCTCACCAGGTCGGTGGACCACGAGACGACGCGCGGTCCCGCCCGGTCCACGAGCGGCCCGGTGAACGCCTTGACCAGCACGTACGGCGCCATCTCGCAGAAGGCGACGAGCCCGGTCCTGCCTGCGCTGCCCGAGGTCGCGAGGACGAACCAGGGCAGCGCGATGGCGGATACGCGCGTACCGGTCAGCGAAACCAGCGAGGCCGCGAGCACGCCGATCAGCGGACGCAGGCTCCGGGGCCCGGTCGCCGGGGCACCAGGTGTCCCTGTCCCGGCCGATGCGGCGCTGGGCGTCTGGGCGGGTACGGCACTGGGAACGCGAGCCGCCTCGCCCCGCGCCCCGTCGGGTATGTCCCCGGAGCCGGCGGGCCGGCCTGTCATGAGGGCTTCACACCGGGGCCGGACAGCTCCGGCAGGACGTAGGTGATCACCGAGACCCGCTCCGCCCCCTCGGGCATGTCGTCGGCCGGCTCGGCGGAGTCCCGCCGGTAGCGCTCGGCCACGGCGCGCAGCTCCTCGCCGAGGGCCACCGCCTCTGCGGGGGTGATCCGCAGCGGCCGGTCGCTCATGTCGAGGGCGTCACGCCATGGCCGCGGGGCCGTGTGGACCTCGTCGAGGGCCCGCTGTACGCGCAGGGTGTACGCGGCGGCCACCGACCGCAGATACGCGAGGCCGGCCTCGGGCTCCTGCCCGTCGAGTTCCCCGCCCGCGAAGCGTGTCTGCTCGTGCGGCGAGCGCCACCAGCGCTCGCGTGCGTTGCCCCGGCCGGTGTCCTCCGCCACAAAGCCGGCCGCCGCCAGTCGGCGCAGGTGGTAGCTGGCCGTCCCGGAGTTGACGCCGAGCCGCTCCGCGAGCCGGGTCGCCGTGGAGGGGCCGTGCTTGCGCAGCAGTCCGACCAGTTGGACCCGTACGGGATGGGCGAGGGCGCGCAGGCCCTTGGCGTCGAGTACGACGGTGCCAGGACCGGGCGAGGAGGCCGTCGGGGAGGGTGTCGAGCCCTGCTCCGTACCGTGGTGGACTGCGTCGTGGCCGGGCTCGACGGGGCCGGGGGCGGGGGGCGGGCCGGTCACTCTAGAACCGCGAACAGTGCTTCGCAAAGACACCTTCGCAAAGGTCTCTTCGTGAAAGTGCCGTGGTGACGGGCATGGGGGAGGCCGTGACGGGGATGGGGGAGGCCCCGTCACGCGTCGGCGGAACCGGTCAGTCCGGTCGCGGTGAGGGTGAGGTGCTCGACCAGGACCGCCGCCGCGGTGTCGGCGTCGCGGGCCAGTGCCGCCTCCTCCAGCCGGCGGTGCTCGCCGGCGCCGTCCCGGCCCGGGACGAGGTGCGCCGACCAGCGGCGTGCCAGTTCGCTCGCTGTCCACATGCGGTCGAAGGTCTCCAGCAGCACGGGGTTGCCGCAGCCCTCCAGCAGAGTCCGGTGGAAGATCCGGTGCGCCTCGGCCCAGGCGTCGCTGTAGTACTTACCGCTTTCGGGCGTGTACGCGGGGGTGCGGGTCAGGCGGTGGTGCGCGGCCCGCACCCGGGCCTCCCAGTCGATGTCGCCGCGCTGGACGGACATGCGCAGGACGACCGGCTCGATCGTGCGCCGAGCCTCGGCGATCTCCTGCCAGCGCCGGTCGGAGAAGACGGGCACGGCGAAACCCCGGTTGTGCAGGCGGTCGGCGAGCCCGTCGCCGACCACCCGCACCAGCGCCTCCCGCACCACGGCCAGGCTCACGCCCTGTTCCCGCGCGAGGTCCTGCGGCTTGAGGGCCTCGCCCGGGGCGTGGTCGCCGCGCAGGATCGCGTCCCGCAGTCGGACGTAGACCCGCTCGGAGAGCATCTGCTTCGCGGGGGAGCTCCCCGGAGCGCTTGTCGAAGATTTTTCCGGCGGGTTCTCCGGCGGGTTCTCCGATGGTGTCTCCGGTGAGTTCTCCGGAGGGTCTCCCGGTGAGGAGGCGGCGGCTGTCTGCGTCATGCCGTCAGCATAGACGGTTGGCTCAATAATCGATTATCGGTGTTATTGTCGATGAAGTGCGCCGCTCGATACGCCGGGTCGCCGCGTGGTCGCCACCGTGGCCACCGCGACCCCGTCCGCGGTCACCGCCCGGCTCCGATCCCCCCGGCCGCAGCCGCCCGACGTGGGCGGTCCGGCCATACCCACGGGGCAGCGGGCCGCAACGGTGGCTCGGCGCGCCCGGAGTCCGCACCATCCCGTCCGCTTTATGCGGAATTCACGCCGAAAGGTTCCCAGCACCATGAGCCTCAACGACCCCTTCGCACGCCTCCCCGAGGCGGCCGTCTTCACCGTCACCAGCACCACCGTCACGGACGGCGCCGCCTGGCCGCCCGAGCAGCTGTCCGGCATGTCCGGTGTGCCCGGCGGCAAGGACGTCTCCCCGCAGCTGTCCTGGAGCGGGGCCCCCGAGGGCACCAAGAGCTACGCGGTGACGGTGTACGACCCCGACGCCCCCACCGGCTCCGGCTTCTGGCACTGGGCCGTGGCCGACATCCCCGCCACCGTCACCGAACTCCCCGAGGGCGCGGGCGACGACACGGGCTCGGGCCTCCCCGAGGGCGCCTTCCAGTTGCCCAACGACGCCCGTGCCGCCCGTTTCATCGGCGCGGCCCCGCCGGCCGGGCACGGCCCGCACCGCTACTTCGCCGTGGTGCACGCCCTGGACGTCGAGGCCATCGGCGTTCCGGCCGACGCCACTCCGGCCTTCCTCGGGTTCACCATGGCCGGGCACATCCTGGGCCGCGCGGTCCTGACGGCGACCGCCGAAACCCCGGCCTGACGGACCCGGTCCGGCACCCGCACGCCCGCACTCGGACCCCCCACCTCCCACCTCGCACTTCCACCGCACTACCGTCCGCACAGCACCACGATGTCCCCACTCGCCAGGAGAACAAGCTCAATGCCTCTCGCACCCCTCGCCGGCAACACCCAGCCGACCGGCGCGCGCATGGATCTGCAAGCCGTCCGCGAGGTCGGACGCGCCGTCAGCGCGGCCCACCACTTCGTCTACTTCGTTCCGGAGGTCGCAGAGGAGGCCGCGGAGTTCGGTGTGGCCGACCGCGCGCCGGCGTACTTCGCGACCAGGTCGGCCGCCATGGGCGCGGTCCCGTGGCAGGTCACGCTCGCTACCTTCTACAACTTCAGCCCCCGGGCGGTCGAGTCCATGACCGGCGTGTGGGACGCCGCGTCGCCCGAGCGCTGGCAGGCCGCCCGCTTCGCGGCCGTCGGCCGCTCGATGCGCCGCGTCGGCGTGGATCTCACGGCCGACCAGATCGCGGAGGCGCGCTCGCTGATCGATCCGGTCGTCGCCGGTGCCGACTACGCGGGCAAGCCGCTGGCCGCCGCGAACGCGTCGGTCGAACTGCCCTCAGAGCCGCTCGTCGCGCTGTGGCAGCAGGTCACCGTGGTACGCGAGTGGCGTGGCGACGCGCATCTCGTCGTACTCGCGGACAACCGCCTCGGCCCGTGCGACTGCAACGTGCTGCAAACCGCGACGGGTCGCACCCCGACCGGGATGACCCGGGCGACCCGCCAGTGGAACGACGACGAGTGGGCGGCGGCGACGGCGCGCCGCGCCGCGCGGGGCTGGCTCGACGAGGACGGCGCCGTGACCGACGAGGGCCGGGCGGTGCGCGAGCGGATCGAGACCGAGACCGACGAGCACTGCGCCGCGCTGTGGGAACCGATCGGTGACGCGGGGGCCCGCCGTCTCGCCTCGCTCCTCGCGCCGGTCGGGGAGGCGTTCACGGCGGCGGGGACGTACGGCCGACTGGGCTGAGCGGGGCGGATCATCCGCCGCCCGGGACATCCGGTTTGGTGGCGCCGCGGCGAAGGAGGCCCGGGGTTTTGCCTTCGCCGCGGGGCGGGGCCGCGGGCCCCCCGGGGGGGGGGGGCCGGGGCCCCCGCCCCCCCCCGCCCGGCCGGCCCCCCGGGCCGGGGGGGGGGCCCGGGCCGGGGGCGGG
>NZ_JAIUKE010000283.1 GCF_020176795.1 Streptomyces sp. 8L
GGAGCCGTGGCCGGATGGAGGCTAAGGCGCGGTGGGGCCACGGCAGGGGCAGAGGCCAAGATGGAGGCTGGGTCGGGACGGGAGCCGTGGCCGGACGGGGGGCTAAGGCCCGGACTGGGGCCACGGCAGGGGCAGAGGCCAAGGCCGGGCCAGGGCCGAGACCGGGACGGGGCCGCGGGCACGGCCTCGGCCCGGACCCGCTCCCGCCCGATCGCGGCCGGCCTGGGCACTCAGGCCACACCTGTGACCGTGATGGTGACCACAACGAGCGCCTCGCCTGTCTCTCCCGTTCCTCCAGGCGTCTCCTTCGCCACCGCCGGTCCGGCTGATTCCAGAGCAGTTGCCGCCGCATATTCCGCAGCCCTACGCACCGCACGGGCCACATCCACGGCGCGGTGTCCCTCCGCCGTCACCAACTGGACTTGTATCCGCCAGCGGCCCGATGCCGTCTCGTATCTGACCCGCACCCCGGTCGCTGTCCGTGGTGCGAGGCGGGCAGTGCCGCGGACTATATCCGCGAGACCGGGCCGCAAGAACGCGACGCCCGCCGTGGCCCGGGCGGCCTCCGCTACCTCACGAGTCAGCAGCAAGGCCATGTCGCGCCTGTTGACGTCGCTCACCGCTGATACCTCCGCTCCCTGTCTCTCTCGGTTCCGCCCGCCATCTCGGCGAGCCCGTCGTCCAACAGGTCGACCACCGATACGTCTATGGCCCGCACATCGATGCCCACCGCCTCATGCGCTGCGTCCATCAGCCGCTCGCGCACATTCTGGGCAAGATCGGGCAGAGTCCACGACATGGTCGCCGCCACTTCGAGATACACATCGACGGGCCCGCGTCCCGGAGTCACGACGACCTGGCGCTCGAACGCCTCCGCCACTTCGGCCGCCGTGCGGGCCCCGGTCTCTCCGCCGGCGAGCCCTCCGTCCTCCTCCGAGGTCTCGGCGCTCCCTGTGGCCAGGGCGGTAGCAGCCGATGACCCGGCGTTCCTGGACTCCGCCCTCATATCGGCGGTATCCGCGGCGGCCTCATCCTGTGTCGCGGAAGGCCGGACCTGGCAGCTGCCTGCGCGTACCCCCGGCAGGGTCTCCGCCGCTCTTCGCAGTACTTTCGCGAGAGCGGCCTCCACGATCCAGGAGTCTTCGTCCGGCTCGCCGAGAGGCAGGGTGCGACCGGGACGCAACTCCAGCCTGACGATGTCCATCACCCGTGCCGTGACGGAGTCGACGCGACTCGCCCACCGCTCGTCCTCGCTCCCGTCATCGTTGATGCCTTCGCCGGGGGCGCTGTCCTCTGCCTCACCCACGAAGTCCTGCAACACTTGCAGGCGCTCCAGCGCCGCAGTGCAGTACTGGCATTCCGCGACGTGAGGGTCGGTGTCCAACTCGTAGTTGTCCCACGCCTCCCACAGCAGCGCGAGAGCGCGCCCGCAGGGCAGCAGTTCCTCCGTTTCCTCGTCCCGCTCCACGTTCAGACCCTCCTCCCGGGCCGCGCCCCGGTCTCCGCCCCTCTCCGAATCCCGGCCCCACGACGGCTGGTTGTTGTTCATCGCCATGCCACCATCGCCTCCGTCAAAGCGCGGCGTGCCCGATAGATCCTGCCGCGTACGGCCTTCTGATTGATACCTACCGCCGCCGCGATGTCCTCGTACGACAATCCGTAGAGCTCACGCAGCACCCAGCAGGCCTGCTGCTCCGGCGAGAGGATGCGCAGCGCCTTCCCCAGGTCCGACACGGCGGCCGAGGTCTCGGCGGCGCGGGCCGGCGAGGCCGTGTGGTCGGGCGCGGGCGGTTCCGGTACCGCGTCCAGTGGAGTGGTCGGATGGCGTGCGCGCAACTGATTGAGGCACTTGTTCGTCACGATGCGGAACATCCAGGTCGCGAACTCCGAGTCTCTGCGGAAGCCTGGCAACCTCCTCCAGGCGCTCACGAGTGACTCCTGCACCGCGTCTTCCGCGTCCCCTCGGTCCGACACCAGCCGGTTCGCCAGCCGCAGCAGCTCTGGCGTATGCCTGCGCACCAAAGTCTCGAAGGCGTCCGCGTCACCCTCGCCGGCTCGTACCGCCAGCAACGCGTCGTCCGGCCAGGTGCGGCGCCTTGGTGTCCTGGCTCGTCTGACCTGCCTTTCCCCTACAGGCACGAACGGCCTCCTTTCCCCGTGCTTGCTCGATTGCTTGGACACGGCGGCGGACGTGATCGTCACGCCAGTTCGCCGGGAAAAAAATTTCGATCAATCTGCGCGGAGCGCGTGACGAATGCGTTGCGGTGGTGTCCAACGGTTGTCGGCACCCACCAGGACTGGTTCCTGGAGCGGCGTGCCCACGCGAGTTCGCGTGTGTACACGTGCACCAGCGAGTGCGCGCGCAGATGTTCGGACAGGCGCATGTGCGGTTGTCCGCAGAGAAGTTGCAGGCAGGAAGACCCGAGGAGGACCTCATGACGACATCCGCAGCATTCACCGGAGCGAAAGGCGTCCCGGCGGCCCCGACCACCCCGCCCTCGCAGGCTCCCCGTCAGGCCGGAGCCCAGGGAGTGACGACGGTGGACGCGGGACACAAGGGATCGGACGCGCCCGCCGGCACGCGGGGGAGGACGATCATCGCGAATGGTGTGGTGGAGAAGATCGCGGGAATGGCTGCGCGCGAGGTCCCTGGCGTGTACGTGCTCGGAGGCGGCGGCCTCAGCCGCACCTTGGGTGCCGTGCGGGACCGGGTACCGGGCGGCGGGAAGACAGGCCTCGGGCGCGGCGTCAAGGTGGAGGTCGGTGAGCGGCAGACGGCGATCGACCTGGACGTCGTCATCGAGTACGGAGTCGCGATCCAGGACTGTGCGGCCGAGATCAGGGAGAACGTGATCTCCGCTCTGGAGCGGATCACGGGCCTGGAGGTCGTGGAGGTCAACATCGCCGTCGGCGATGTCCATCTGCCGGACGAGGACTCGCAGCAGGAGAGCGACCTGCGCCTGCAGTAGAAGGAGACGGGCCGGGGGCCGGAGCATCCCTCGGCGGCCGGGGCGCCACGGGCGGCCGCCCCGCAGGCCATTCCGACTCACTTTCCACGGGTAGCCATATCTGGGTGTTGCTCTCACGTACAAGTGCGGTTGAGAGCCCCGGGTCCGGCAGAGGAGGAGCAATGAAAGAGTGGTCCGCGCTGGGCCTTGTGGCGGGAATGGCATTGGGGTTCGCCGGCTATTTCGGTGGCTTCGGGGCGTTCCTGCTGGTAGCAGCGCTGGGAGCGGTCGGATTCGGCGTGGGCCGGATAGTTGATGGTGACCTCGACATTCAGGACCTGTTGCATCCGGACCGGCGCAGGAGGCCATGATGGCGCTGGGGACGCCCGTTGCGGGCGAGAGCGACGACAGTCGGGCATCCGGCGATGGCGCGGTCGTGACCGGCGATGAGCGCAGGCGCAGAGGGGCGACAGTCGTCAGCGATCGTGCGACGCGGCGGATCGCCGCCCAAGCCGCCGGAGAAGCGCTCGCGGCGCTCCCGCACGCTGCAGCCCGAGCGACCGCGGACACGCGTCGTGGCAGAGCGAAGATCGAACTGGAAGTCGACCTGCCGTATCCCGTCGACATCGACGCCGTCTGTGCACAGGTGCGCCAGCATGTCCTCGACCGGACGGGGGCGTTGACCGGGGTGCGAGTCGCCGCCGTCGATGTGCTGGTGGGTCGGCTGACGCCGGTTCGAGCGCTGGGCGACGGGAGGGTGGTGTGACCATGCGGGAGACATCCGGTGGGCCAAGTCTGATGGCGCCGAAGGCGAGGCGGCCATGGTCGCCTCGGCGCGGCCTCGCGGCTGTGTGCGCCTTGCTGGGCGCGGTCGGCTGCGCCACGGTGTTGTACGACGTTGTGTCGGTGCGCCTCGGCGGAACGCCCGCTCCTTGGCGCCATGCTCTGCTTGACCGGGTCTATGGTCTGAGCAGGACGGCCGTGTCGGTGGGCGTGATCGCGGTGGTGCTGGTGCTTGCGGGGATCGGGCTGGTCTGGCTCGCGCTGACGCCCGGTGCGCGCACACTCGCACCCATGGTGCCGCCGAGCGCCGATGTACGGGCCTCGCTGGACCGGTCGGCCGTGGTTCTGCTGCTGCGTGATACCTCGCTGGAAGTCCCGGGTGTGGGCGCGGTGAGAGTCCGCGTACGGCGGCGGAAGGTGCGCATACGGGCGACGGTGCGTTTCGGCGATCAGGCCGAGATTCGGGAGGCGTTGATCCGCGCGGCCACGGGGAAATGTGACCGTCTGGGGTTGGCCAGGCCACTCACATTGAGGGTCCGCGTGCGCCCTGACGACGACTGGGTGCCTCCTGCGAACGAACCCTCTGCGAACGAACCCCCTACGGACATGCCTGTGGAGCACATTGCACAGCAGGGGCACGGCCGAGAACAAGGCCAAGAGCAAGGCCGAGAACCGGGGCAGAGGGCCGGCGAGGCCGCTGCTCCAGTGAGAACGGAGAAATGAACGAGGGAGAGAACGGGGAGAGGAAGCAAGCGGCCACATGGAAGGGTGAGGGTGGTGAGCGGTGTGCGCGGAGTGGCGAACAGAGTCCTGATCGCGTTGGTCGGACTCGTGGTGGTGGCAGCCGGTGGCTGGCTCGGCGTCACCTGGCTGGTCGGGCACGGCAGGATGGAGACTGATCTGCCTTCCTGGTGGCCGGGGTTGGGCGCGCATGAGCAGATCGCGGATCGAGCGGCGGTCGACCGCATCAGGGAGCATGGCTGGTGGACTCCCGTGGTGATCAGCGGGCTTGCCGTGGGGCTTGTGTTCTTCCTGGGATGGTTGTTCATGCAGGCAGGTGCCCGCGGGCCGGCGGCTCTCGCGCTGAGGCGGTCCGGTGCGCGGTTGCGCAGGACGACGCTTGAACGCGCCCTGGGGATCGAGGTGGAGGCACTGCCAGGTGTGGCCGGGGCACGGGCGCGGCTCAGCATGAAGAGAAAGAGGCGCCGCGGCATGTACCACCCGGGCTGGTTCCGTGCCCGGATGACGATCGTCCTCGAACCGTACGCGGAGCCGGGGCCCGTACTCGAAGAGTTGATGCGCGGTCCTCTGGCCGACATCGGCAGCTCCACCGGGTTCGGCATACCTCGGACAGCCGTGCGGATGCGGGCGGCGTCGCACCGCGGGCGCAAGGTGCGCTGACCAACAACCCGCCGGTACCGTGCCTTCGGCCCGCAGCCACTGGCCCGGGTCAGGCCGCAGCCCGAGCCCAGCTCGCGATTGAGGGCCTGGTTCTGTCATGGTGCTGGCTTTCGGGTAGGCCCTGGCTGGTGTAGGACGGCCTCAGCCCTACGCTCTCCGGCCGTTGTTCCCGGCGCGGTGCCGGTCTGGTGCCAGACCTCGGACTCGGTGGCGCTTTCGTGCCGGTCAGGACGCGTTCGTGCCGGGGCGAGGCGGGTGGCCGCGCATACCCCACTCAGCCGAGGCTCATGGGCCGCGGAAGCTTTCACGCCGGTCCACCCTGCCGCGTATCGGACGATCCGAAGCACCGCCCGTAGTCAAACGTCCCGCTGTGGACGCCTCTTCGGTGGCCAGGGGACGAAACCGCTTGTGCGGGAGGCGTAGTCGGCGAAACCTGGGCGGTGTGCCATGTGGCGCTCCAGCAGCCGTTTGCCACTGCCCTTTGTCAACAGCAGCGACATCACGACGGGGCTGACAACGGTTGCCGCGGCCGTCCGCCAGTCGGCGCAGGCGAACAGGTACAGCCCCCACCACACGCAGAAGTCGCCGAAGTAATTGGGGTGACGCGTCCAGCTCCACAGGCCGCGGTCCATGATGCGGCCCTTGTTCGCGGGATTCGCGGTGAAGACCTCCAGCTGGCGATCCCCCACCGCCTCAAAGAACAGACCCAGCAACCACAGCGCGCAGCCCGCATACACCAACGGCCCTACCGGGTGCGGGAGGTACTGCGCGGCCTGCACCGGCAGCGACACCAGCACGACGAGGAGGGCCTGGAGCAGATACACCGTCCGCAGTGCCCGCAGCCGCGCATTGCCCGAGCCCTTGGCCAGTAGCTTCTCGTAGCGGGGGTCCTCGCCCTTGCCCCGGCCGCGATGGGCGATGTGAAGCGTCAACCGCAGCCCCCAGATCACGGTCAGTGCCGTGACGAGACCCTGCCGAGCGCCGTCTCCCTCGCCTCGGGCGACCGCCGCCGCGACCGAGATGGTGCTTGCCACGGCGAACGCCGCCCCCCAGGCGATGTCGACATAGCGGTGTCTGCCCTTCGAGACGCCGACAGCGAAGGTCACCAGCATGACGGCGAGCACACCGCCCGCCGAGACCCCGACCCCCGTTCCGAACGAGCCCCAAGGAAAGCCGCTCACCACTGGCCCTCGCCCACCCTCGCGGCGCCGCCCGTCCGGGCCAGCACGATCTGCCGCACGTCCAGATAACCGGAGCGGAACCCCGCCTCGGAATACGCCAGATAGAAGGTCCACATGCGCCGGAATGTCCTGTCGAAGCCCAACGCGTCCACCTCGGGGGTCCGTTCGGCGAACCTCTCCCGCCACAGCCGCAAGGTCTCGGCGTAATGAGCACCGTAGCCGTCCATTCGGACGGGCCTCAGATCCGTGAGGTCACGGCTGATCGTCTCTATGGCCTCCACCGACGGGATCACCCCGCCGGGGAAGATGTACTTGTGGACCCAGGTGTAGGTGTCCTTGGTGGCGAGCATCCGGTCGTGCGCCATGGTGATCGCCTGGAGCGCGACGCGCCCGCCGGGCACCACCAGGCGCTCCAGGCTCTTGAAGTACGCCGGCCAGAACTCCACGCCCACGGCTTCGATCATCTCGACACTGACCACGGCGTCGAAGATCCCCCCGACGCTCCGGTAGTCGCACAGTTCGATTGTCACGGCGTCGGCGTGACCCGCGGCCCGGACCCGTTCGCGGGCTAGGTCCCGCTGTTCCGCGGAGAGGGTGACGCTGTGCACGCGTGCCCCGCGCTCCGCGGCCCGCACGGCGAGCTCACCCCAGCCCGTGCCGATCTCCAGCACCCGTGTGCCGGGGCCGACCTCCGCCGCGTCCAGCAGCAGGTCGATCTTGCGGCGCTGTGCGTCCGCCAGCAGGGCGCGCTCGGCGGGAAGCGCGCGGAAGACGGCCGACGAGTAGGTCATCGTCTCGTCGAGGAAGAGCGCGAACAGTTCGTTGGACAGGTCGTAGTGGTGCTGGATGTTCTCGCGGGAGCCCTCGGGAGTGTTGCGCTGTGCCGGGGGGTGCCTGGGCGTGAACGCCTTCCGGAGGTGTTGCAGCGATGCGGGGACGAGTTGATCGGCATGAGCCGCGAGCACGGTCAGTACGGCGACGAGATCCGGGGCGTCCCACTCTCCGGCCATGAAGGACTCGCCGAAGCCGATGAGCCCTCGGGTGCCGATCCTCCGGTGGAAGGCGGCCGGGTCGTGAAGGGTCATGCGCGGCCCGCCGAGCCCGATGGGGCCGGAGACATCGCCGTTGATGTGGACGTAGAGCGGCAGACTGCCCAGTGCATGGCGCACGATGCGCTCTGCGATCGCCGTCCGGGCTCGGGAGGATCGGGGCAGCCGCGCGATGTCGGGCCAGCGCACCGGGTCGAGCGTGCCGGCGCCCGCCGTGTCCGGAGAGTGTGCGGCGGACGGGTTGTGGTGCGGGTACGGGGAGAGGGTCACGTCTTACTCCATGCCTTTCTGGTGCGGAGGTCGGGGGCGGGGCTGGACGGGCAGACCGCGCAGCACCCTGAGCGCCGTGCCGTGCAACCGGATACCGATGGAGACAGCGGCGGTCGACCATGGATGGCGCAGAGCCGCAAGGAGCAGCTCCCGGCGGCCGGCGGGGATGGGCTCGCCGCGCACGGTCGCGGTGAAAGCACGTCCGCCAGGCCGGTCCAAGTGGACGGTGAGGCAGAGTCGGCCGTCGGGCTCCGGCACGAGCATCGTGTAGTCCCCGTCGACGGGGAAGAACGGCGAGACGTAGAAGTCCTTGCCGACCATGGCGCGTCCGCTGTCGTCCGTGTGCAGCAGATAGCAGTGCCGCTCTCCGTAGGTGTTGTGGACCTCCGCCACCACACAGGCGGTCGACCCGTCCGGGCGGTGGCACCAGTACAGGGTCAGGGGGTTGAACACATGGCCGAACACACGGGCGTGCGCGAGCATCGTGACGGCCCCGCCCGCCAGGTCGATGCCCCGTGCGGCGAGGAAGGCGTCGAGTCCGGCCCTGATGGTCGGCAGGTTTCCGCCGAAGTGGTCGCGCGCGTCGAAACGGGCCAGCGGGCGCAGCCACCAGGGCAGTACCGGGGGCTGGTCCGGGTCGATCAGCCAGAGGTAGGTGCGTACGCGGAAGGCATACCTGCGGGGCGCCCTGCGGATGTGCGCGACGGTGCACGGGTAGAGAGCGGGTGTCGCGGGTCCGGCCGGCGGGTCCGTTCGGGACTCCGCCACCGCCGTCGCCGCCGGGGACGGGGGGAATGCCGGGGGTTTCGGGGTCACCAGGCCACTCCGAGTGACGCGGCTGCCCGCACCCCCGAGCGGCAGCCGTCTTCGTGGAAGCCCCAGCCGTGGTAGGCGCCGGCGAAAGCGGTGGTGCAGCTGTTCAGCGTGGGCAGGCGGCGTTGGGCTGCCACCGATTCCGGTGTGTAGACGGGGTGTTCGTAGTCCATGCGGGCCACGACGCGCCGTTCGTCGACGAGGTCCGCGCCGTTGAGGGTCACGACGTACCGCTCGGGTGCGTCGAGGCGTTGGAGGCGGTTCATGTCGTAGCTGATGCGGACGGCGGCGGCGCCGGCGTCGCAGTCGGGGAGGAGCATGTTCCAGGAGGCGCCGGCGCCGGGTGCGCCCGGCAGTAGCGATGTGTCGGTGTGGAGCTGGGCCGGATTGCGGGAGTAGCGGAAGGCTCCGAGCACTTCTTGCTCAGCGGCGGTCGCGTCGGTGAGGAGCGCAAGGGCCTGGCCAGGGTGGACGGCGAGCACCACCCCGTCGTAAGACTCGGCGCGGCCGTCTTCGGCCGTGACCGTGGCACCGCGCTCGCCCCGTGTCACGGCGCGTACGGGAGTCGCGGTGTGGACGGCCGTGAGCTGCTTGCCGATGCGCTCCACGTAGGCCCGCGAGCCTCCGGTCACGGTGCGCCAGGAGGGGGAGCCTCCGACGGACAGCAGGCCGTGATGGTCGAGGAAGCGGAACAGGTAGGGGGCGGGGTAGCGCAGCGCGGTCTGCGCGTCGCAGGACCAGACGGCCGAGACCAGGGGAGTCACGAAATGTGCGACGAAGTACGACGAGAAGCCGCCCGCGGCGAGGAAGGCACCGAGTTCGGGAACCTGCTGGGCCGATTTCTCCGGCTCCTGCTGGTGCTCGTGACCCAGGCGGTCGCGAACTGGTCCTTGGTGTCCGGATTGTTCGTTCGGCGGGTGTTCGTGAACCTGCGCCAGGAGACGCCGTGCGGCGCGGTGGAAACGCGGGATCTCGGCCAGCATCCGCAGGTACGAGGGGTTCAGTGCGTTGCGCGGCTGGGCGAACACGCCGCGCAGACCGCGCGCGCCCGCGTATTGAAGGCCGCAGCCCTCGCACCGTACGGACATGCTCATCTCCGATTCCTGGGTCTGTACGCCCAGTTCCCGGAAGAGGCGGAGAAGGTACGGATAGGTGCGCGCGTTGTGCACGATGAAACCGGAGTCGATGTGGTGAATCCGCCCGTCGGCGGAGGGCACGTCGTGCGTGTGCGCGTGGCCGCCGAGCCGGTCGTCCGCCTCGTAGAGCGTCACCTCGTGACCGCCTCTGCACAGGATGTGGGAGGCCGTCAGCCCCGCCACTCCGCTGCCCACGACGGCCGTGCTCCGTGCCGCTCCACTCATCGCGCTCCTTCCCACCAGGGACGCACGGACGCGCCCCTCACGTGGTTCTTCGGAGCGGAGGAAGGTGAGGACTGGTTCGAATCGTGATCCGGCCCGGATGTGCCGGGTGATGTCACTCCATCGCGTGAACGACCAATCCACGGAGCCGATCGCGCCGAATGGCGGTCGTGAGTGCAGAGGGAGACGTCATCACACCGAAGGCCCGGCCCGGGCGTCGGCCCGGCCGTGGACTTCGTGTCCTGCTCGGGGCGGCGAGCGGTCTGGTCTCGGGTTTCGCGGCGCTCGCCGTGGCGGAGCTCGTGTCGGCCGGCGTACGGCCCGAGGCGAGTCCGGTCACCGCGGTGGGCGGTGCGGCCGTCGACCGCACCCCGCCCGCGCTGAAGGACTTCGCGGTACGGCACTTCGGTACCAACGACAAGGCGGTGTTGCAGCTGGGCATTGTGGTCGTCCTCGCGCTGTTCGCCATCGCTGTCGGCGTGTTCGCTGTGCGGTACCGGCGGGTCGGTGCCGGAGTCGCACTCGTCTTCGGGGCCGTGGGTGTGGCGGCGGCTTCGACCAGGCCGGACGCGCGCTGGCCCGACGTCCTGCCGTCCGCCGTCGGCGGAGTGGTGGCATGTGCGTTGCTGTTCTGGCTGATCGGGCGGGTTCCTGTGGCGTCTGGC
This sequence comes from Streptomyces sp. 8L, assembly GCF_020176795.1. Taxonomy (GTDB): domain Bacteria; phylum Actinomycetota; class Actinomycetes; order Streptomycetales; family Streptomycetaceae; genus Streptomyces. The sequence continues at coordinate 10,469 of NZ_JAIUKE010000283.1, forward strand.
GGCCTGGCCGGTGCTGGGGACCGGGCTGGTACGGAGGACGGGGAGGCGGCGCTCGCACCGGTAGCCCCTTCCGAGGCCGGGGACGAGTCTCAGCTTCGATCCGGTTCTCGGTCTCATTCATCGTCTCGGTCCCAGCGTGCGGCCCCGCCCGTGCGGGGTGTACGCGGTGTGTTCGATCGCCGTGGGTTCGTCGTCGCGGCGACGGCCGCCGCCGCGGCCTCTGCCGGAGCGGGCGCCCTCGGACGACATCTCAACAGTGACAAGGCCGCGGCGCAGGCGGCGAACCGGGCGGACATCGTGCTGCCCCGCCCCACGTCACCAGCTCGTCCGGTTCCGGCGGGGGTGCATCCGGCAGTGCCCGGGCTGAGCCCGTTCATGACACCCACCAAGGACTTCTACCGGGTCGACACCGCGCTGGCCGTGCCGCACGTGGACGCCATGGCGTGGAAGCTGCGGCTGCACGGGCAGGGCGTGCGGCGGCCGGTGACACTGACGTTCCAGGATCTCCTGGGGCGCGAACTCGTCGAGCGTGACATCACGCTGACCTGTGTGTCCAACGAGGTGGGCGGCCCCTACGTCGGCAATGCCCGTTGGATCGGAGTGCGCCTGGCCGACGTGCTCAAGGAGGCCGGAGTACGGCCTCCTTCGCAGGGCGGGCCCGCCGACCAACTGGTGGCGCGTTCGGTCGACGGGATGACCATCGGTTCTCCCGTGGAGACGGTCATGGACGGACGGGACGCGCTGCTCGTCCTGGGGATGAACGGCGAGCCGCTGCCCTTCGAGCACGGCTTTCCGGTGCGGATGCTGGTGCCCGGCCTGTATGGATACGTCTCCGCCTGCAAGTGGCTCACCGACCTCGAACTGACCACGTTCGAAGCCTTCGACGCCTACTGGGTCAAGCGCACGTGGTCGCGTGAGGCACCCATCAAGACGGAGTCGCGGATCGATACGCCTCGCCCGTTCGCCAGCCCGAAGGCCGGGGTGGTGCCGGTCGCCGGTGTGGCGTGGGCGCAGCGCCGAGGCATCGCGCGGGTCCAGGTCAGAGTGGACGGCGGACCCTGGCACGAGGCAAAGCTCGGCGCGGAGGACACGCACGACACCTGGCGCCAGTGGGTGTGGCCATGGAACGCGACGTCGGGCAGCCACACGCTGGAGGTCCGCGCCACCGACCGTACGGGCTACACGCAGACGGACAAGCGTGTCGGGACGGTGCCGAACGGTGCCACAGGCTGGCATTCGGTGGTGGTCGCCGTGCCCTGATCCCGAACGAGATCCGGCGGTCGCATCGTTCGCCCGCCCCCACAGGGGGTATCGGCGATCTTCCGGCCCTGCGGGTCAGCGGCGTCGAACGTGTCACCGGCGGTTCGGTGACGTTCCGGGCGCCGACGGCTGGCGAGTTGCCCGGCATCGCGACCCCGTCGCCGCGCGGGCGGACGGGCCCGGACCGACGGGAAACCTGTCGGCTTCCCGTCACAACCAACAACCAACCCCCCTCGGTGCACCAAGCGGTGCGCCAATCAGAAGGAGAGACATCATGTTTGCCAAGCGTTTCCAGCGGACCGCCGCGATCACGGCCGCCGCGCTCGCCCTGCCTGTCGTCCTGTCCGCGTGCTCCAACGACAGCGGCAAGGACGGTGGCAAGTCCGGCGGCTCCGCCGCATCGTCGTCCGCGGCGATGCCGCCCAAGTCGTCCGCGGCCGGCGCTCCGAGCGCGATGGACGAGCCCTTCGGCCCTGCTTGTTCGTCCGTTCCGAAGACGGGTGCCGGCAGCTTCAACGGCATGGCCCAGGACCCGGTCGCGACGGCCGCGTCGAACAACCCGGACCTGTCCACACTGGTCACCGCCGTGAAGAAGGCCGGGCTCGTCGACACGCTCAACAATGCCAAGAACATTACGGTGTTCGCGCCCACCAACGAGGCGTTCGCCAAGATCCCGAAGGCACAGCTGGACAAGGTCCTCAGTGACAAGGCGACGCTCACGAAGATCCTGACCTACCACGTGGTGGGCCAGAAGGTGACGCCGTCGCAGCTCGGCGGGGGCACGTTCACCACACTGGAGAAGGGCCAGGTCAGGACGTCAGGCTCGGACCGGACGTTCAAGGTCAACAACGCCGCGAACATCGTGTGCGGCAACGTGCCGACCTCCAACGCGACGGTGTACATCATCGACAGCGTCCTGATGCCGAAGATGTGATCCGCTGCCGGCGGCGCGTCGCGGCATGGCCCGCGCAGGGCCGTGCCGGACGGTAGGGACGGCGGGGCGGTCACCCACATCGGGGTGGCCGCCCCGCCGTCCCTCTTCAGGCAGCCGGTCGGCGGCCCGGGCCCGCGACCCCGGCCTCGCGACAGCCCAGCCCCGCCACGGCCAAGCGCCGCGGCAACCGCGGCAACCGCGGCTCCGCGGCGACCCGGGCTACCCGGCTACGTGGGGAACTTCATCAGCGCGAGCGGGTTCGACGTCGGTGACGTGGAGCCGCCGGCCGGTTCGACGGTGATGCCCATGCCGGACGCCTTGCCGATGTGGCCCGTCAGCAGCACGGCCTGCGACGCCGAAGGTGAGGTGATCAGACCGGCGGACCGCATCGTGCCCGTGTCGTCGTACCAGAGTTGGTAGACCTTGCCGTCCGGGGGTTTCGGCAGTCCGGACGCGATGAACGCCGCCCGGTTCTGGGAGCGGGAGACGACGACCGTGCCGCTGGCGCCGTCGTTGAGTTTTCCCGCCACCGTGCGTGCGTCGGGCGCCGACAGTACGGCCGCCAGCCGCCGGGAGCCGTCCTGGGCGGCTTGTGCCTGCGCGCGTGCGTCCTGTGCCTCCTGGTGCTGCCATACGGCGATCCCGCCGAGCCCGGCAGCCGCCGCGACGCACACCGCGAGGGCCCACCGCGTCAGCGTCCGGTGGCGCTGGACACCCGCACCCGGGCGGCCGGTCTCCCGCACGGCCGGCGGCAGTTGGCGCTCGGTCGCGACGAGCCGCATGACGCGTTCCTTGAGCATGTCCGGCGGGACCGCGGACACGGCCAGGCCGAGGCGCCCCGCGGTCGCCGACAGCTCGGCCACCTCCTGGGCGCAGGCGTCGCACGCCAGCAGATGGCGCTCGAACTCGGCGCTCTCGTCCGGGGCGAGCGCGTGCAGCGCGTAGGCACCGGTCAGGGTATGCAGGTCAGCGGTGGTCATACCGTTACCCCCAGGCAGTCGCGCAGCCGGATGAGACCGTCCCTGAGCCGCGTCTTCACGGTGCCGAGCGGTACCGACAGGAGCTCCGCCACCTCGCGGTACAGGAGCCCCTGGTAGTACGCGAGGGTCACCGACTCGCGTTGCAGTTCGGTGAGCGTCCGCAGGCAGCGCCGTACCTGCTCCCGTTCCAGCCTGGCCTCGACCTGCTCGGTCACCTCGTCGAACGACGGGGTCCGGGCCAGCAGCGCCGCCTTCTGCTCGCGCTCGCCGGCCGCCTGTACGGAACGGACCCGGTCCACCGCACGCCGGTGCGCGAGCGTCAGCACCCAGGTCATGCCGCTGCCCTTGTCGTGCCGGTAGCGGGCGGCCATGCGCCAGACCTCGAGCAGTACCTCCTGCGCCACTTCCTCGGACTGCGCGGGGTCGCGCAGCACGGAGCGTACGAGCCCGAGCACGGGCCCGCAGACCATGTCGTAGACGCGTGAGAACGCCTCCTGATCGCCCCGTGCCACCTGGCCGAGCAGTTCCTCAAGGTCAGGCCCCACGGGGGCCGGTCCGCCGATCGGGACGGCCTCTTTCACGCGGCTCTCCTCCGGATGTGGTTCTTCGCGCATGCCGCGTGGACCGCGGAACGTCAACGCGCATTCGTTGCCGCGGGCCGAAGGGATTGGTGGGACGGGCACGGGCGCCGTACCCACAGGCGCCGACCCGGTGAGCGGCCCCGCTCGGCCCCGGCCCGGCCTCGCTCGCCGCCCGCGCCTCTGTCCTCCTGACTCCTCCCGCGTCCGTGTTGCCGCCGCCTACCCGGTCATCGCGGCAGGACGCGTGGTGGTGGCGGTGGCACGCACATCGTCGCGGTGGCGCCGGGGCGAGGGACCGATCCGTCCCCCGTTGGTGGGCGTTGCTGACGGGCGCGGACGGCGTCACCCGGTGACGGCGAACTGACGCATTGGGTACGGTGGGTGACGCCGTGTTACGAAGCGGCGCGTGACCGCCCCGCGAACTCCGCCGCGAGCGCACGCCGCGAGGGGGCCGCCACCGACCGGAGGGACCGACGACCGCCATGACCGAGCTCGACATCACGGAATCCGAATTCGGCGAAGGCAGACTCGTCGTGGCCCCGGCGTCGGACGCCGACTGGGCGCAGGTGGAGCAGTGGGCGGCCGACGAGAACTGGAACCCCGGCCTCCGGGACGGGTTCTGCTTCCGGCCCACCGACCCGGAGGGGTTCTTCGCGGGCAGGATCGGGGATCGCCCGGTCTCCGCCGTCTCCGTCGTCAGGTATTCCGAGCGGTACGCGTTCCTCGGCCACTACCTCGTCCGTCCCGGCCTGCGTGGGCGTGGCCTCGGCCTCGCCACCTGGCGTGCCGCCGTGCCGCACGCGGGAGCGCGGACCATCGGCCTCGACGCCGTACCCGAGCAGGAGGCGACCTACCGGAGGTCCGGCTTCGTCGCGGCGTACCGCTCCCTCCGGTACGGAGGCGGGCCCGCGCGTCCCGCAGGTGCGCCGGTCAGCGGCGTGGAGCGGGCGGCGGGGGCCCGGCTGGACGCTCTCGCCGCCTACGACGCGCGCTGCTTCCCCGCCGAGCGGCGCGCGTTCCTCGGCCGGTGGCTGACGGAGCCCGGGCACGTGGGGTACGTACGGCTGCGGAACGACGTGATCCGCGGGTACGGAGTGATCCGCCCCGCGCGGTCCGGCCACCGCGTGGGCCCCCTCTTCGCGGACACGCCCGAGGACGCGGGCGCCCTGCTCGACGCGCTGATCGCGCACGCGACGCCGGAGGGAGGCGTTTTCGTGGACGTTCCCGAGGGACATGAGGCGGCCCGCGCGGTGGCGGAGGCGCGGGGTCTGGCGCCGGTGTCGCACACGGTACGGATGTACGCCGGCGAGGCGCCGCGCGTGGCCGAGGAACGCGTCTTCGGCGGTACCAGCCTCGAACTCGGCTGACGACGGCCGGAAGACGGGCGAAGAACGGGCGAAGGACGGGCGGGACCGGGCCGTCTCGCCCCGTGCGGCGCGGTGGGGGGCCGCTCCCGTTTCAGGTGAGGGAGCGGCCGTCCGGGGCCGACGCGCGGACGGAGCGGGGGAGCGCTCACGACCTGCGTTCTTGCCCCCCTTCCTCGTATCACAGAAACCGGCGGGATGATCCCGGCCGGTTGACTCGTTTACGGCGGCTTGGTGAGAAGACGGCCGCGGCCCGGCCTCCGGAATCGAAGTGTCCGCGGGGGAGTGCCGGACGGCGGGCGTCGCGCGTCGGACCGTGCGCGCCGGACCGGCCTCGGACGCTGACCGGACCGGCCTCGGACGCCGCGCCGGACCGGTCTCAGACGCGGGGGAAGCGTGCCTGGAGGTCCCACACCAACACATTGTTCCCCAGCCCTTCGTGCATGTCCGTGAGGTCCGCGAGCACGTCGTGCAGGAAGTCGCGCGACTCGCGGCGCAGCGCGCGGTGGCTGAAGGTGAGCGGCGGTTCGTCGGCCGGCATCCAGTCCGACTCGACCTCGACCCATCCGAACCTGCGCATGAACAGCATCCGGTCGCTCGACTCCGTGAAGTCCAGCTCGGCGTACTGGGGCTGGGCCGCCCGGTTGCCGCGCGGGTCGCGGTCCAGCTGTTCCACGATGTCGCACAGGGCCCAGGCGAAGTCCAGTACGGGCACCCATCCCCAGGCTGTGGACAGCTCCCGGTCGGCGTCGGTGTCGGCCAGGTACACGTCCCCGCAGAACAGGTCGTGCCGCAGGGCCCGGGTGTCCGCCGTGCGGTAGTCCGTCTGCGGCGGGTCGGGAAAGCGGCGGGAGAGCGAGTAGCCGATGTCGAGCACCCGCAGATCGTGTCATGCCCCGCGCGGCGCGCACGCTCTCGTACCCAGCCCACGCGCCCGTACCCGCCCCGCCCTGCGCGGTCGCGGTCCACACGCCTCGCGCCGCTCCCGCCGCTCTCAGGCC
>NZ_JAIUKE010000284.1 GCF_020176795.1 Streptomyces sp. 8L
GCGGGTGTCCTTACGGGAGGGGAGGAGCGGCCCGCCTCACGGTTCCGGTGGCGCCTCGCGCCAGCGGGTCCCCGTACGCACGGAAGGCCGCCCGCGGGCGGCCTTCTCGATCCGTGCGATATGCGTCACGATGTGTCACGCACGCGGAATCAGCGGGGTCGCCGGTCGATCCGGCCACCACCAGGACTGATGCGCGTGACAGAGCATGTGGCGACTGTAGCGCACACCCGCCGCCCCGGTCCCGGGCGTCCGGAGCGTGCGGGCGCCGTTCCACAGTGTGAGCCGCTTGTTCTACCCCGTTGCGTGACCGCGTAACCTGGGTCCGTGACAGTGAACGCTGAGAAGCCCGCGACGCATGTGCCCACCTGGAAAGGTCTCCCCGCTGCGCAGCAGCCGGTGTATCCGGACCAGGAGGCGCTGCGCGCGGCCGTGGCCGAGCTGGAGTCCTGCCCGCCGCTCGTCTTCGCGGGCGAGTGCGACCTGCTGCGTTCCCGGATGGCGGCCGTCGCGAAGGGCGAGGCCTTCCTGCTCCAGGGCGGCGACTGCGCGGAGGCGTTCGACGCCGTCTCCGCCGAGCACATCCGCGCGAAGCTCAAGACGCTGCTCCAGATGAGCGCCGTCCTCACGTACGCCGCCTCAGTACCGGTGGTCAAGGTCGGCCGTATCGCCGGCCAGTACTCCAAGCCGCGCTCCAAGGACACCGAGACGCGCGACGGCGTGACGCTGCCGACCTACCGCGGCGACTCCGTCAACGGCTTCGCGTTCGACGCGGCGTCCCGCGTGCCCGACCCGGCGCGCCTGACCCGGATGTACCACGCGTCCGCCTCCACGCTGAACCTGGTGCGCGCCTTCACCACCGGCGGCTACGCCGACCTGCGCCAGGTGCACGCCTGGAACCAGGACTTCGTGAAGTCGTCGCCGGCCGGGCAGCGCTACGAGCAGCTCGCCCGCGAGATCGACAACGCGCTCAACTTCATGAAGGCGTGCGGCACCGACCCGGCCGAGTTCAAGTCCGTGGAGTTCTACTCCTCGCACGAGGCGCTGCTGCTGGACTACGAGTCGGCGCTGACCCGTACCGACTCGCGCACGGGCAACCTGTACAACACGTCGGCCCACCTGGTGTGGATCGGCGAGCGCACCCGCCAGCTCGACGGCGCGCACATCGAGTTCGCGTCCAAGATCCGCAACCCGCTCGGCGTCAAGCTCGGCCCGAACACCACCGTGGACGAGGCCCTCGCCTACATCGACAAGCTGGACCCCGAGCGTGAGCCCGGCCGCCTGACCTTCGTGGTGCGCATGGGTGCGGACAAGGTCAGGGACAAGCTGCCCGAGCTGGTCGAGAAGGTCACGGCGTCCGGCGCGACGGTCGCGTGGGTGACGGACCCGATGCACGGCAACACCTTCGAGGCCGCCTCCGGCCACAAGACGCGCCGCTTCGACGACGTCCTGGACGAGGTCAAGGGCTTCTTCGAGGTCCACAAGGGTCTCGGCACCCACCCCGGCGGCATCCACGTCGAACTCACCGGCGACGACGTCACGGAGTGCGTGGGCGGCGGCGACGAGATCTTCGTCGACGACCTGCACCAGCGCTACGAGACGGCCTGCGACCCGCGGCTCAACCGGAGCCAGTCGCTCGACCTGGCGTTCCTCGTCGCGGAGATGTACCGCGACCAGTAGCCGCCGCACCGGGAGGGCGGCGCCCGGGCCACCGCGTGCCACGACCGCCCGGCCGGAACCGCACGCCCGACAGGGACACGATGGGGCACGGATCACCGCCTGTGATCCGTGCCCCATCACCCGTACGAGGGGTTCTCCGGGCGCGGGCCCGTGGGTTAGGTTAGGTTAGCCTCACCGATACGTCGGGGACGGCGTCCTGAGTCCGGCCTCCGGGGAGGTGAACCGCGTGTACGTATGCTCCTGCTTCGGCATCACGGAAGCACAGGTCAAACAGCACGCGGAGGCGGGGGCCTGCACCCCGCGCCAGATCGCCTCCCGGTGCAAGGCCGGCACCGACTGCGGCGGCTGTGTGCGGCGCATCCAGTCGATACTCGGCCGCGGGGCGTGCCCCAGCCGTGAGCTGCTCGGAGGCCGCGCGGACGTGCCGGCAGGAGCGGAGACCGCGTCCGAGCCCGTGGCGGCCCGGCAGGACCCCGTGCTCCCCGGCTCCCCGGCCGACCCGTTCGCCACCCCCGCTCCGGCCGAGCCCTTCACGCCCGCACCGGTCGCCGCCGAGGCGGCATTCCTGCCGCGCGCCGCGTAGCCCCCGCGTCTCCGCGCGGCCTTCGGAAGGCCACAGGGCCCGGGCAGGCCACCGGAACCAAGGGAAGCACCGGGTCACGGAGGGACCGCCGGGATCAAGAGGATCACCGGGGCGAGGCGGTCAGCGGGAGGTGCCGCTGTCGCCGCCGTCCTCCGGCTGCCGGATCTGCTGTGCGATGTACAGCGCCTCGCCCAGCTTCCCGATCAGTGCGAGCTGGGTGTCCAGATAGTCGATGTGGTGCTCCTCGTCCTCCAGGATCGCCTCGAAGATGCGCTTGGACGTGTGGTCGTTCTTGGACCGCATCACATCGATACCGCGCTTCAGCCGGTCGATGGCCTCGACCTCGACCTGGCGGTCCGCCTCGAACATCTCGGTGACGCTCTGGCCCACCCGGACATGGAAGAGCCGCTGGTAGTTCGGCAGGCCGTCCAGCAGCAGAATGCGGTCCGTCAGCAGCTCCGCGTGGCGCATCTCGTCGAAGGACTCGGCGCGGGTGTTCTTGGCGAGCTTCGTCCAGCCGAAGTTCTCCTGCATCTTCGCGTGCAGGAAGTACTGGTTGATCGCGGTGAGCTCGCCGGTCAGCTGCTCGTTCAAGAACTCAAGTACCTCGGGGTCGCCCTGCATGGCAGCGGCTCCTTCCAGCGACGGCGGTGGACGCGTAGCGCGTGACGTGTGCCCGGACATGTGCCCGGTGAGACTGCGCGCAGTCTCGCATCGGTGCTGATCACCGTCCAGTAAGGACGTCCTTGGTGGGATTCGTTCCGCTATGGGTTCCGCCTGGTCGGGACCACCCCTCCCGGTCTGTCACCATGTAAAGCATGGGTGAGGAGCAGAGCGGGGGGCATCGGATACCGGAAGGGCCTCTCCTGCCGCCGGGACAGCGCCTCCAGCGCGGCTGGCCCGTCACCCATTACGGACCGGTCCCGAAGTTCAAGCCGGAACGCTGGGAGTTCCGGGTCTTCGGCGCGACAGCCGACGCGGACAAGCACTGCTGGAACCACGAGGAGTTCACGGCCCTGCCGTTCTCCACGGTGGTGTCCGACCTCCACTGCGTGACGAAATTCAGCATGCAGGGCGCCGAATGGGGTGGTGTCCACGCGAAGACGGTCCTGGACCTCGCCCCGCCCGCCGCTTCGGTGACCCATGTGATGGTCTGGGCGGAGTACGGCTACAGCGCCAATCTGCGCCTCGCGGACTTCACCTCCGACCGCACGATCTTCGCCACGCATCGGGACGGCGAACTGCTGACCGCCGAGCACGGCTTCCCGCTGCGGCTGGTCGTGCCGCACCTCTACGCCTGGAAGGGGCCCAAATGGGTCAGGGGCGTCGAGTACATGACCGCCGACCGCAGGGGCTTCTGGGAGGAGCGCGGCTACCACAACCTGGGCGACCCGTGGTCCGAGCAGCGCTACACGTACCAGGAGGAACCGGGCGAGGGCCCGGAACTCTGAGGCCGAAGCCCTGACCCCTGGCCCTTCGAGCCTGTGCGCTCGTTCCCGGGCGCTCTGTCCTGTGCCCTCGTTCCCAGGCGCTCGGCCCCGGGCCCTCGGTCCTGTGCCCTCGGCCTACGACGCAAGCACCTGCGCGCGGCCCGCCGCGGCCTCGCCTTACGGACCCGGCCCGCCACGGCCCCGCCTCAGGCGTCGCGCAGCTTCTTCAGCCGGGCGACATCGTCCGTGTGCCCGCCCTTGCCGCCGGGCGTCTCCGTCACCAGCGGTACGCCGGCCGTCGCCGGATGGCGGAACAGCGCCCCGAACGGTTCCTCGCCGATGTGGCCCGCTCCGATGTTCTCGTGGCGGTCCTTGTGCGCGCCCACCACGTCCTTCGAGTCGTTGGCGTGGATCAGGCCGAGGCGGCCCTCGCCCACCGTCTCCACCAGCTGGTCGAGTGTCTGCGCCATGCCGTGCGCGCCCGCGAGGTCGTGGCCCGCGGCGAACACATGGCAGGTGTCGAGGCAGACCCCGAGCTTCGGATGGGCGTCGAGCGCCGCGAAGTACGGTCCCAGGTCCCAGATCCGGGAGCAGAGCGAGAACCCCTGGCCCGCCGTGGGCTCCAGCAGCACCGGCGGGTCGTCGTCGTGCGTCAGCTCGTCGAGCAGCGGCAGCAGCAGCTCCCGTACCTGCGCGAGCGCGGTCGCGCGGTCGCGTCCTCCGGTCGCGGACCCCGTGTGGACCACGACGCCCCGCGCCCCGATCGCCCGGCCGCGCCGCAGGCTGTGCCGCATCGACTCCACGGACCGCTCCGCCGTCGCGGCCGTGTGCGAGCCGAAGTTGATCAGGTACGGCGCGTGCACGTACGCCGGCAGGCCGGCCGCCGCGCACTCGGCGAGGAACAGCTCGTCCTGGGCGGGGTCGCCGGACGGCGTCGCCCAGCCGCGCGGATTGGCGACGAACACCTGGACGGCCTCCGCGCCGAGGTCGCGTGCGTAGCCGAGGCCGGTCGTGGCGAGGCCACCGGCCACGGGCACGTGGGCGCCGACCGGGTTGCGCGGGTTGCGCATGGGAAGAGCCGTCCTTGTCGAGAGTGATGCGTGTTCCGAGTGTTGGTGCCGCGGGTGCTGTTGGTAGTGCGGAGTAGTACTGCGGGTGCCGTACGTGCGGGGCCCGGTGTGCCCGGTGAGGTCACGTACCGGCCGGCGTCACAGCCCGTCGGTCTTGATCGTGACGGTGCTGCCCTCGGGGGCCTTGTCGCCGCCGTCCACGGACTGGTCGGTGATCGTGTCGTCGATGAACGGGAAGCTGTGCTTCACCTTCACCTTGAAGCCCGCGTCCTCCAGCCGCTCGCGCGCGTCGTCGGCGGACCGGCCCGTGACATCGGGGACCGTGACCATCTTCGGGCCCTTCGACACCGTCAGCGTGACCGTGTCGCCCTCGGCCAGCTGCCCGCCCTCGCCCGGCGACTGCCGTGCCACGTCGCCCGCGTCCTCGCTCGACTCCACACGCGCCGGAGCGACCTTCGCCTTCAGGCCGGCGTCCGCCAGGTCGGACGTGGCGTCGTCGACGTCCTCCCCGGTCACGTCGGGTACGTCGATGGCGCTGCCCCTGCTCACCTTGAGCGCGACCCCCTTGCCGGGGCGCACCCGCTCGCCCGCGCCCGGGTCCGAGGAGATGACCGCGCCCCGGTCGGTGCCGTCGTCGAACGACGTGGTCACCAGGCCCGCAGCCAGGCCCGCCTTGGCGAGCGCGGCCTTGGCGTCCGCCAGCGGCAGCCCGGCCAGGCGCGGGACGCTCACGATCCTCGGACCGCGGGAGATCGTCAGCGTCACGGGGCCGCTGCCCCGCACCCTGGTCTCGGGAGCCGGGTCGCTGCGCATGACCGTGCCCCGGTCGAAGGCGTCGCTGTAACCGCGGTCGACGCGGGCGTCGAGACCCGCGTCCGAGAGGCGCTTCCTCGCCGCCTGCTCGGACTGGCCGAGCAGCGACGGCACACGGGTGAACTGGCCCGAGTCGATGTACCAGACCCCCACGCCGATCAGTACCGCCACCAGCGCGGCCAGGACCGCGAGAGCCCTCCGCCTGCGGCGGAACCGGCCGCCGCGCCCTCCCCGGCCCGTCGCGGCGGGCGGCGCGGGCGGCAGGTCGAGGCGGCTGGTCCTGGCCACCCGGTCCGCGTCCCGGCTGGCGGGCGCGGTGCGGGGGATCACACTCGTACGGTTCTCCGACCCGGACGTGCCGCTCGCGGCGCGTGCGGCGGGCGGCAGGGAGTCCAGCTGTGCATCGCTCAGCGCGGCGCGCGTCGCGTGGGCGAGCGCCAGCAGCTCCACCGCGTCGCGCGGGCGGGTCCGCGGATCGCGGGCGGTCGCCGCGGCCACGAGCGCGTCGAGTTCGGGTGCGAGTCCTGGCACGGCGGCCGACGGCGCCGGCACGTCCTCGTTCAGGTGCTGGTACAGGACCTGCGCGGGCGTCTCGCCGCCGTGCGGCTTGCGGCCGGTCAGCGTCTCGTACAGGACGACACCGCACGCGTACACGTCGACGCCGGCCCCCGCGCCCGCCGCCGCGTCCTCCAGCTGCTCGGGTGCGAGGTACGACACGGTGCCCAGTACGGCCCCGGTGCTGGTGGTGACGTCGTCCACGGCCCGCACCAGGCCGAAGTCCGCGACCTTGACCCGCCCGTCGTCCCCTATCAGCACGTTCTCCGGCTTCATGTCCCGGTGCACGAACCCGGCGCGGTGCGCGGCGCCCAGCGCGGCCAGCACCGGTTCCACGATGTCGAGGGCCGCGCGGGGCTGCAGCGCTCCGCGTTCGCGCAGCACGTCGCGCAGGGTGCAGCCGGCGACGTACTCCATCGCGAGGTACACGTACGCGCCCTCGGCGCCCTGGTCGAAGACGGCGACCACATTGGGGTGCGCCAGCCGGGCCACGGACTTCGCCTCGCGGATGAAGCGCTCCACGAAACCGGCGTCGGCGGCGAGCGCCGGGTGCATCACCTTCAGCGCGAGCACCCGGTCGAGACGGGTGTCCAGGGCCCGGTAGACCGTGGCCATCCCGCCGACCGCGATGCGCGCGTCGACGCGGTACCGCCCGTCGACCACCTGCCCGACCATCGGGTCATTGAGGGTCGTATCCACGCGGCGAGTCTACGTTCAGGTCCGCGGGGCGGCCCTTCCCGCCCGGGAGCTTGCAGCACACCCGTAACGCCACGAGCTGCCCAGGGACCCGGCGCGCACCGCGCGGACCCTCGCCCGTACGGGACGGTCAGCCCGCAAGCGACGTTACGTACTGGGCCCTGCCGCGCCCCGCACGCACCGGCCCTGCCATGCCCCGCATGCGGCGTACGCACCGGCCCCGCCGCGCCCCGTCCTCAGAACGCCGGGCGCTCCGGGTCCAGGTCCGCGCGCCCCGCCCGCGGCGACGACGCCTCCGCGTGGTGGCGGCGCGGGATGCGGCCCGCGAGACGGGCGAGCCGGCCCGCCTCCACCCCGTGCCGCATGGCCTCCGCCATCACGGCGGGGGACTGCGCCCGGGTCACGGCGGACGCCAGCATCACCGCGTCGCACCCCAGCTCCATCGCGAGCGCGGCGTCCGAGGCGGTCCCCGCCCCCGCGTCCAGGATGACCGGGACGCCCGCCTGCTCCACGATCAGGCCGAAGTTGTGCGGGTTGCGGATGCCGAGGCCCGAGCCGATGGGGGAGCCGAGCGGCATGACCGCCGCACAGCCGACGTCCTCCAGCTTCCGCGCGAGCACCGGGTCGTCGTTCGTGTACGGCAGCACGGTGAAGCCGTCGTCGACCAGCGTCTCCGCCGCGTCCAGCACCTCGACCGGGTCGGGCAGCAGCGTCCGCTCGTCCGCCACCACCTCCAGCTTCACCCAGTCGGTGCCGAGCGCCTCCCGCGCGAGCCGCGCCGTCAGTACGGCCTCGCCCGCCGTGAAGCAGCCCGCGGTGTTGGGCAGCGGCCGGATGCCGAGCCGCTCCAGCACGGAGAGGACCGAGCCCTGCACCGCCGGGTCGAGCCGCCGCATGGCCACGGTGGTCAGCTCGGTGCCCGACGCGACCAGCGAGCGCTCCAGGACGTCGAGGCTGGGCGCGCCGCCCGTCCCCATGATCAGCCGGGACGTGAAGGCCACGCCCGCGATGGTGAGTGTGTCGTCCGCCATCCCTGTCAGCCTCCTTGTACGGCGGTGAGGACTTCCACCCGGTCGCCGTCGCCGAGCCGCGTCCGGGGCCAGCTGCTCCGGGGAACCACCGTCTCGTTGAGCGCCGCCGCCACCCCGGACGGCGCCGCCGTCAGCGTCGCGACCAGCTCGTCCAGCGTCGTCGCCGCCGTGACCTCGTGCGGCTTGCCGTTCACCGACACGCGCACCACGCGTGCCGCCGTGTCGTCGCTCATGCGAGCAGCCCCTCTCGTGCGGTCCTTCCGCTCCGTGCGCTGTGCTCCCTCGGCGTGTCCGTACGGGGCGCCACCGCTGCCCCCGCGAACCGCGCGGGCGTGAACGGCCGTGCCACCTCGGGCAGTTCGCCGGCCGTCAGTACTTCGGCCATCGCGTCGCCGGTGACCGGGGTCAGCAGGACGCCGTTGCGGAAGTGCCCGGTCGCCAGGTGCAGCCCCGGCAGCGCGGTGGGGCCGAGCAGCGGCGCGTTGTCCGGCGATCCGGGCCGCAGCCCCGCGCGCGTCTCGGTGAGCGGCAGCTCCGTGATGCCGGGCAGCAGTTCGTGCGCGTCGCGCAGCAGCTCGTAGACGCCGCCCGCCGTCACCGTGGTGTCCCAGCCGAGCTCCTCGCTCGTCGCGCCGACCACCAGTTCGCCGTTCTCGCGCGGCACCAGGTAGACGTGCCCGCCGCGCACCACCGCACGGACCGTCCTGGACAGGAACGGCGCGTAGGCGGTCGGCACCGTTAGCCGCAGCACCTGCCCCTTGACCGGCCGGACCGGCGGCAGCACCTCGTCGGGCACGCCCGCGAGCCGGCCGCTCAGGCTGCCCGCGGCCAGGACGACCTGGTCCGCGCCGAGCACCGTCCCGTCCGCGAGTACGGCGCCACGCGCCCGGCCGCCCCGTACATCGAGGCGCTGTGCCCAGGCGCGGTGCAGTGCCACGCCCGCGCGCTCGCAGGCCGCCACCAGTGCGGCGGCGAGCCTGCGGGGGTCTATCTGGTGGTCGCCGTCCACCCTGAGGCCGCCGCGCACCCCCGGGGCGAGCATCGGTTCGAGCCGCCGGCAGTCCCGGCCGCCGAGCCACTCCGAGCTGAGGCCCAACCGGTGCTGGAAGGCGTGCAGTTCCCGCAGGTGGGCGCGGTCGTCGCTGTCCAGCGCCACCGCGAGCGTGCCGCAGGCGCGGTAGCCGGTGTCGCGGCCGCTCGCCTCCTCCAGCTCGGCCACGAACTCGGGATAGCGCCGCGCCGAGGCCAGGTTGAGCCCGAGCAGGGTCTCCTCGCCGTAGTGCAGTTCCGTGACGGCGGCCAGCATGCCCGCCGCGACCTGCGCGGCCCCGCCCCCGGGCTCCGGGTCGACGACGGCCGTCCGCAGCCCGCGCTGGGCGGCGCGCCACGCCGTCACGAGGCCGATGATCCCGCCGCCGACGACCAGGACGTCGTCGCCGCCGCGGCCGCTGGACACGGCACCCGCGGCGGCGGGCCGGTCGGCGCGCGCCGCATCAGCCGGGGACGGCGGTCCGGACACGCCAGACGTGCCGGAAGTGATGGATGTGTCAGATGTTTCAGAAGGCCGCACGATCGCCAGCCCCTCCCTTCGCCGGCATGACCCGGATCAGGTTCGTACGGTCGGAGGCCGTCCAGCCTCCCTCTCAGCCCGGTCGCCCGGACTCCCGCGAAGTCTCCCGGCCCAGCCTAGACCTTGCCACGCCGTCCCGTAAGGCGGGCCGGGGCGCCGGGCCACTGGGGCGGCGGGGTGATCGGGATCTAAGGTGATCGCGTGAGCGAGGAGCAGAGAGTCGTCATCGTCGGCGCGGGCATGGCCGGTGTGCAGACCGCGGTGGCGCTGCGGGAGAGCGGCCACGCCGGGCCCGTCACCGTCGTCGGCGCGGAACCGCATCCCCCCTACGACCGCCCCCCGCTGTCCAAGGCGCTGCTCCTCGGCCAGAGCGAGAGCTCCGCATTCGACATCGACTTCGACGCGCTCGGCGTGGAGCTGCGGCTCGGCCGCGCGGCGACCGCGCTGCGGGCCGGCGCACGGGAGATCGACACGGCCGAAGGCCCCGTCCCCTACGACGTGGCGGTCCTCGCGTGCGGCGCGGAGCCGGTCACGCTGCCCGGCACGGCGGGCCTCCCCGGCGTGCACGTCCTGCGCACCCTGGACGACGTGGAGCGGCTGCGGCCGGTACTGGAACGGCAGCACGACATCGTCATCGTCGGCGCGGGCTGGATCGGCGCCGAGTTCGCGACCGCCGCGCGCGCTGCGGGCTGCGCGGTCACCGTCGTGGAGGCCGCAGACCGCCCGCTCGCCGGCGCGCTGCCCGCCGAGGTCACCGCGCCGATGGCCCGCTGGTACGGGGAGAGCGGCGCCACGCTGCTCACGGGCGCCCGCGTCCTACGGGTCGAGGAGGGCGCGGTCGTCCTCGACGACGGCCGGCGGATCGCCGCGGGCGCCGTCCTTGTCGGCATCGGCGCCCGGCCGGCCACGGGCTGGCTCGCCGGCTCCGGCGTCGCGCTCGACGCCGACGGGGCCGTACGGGCGGACGCGTCGCTGCGCACCTCCGTGCCCGATGTGTACGCGGTCGGCGACTGCGCGTCCTTCCCCTCCGTGCGCTACGGCGAGCGACTGCTCGTGCACCACTGGGACAACGCGCTCCAGGGCCCGAGGACCGTCGCCGCCCGCATCGCGGGCGAGTCGCAGGAGCGCTACGACCCGGTGCCGTACTTCTGGTCCGAGCAGTTCGGCCGGTTCGTGCAGTACGCCGGCCACCACAACGGCGCGGACCGGCTCGTGGAGCGCGGTGACCCGGCGGGCGCCGCCTGGTCGGCCGTCTGGCTGCGGGACGGCGTCCTCGTCGCGCTGCTCGCCGTCGGCCGGCCCCGGGACCTGGCACAGGGCCGCAAACTGATCGAAGCGGGTGCGAGGCTC
This sequence comes from Streptomyces sp. 8L, assembly GCF_020176795.1. GTDB lineage: Bacteria > Actinomycetota > Actinomycetes > Streptomycetales > Streptomycetaceae > Streptomyces. The sequence continues at coordinate 10,776 of NZ_JAIUKE010000284.1, forward strand.
GACCCGGAGCGGGCCGCCGACCCGGCCGTACCGCTGAAGAAATCGGCGCGCTGAGCGGCTTCCGCCCGCCGTCCCCCGGGTTTTCCGCCGTACGTCTCCGATGCCGTGCGACCGCCGTACGAGCGGGCGGCGGGCCCGGCGCGTGCCCCGCCCGGACCGTCACCGCTACCGTCTGTCAGTCCGGGATGGCACGCTTGACCCTGTGACCGAGATTGACGCAAAGATCGATGCTCTCGTCCCCGAGTGGCTCCACCTCCCCGACATCGCGGAGAAGCTGGATGTCGAGGTGACGCGCGTCCGCCAACTGGTGAAGGAAGGCCAGCTGATCGCCGTGCGGCGCGGTGAGAACCGGACACTCCAGGTCCCCGCCGCCTTCATCGACGGCGACAAGGTCGTCAAGGGGCTCGTCGGTACGCTGACGCTCCTGAAGGACGACGGCTTCTCCGACGCGGAGATGCTGGAGTGGCTCTTCACGCCCGATCCGACCCTGCCGGGCACGCCCGCGCAGGCGCTGGGCGAGAATCGCGGCACGGAGGTGAAGCGCCGGGCGCAGGCGCTCGCCGTCTGACGCAGGGCGGCTGACCGCGAAGGCACGGCCGGGACCGGACCGCGTGCCGGGCGGCGGACCGGACCGGACCGCCGAGGCGCGTGGTCCGGACCGGACCGCTGAGGCGCGTGGCCCCGGACCGGGCCACGCCCCGCCGGGTCCCACCGGGTCCCGTGCCGGCCGGCGGAGAACAGAGACGACACGACACCGCCGCCCTCCCTGGGGCGGCACCAGTGGGGGGATCACCCGATGTCCACGGCCCGTGCGGCGCTCGCCGACGCCCGTATCTACCTGTGCACCGACGCCCGCAAGCGCCAGGGTGATCTCCCCGCCTTCCTCGACGCGGTCCTCGCGTCGGGGGTCGACATCGTCCAGCTGCGCGACAAGACGCTGGAGGCCGCGGAGGAGCTCGACCACCTCCAGGTCTTCGCGGACGCCTGCCGCAGGCACGGCAAGCTGCTCGCGGTCAACGACCGTGCGGATGTCGCGCACGCGATCGGCGCCGACGTGCTGCACCTGGGCCAGGGCGACCTCCCGGTGCCCGGGGGGGGCGCCATCCTCGGCGACGGGCCGCTGATCGGCCGCTCCACGCACGCGGACGCCGAGGCGGACGCGGCGGGGCGGCAGCAGGGCGTCGACTATTTCTGCACGGGCCCCTGCTGGGCCACACCGACCAAGCCGGGGCGCCCCGCGGCGGGCCTCGGCCTCGTGCGCCACACGGCCGAGCGGACCGCGGCCCTCGGCATCGACCGCCCCTGGTTCGCCATCGGCGGGATCGACGAGACCAACCTGGACGAGGTCCTGGACGCGGGGGCCACCAGGGTCGTCGTCGTACGGGCCATCACGGAGGCCGACGATCCCGCCGCGGCGAGCGCAGCGCTGGCCGCCCGGGTCCGGGAGCGCGCGGCGGCCGCCGGGCACTGACCGGGCCCGCGCGAGGACCCGCCCTGCACCGGTCCGTCCTCGCGGCCGGTTCGCCCTCAGGGTGTGACGGCGCCGGTCACGAGTCGATAACCTGCTCATATGGCCCTCGGTACCTCGTCCACCTGGACCCCGCACGCGCGCACCGTCCGCGATGTCCTCGCCGACGGCGGGACCAGCTATTCCTTCGAGTTCTGGGCGCCAAGGACCGAGAAGGGCGAGCGCAACCTGTGGAACGCCCTGCGCCGCATCGAGGCCGTCGCCCCGAGCTTCGTCTCCGTCACGTACGGCGCCGGCGGCTCGACCCGTACCGGCACCGTGAAGGCCACCGAGCGGATCGCCGCGGACACGACGCTCACCCCCGTCGCCCACCTGACGGCCGTCGGCCAGTCCGTCGCGGACCTGCGCCACATGATCGGCCGGTACGCGGCGGTCGGCATCCGCAACATCCTCGCGGTGCGGGGCGACCCGCCCGGCGACCCGATGGGGGAGTGGGTCAAGCACCCCGAGGGCGTCGAGTACGCGGTCGAACTGGTCAGGCTGATCAAGGAGTCCGGGGACTTCTGCGTCGGAGTGGCCGCCTTCCCCGAGATGCACCCCCGCTCGCCCGACTGGGACAGCGACATACGGCACTTCGTCGCCAAGTGCCGTGCGGGCGCCGACTACGCGATCACCCAGATGTTCTTCAGGCCCGAGGGCTATCTCCAGTTGCGGGACAAGGCCGCCGCCGCCGGCTGCGAGACGCCGATCATCCCGGAGATCATGCCGGTCACGACCGTGAAGCAGCTGGAACGGCTGCCGGCCCTGAGCACGGCGAGCGTCCCCGACGAGCTGAAAGACCGCATCCTCGCGGCCAAGGACGATCCGGCCGCTGTACGCTCCATTGGCATCGAGTTCGCCACGGAGTTCTGTGCCAGGCTCCTTGCCGAGGGGGTGCCGGGACTGCACTTCATCACCCTGAACAACTCCACGGCGACACTTGAGATCTACGAGAATCTCGGACTGCACAGGCATTCCTGACCGGCGCCGCACCCGTACAGAAGCGGTCGCCGTACGAGAGGGGCGTACATGGGCTGGACGGTCCTCTACATCGCGTTCGGCTTCGTCGCACTGTGGCTCCTCGGCGAGGTGCTGCTCCAGTACAAGGCGCGGCTGCGCTGGCGCGCGCTCGCGTTCGTGGGGTTCGTGACCGTCGTCATCGGCGTGGTCATGGGGCAGATCGTCCTGATCGTGCTGGGCGCGATCGCCTTCGGCGTCGGACAGACGTACGTGACGCTGTCGTTCCGCAAGGGCTACGAGGCGGGCTGGGCGGTCGGCGGACGGCCGACCGCCAGCCGCCGCCGCAGAGGCGCGGCGCGTGGCGCGCAGGGCTCCGAGGACGCAGCGGCCGTCGAGGGCGCCCCGGGCACGGAGACCTCCGACGCACAGGAGGCGCCGGAGGAGCGGACCATGGTCGCGGCCCCGGCGCAGGACCTCCCGCAGGAGGACGGCGGCGTCACCGGCGGGAACCCGCCCGGGGAGACGACGGTCTACGCGCCGCAGCCACTGCCCGACGACACGGGCCAGTTGTACGGCGTGTACGACGACACGGCCGCCGGCACGGGGGTGTTCGCGGCCGAGCGCGAGGGCGGCCACAGCGAGTACAGCCCGGCGGGGTACGACACGTACGGCGGCTACGAACAGCCCACGGGGCACGGCGCGTACGCCGGTTACGAGACGGCGTACGGCGACCAGGCGGACCAAGCCGCCTACGCCCAGCAGCAGTACGGCCACGGCTACGGCGAACAGGGCGCCGGGACGGGCCAGGACACCGGCTCGGGCCAGGACTACACCGGCTACGGCACCGGCGCGACGGGAACCGGCAGCGCCGCCGACGGAATCGGTGACGGCTCCGCACAGCAGCCGCAGTACCAGCAACAGGACTACGCGCAACAGGACTACGGGCAGCAGGAGTTCCAGCAGACGGGCTACCAGCAGAGCGGATATCCGGATTCCGCGTACCCGCCCTCCACGTACCAGCCCGACGCGTACCAGACCTCCGCCTACCAGGCCTCTCCGTACGAGGGGACCGACTACCCGCAGCCGGACTACCAGCAGCAGTACGCCGGTTACGACCCGTCGTCCTACGCCCCGTACGAGAACTCCGGCGGGCAGCAGCAGTACCAGGACCCCTACGCCACGGACACCCCGCCCGGCGGCGTCTGGGTCCCGCAGCAGCGGGACAGCGCGCAGAGCCGGCAGGCCGCGGAGCAGCCCGGCGCCTACGACCCTTCGTACCCCTACGACCCCTCCCAGCAGCACCAGCCGGAACCGGAGGCGGGCGGCGGCCCCCACCGCTACTGACCCCCCTCCGGGCGGGTCCGGCGGGCAGCGGAGTCCTACGGGCGCGCCACGCACCGGGTCCTACGACGGGCGGGGTCCTACGCGCGCGCCACTCTCACCACGCGCCGGAGGCCACCGCAGACCGCGCGGCTCCAACCTTCCGCGGTCCCTTCACTGCGAGCCCCGGAACTCCGGCCCCTCCACGATCAGTCCTGACACCAGCGCGCCCGACATGCCGGCATGCGGCAGCCCGCCGCCGGGATGGGAACGGCCGCCCGCCAGGTAAAGCCCGCGCAGGCCGGTGGTGTTGGCCGGACGCAGCAGGCGACCGCCCGCGCCCGCGAGGGCCGGCGCGGGCACCCCGCCGCCGGGCGCGCCCGTCTCGGCCGCCGTCGTCGCGGGCGTACGCACCTCACGCCACACCACCCGCTCCGCCAGATCCGGCAGGGCGGCCGAGGCCGCGCGCACCAGCACGTCCGCGTACCGCTCGCGCAGCGCCGCGTCCGTCCAGTCGACGGGGCCCTGCGCGGCGACCGTCGCCGTGACCGTCACCGCCTCGTGCTCCGCGTCGGGCCGCGTCGACGCGTCGTCGGGCCGCAGCACCGTCACGGTGGGGCTCTGCGCGGGGACACCGCCCGCGCCGCCGAAGACCGCGGCGGCCTCCTCGTGCGCCGACGGGGCATGCACGACCGTGCGGTGCGCCGCACCGGCCGGGCGCCCGCCCCGGACGGCGAGCAGCACCGTGAACCGGCCGGGAGCCGCGCCGCCGCCGCGCTCCGGCGGGCGCGCGGGCCCGGCCCCCCACAGGTCCGGCGCCGCCGACGGGCCTGCGCCCGCGACCACCACGTCCGCCGGCGTGAACACGCCGTCCGAGAGCTCCACGCCCGACACCGCGCCGTCCTTCTCGCCGACCGCCGCCACCTCGGCGCCGAAGACGAACTCCACCCGGCGGGCCACGCACCGCTCGTACAGCGCGCGCGCCAACTCCCGCATCCCGCCCCGCACATACCAGACGCCGAAGGTCTGTTCCAGATAGGGCAGCACCGACGCGCTCGCCGGTGCCGTACGCGGATCGAGGCCGTACCCGAGCGCGTACCCGTCGAGAAGCGCCGCGAGGCCGGGCACCACGAGCTCCCACGCGCCGATCTCCGCGAGCGTCGACGCCTGACGGGAGCCCCGCAGCAGTCTGCGCTGCCGCGGCGCCGGATACGGGTCGCGGCCGAGCGGCCCCGGGTCGGCGGGCAGCGGCTCCTCAAGCAGTGGCCGGCGGGCACGCGCCCACGTGTCGCCCGCGCGCCCCAGGAAGTCGGCCCAGCGGGCGCCCGCGCCCGCGCCGAAGGCGGCGTCGAGCGCGGCGACCACGCCGCCGCGCGACGCGTTCGGCAGCAGCGCCCGCGTGCCGTCCGCGAAGACGTGCAGCGCGTCGTGCCCGGGCTGCACCAGGTCGAGACAGGCTTCCAGCGGCTCCTTGCCCGTTTTCACGAACAGGTCCCGGTAGACCGCGGGCACGTGCAGCACACCGGGGCCCGTGTCGAAGACGAAGCCGTCCCGCTCGAACCTGCCCACCGCGCCGCCGTACGTCGCCGCCCGCTCGTAGACCGTCACCCCGTGGCCCGCGACGGCCAGCCTCGCGGCCGCCGCCATCGCGCCCATCCCGGCGCCGATCACCGCAATCCGTGCCATGCCGGTGACTCTAACGGCAGCCTCCGACATCCCTCCCGGCACCGTCCGCCGCCGGAGCCCGGCCCGGGCCCCGGCCCCGGTATCGGGACTCAAGGGGCCGCCGGTGCCTGAGTACCCGTACTCAGGCACCGGGATGAGTAGCGCGGCGGATGGGGACAGCGGGCCGGAACCGGAAGAGTGGTGCCCGCCGAAGGGACGAGGCACCGGCACCGCCGACACGGGGCGGCGGAACGGTGCGACGGTCCCTGCCCGGCACGGAGGTGCACGCGGAGGGGCCGGTGACCCGTAGGGAAGCCGGGCCCTCTCCTCTCGGACGGGGGAACGGGAGGGCACGGGGGAC
>NZ_JAIUKE010000285.1 GCF_020176795.1 Streptomyces sp. 8L
CCCCGCCGCGGCCCACGCCGCGGCCCTCAAGAAGGCTGTCTGCTGTCGGTGGAGGGAGGGTCTTGTCGTGGTCGTGGTCGTGGGCGCGGTTCGGGTGGGTGGTTTGACCCTGACGCATGCGTGAGGGTTTTACGGTCCCCTCCAGAGCCCGAAACGCCGACCCTTTGGAGAAGAGATGCACGAGAAGCTGATGAAGGCCGTACGCATCCACAGGTACGGTGACCGGTCGGTACTCCAACTGGAGTCGGTGGCGCTGCCCACGCTGGGGGGCGATGACGTTCTCGTCCGCGTGCACGCCGCTGCGGTCAACCCGGTCGACTGGCTGGTGCGTTCGGGTGTGTTCGCCCTGGAGGAGCACTCCTTCCCGCTGACGCTGGGCTGGGACTTCGCGGGGACGGTCGTCGACCTCGGGACGGCACAGACGTCGCTGGTGGTGGGCGACCTCGTGTACGGCAGGCCGGCCCTGACGCGTGACGGCACCTACGCGCAGTACCTCGCGGTGGACGCCGGCGAGATCGCGAAGGCCCCGCGGAGCACTCCGCTGGAACAGGCGGCGGGTCTGCCCCTGGCCACCCTGACTGCCTGGAAGGCATTGTTCGACATCGGTCACCTCGGCGCGGGCCAGACCGTGCTGATCCATGCGGGGGCAGGTGGCGTGGGGTCTGCCGCGGTCCAGCTGGCCAAACACTTCGGTGCCCGTGTGGTCGCTACGGCCTCGGGTGACGGGATCGACATCGCCAAGTCGCTGGGCGCTGACGAGGTCATCGACTACAAGCGGGAGGACTTCGCCGCGCGGGGGCGCTTCGCGGACGTCGTGCTGGACACCGTGGGCGGCGACACCCTCGAAAGGTCGTACGGCGCCGTGGTGTCCGGCGGCTCCCTGATCACCATCGCGGGTGCGCCGGACGAGGCAGAAGCCGACAGGCTGGGCATCAACGTGTCCACGTTCGTCCTGGACTCCAACGGGCCTCGGCTTGCCGAGATCGCCCGCCTGGTCGACGAGGGCGCGGTGCGTCCCCTGGTGAGCAGGACGCTGGACCTCGACGACGTCGCCGAGGCCCATCGGCTGAGCGAAACCGGCCGCACCCGCGGGAAAATCATCCTCCGCGTCCAGTAGGCCTCACACTGCCTCGCCGACACCCTGCACGACACCGTCCCGGGACGGCATCCGCACAGGTGACCGCAGGCAACCAAGACGGTGTCCTGTGCGGTGCGGCGGGTAGGAACTGTCCGCCTAGCAGTACGCGCGCCACTCAGCCGTACGAGAACCGCGCTGCGCGAGCGTGTCCGCGCCGCGGTGTATCGGGGTGTAGCTCTCGGCTAGTGAGACTCCGCCGCCCCCGCGCCGATCCGCCACGATCTCCGCGGCGATGGACACCGCGACCTCCTCCGGAGTGCGTGCGCCGAGGTCGAGGCCTATCGGGGAGCGCAGCCGAGCCAACTCCTCTTCGGTGGAACCTGCTTCACGCAGGCGCTCGTTTCGCTCCAGGTGAGTCCGTCGGGAACCCATGGCGCCCACGTAGGCGACCGGCAGGCGCAGCGCGAGATGGAGCAGGGGCACGTCGAACTTGGGGTCGTGGGTAAGGACGCACAGGACCGTGCGACCGTCGACGACCGTGCGTTCGAGGTAGTGGTGCGGCCACTCGACGACGATCTCGTCGGCGTCGGGGAACCTGGCCGCGGTTGTGAACACGGGCCGTGCGTCGCAGACGGTGACGTGGTAACCGAGGAACGCGCCCATCCTGACGAGTGCCGACGCGAAGTCGATCGCTCCGAAAATGATCATCCGCGGTGCCGGCACCGATGATTCGACAAGGAGCGTGAGGGGGACGCCGCAGCGGGAATCCTCTTCATCGATCTCCAGTGTGGCGGTGCCACCGGCGTTGAGGTGGGCGAGTGCCGCGCCGGCGACGATGCGATCAAGTTCTGGGCGGGCGCCGAAGCCGCCCTGCCTGCGGCCGTCGGGACGCACCAGCAGGGCCCGGCCCATGAGCTCGGCAGGCCCGGACACGATCCGTGCGAGCGCCGCCGCCTCGCCGGTCGCGGGCGCAGTCAGGGCGGCCGCCAGCACTTCGCGTTCCGCCCGGTCCCGGTACCGGACGGGCGCAATGAGGATGTCGATGACGCCGCCGCAGGTCAGGCCGACGGCGAATGCTTCGTCGTCGCTGTAGCCGAATCGCTCCAGGCGGGTGCGTCCGTCCTCAAGTGCCTCACGGCACAGTTCGTAGACGGCGCCCTCCACACAGCCTCCGGAGACCGATCCAATGGCGGTGCCCTCACGGTCGATGGCGAGGGCCGCGCCCGGCTGCCGCGGCGCGCTGCCGCTGACAGCCACCACCGTGGCCACGGCGAAGTCGCGGCCCCGCTCAAGCCACCGGTTCAACTCGTCGGCGATGTCCAACACTGACAGTCCTCCTGTTCTCGCGAGGCCGCTGCCTGAGTGGTCTCTTCGTCGTGGGCGCTGTCCGTGTTTCGTTCGCGGCGGCTCCCCACGTTTCGTTTGCGGCACGGGCAGCTCTCCACGCCGCCAGAAACGAACAACCGCTCTGTCAACTGGTGGCGAAGTCGGCCTCGATGTCAGCCATGGCCCGCTCGCGTCCTTCCTTGAACGCCCATCCCAAGACGGCCAGGACGGCGAAGAGGGCGGCTCCCGAGAAGACGAGAATCGCGTACCCGTACACGGGATAGACGGCCGCGGCGATGAGAGGCGGGAAGAACGAGAGCCCTCGCCCGAGCTGCAGCGAACTGCCTACGCCCAGGGAACGGACCCGGGTCGGGAACTGCTCGGAGAAGACCAGTCCGAAGGCGGCGGCAACACCAGTGCCGAAGTACATGATGAAGATCGGCGGCAGGCTCAGGAAACCCTTGGCGTCTGTCTGCAGGACGATACCCAGCAGGACACTGCCGATGGCGGCGATGGACGCCATGATGCACCAGGTGAGACGACGTCCGATACGGTCGGCGAGAAATCCACAGGTCACCGATCCCAGGAAGATCGAAAGACCGACGGTCACCGTCCACCAGGCAGCCTTGCCGAAGCTGAAGCCCTGCACCTCGATGAGGTACTTGGGCAGGAGGGCCGCAACCCCGTAGAAGGCGAAGAACTCCACCGCGCAGGCCGTGAGGCAGAGGAAGAAGGGCTTGAGGAAGAGCTTTGAGCGCACCAGCTTCCAGTCGGTCGCGACACGTTCGCCACGAGACTGTGCCTCCCATTCGCCGGACTCGGGAACGGCGAACCTCACGAAAATCGCGAGGAGGATCGGCAGACAGGACACGGCGAAGACCCAGCGCCATCCGATGGCGGGAAGAAGATATCCACCGACCACGGCGGCCAGGGCCAGTCCGAGCCCCACTCCGCTGTAGAGGGCGGCGCCCCACCAGCCGCGCTTGCTCGCCGGCATGGCCTCCGAGACCAGGGACTGTCCCACTCCGAATTCGCCGCCCAGTCCGATCGCGGCGAGTATGCAGAATGCGACGAGCATGTTGTAGTCGGTCACGAACGCGCGGGCCAGCGTGAAAACGCCGAAGATCACGATGGTGATCATCAGGACGCGACGGCGCCCGATCCGGTCTCCGAGGTACCCGAAAAGAACGCCTCCGGCTGCTATGCCCAAGAGCTGGAGCGAGATCAGGAGCGCGGTCTGCTGCGACGAGACTCCGAAATCCGCTGCGATCGGCACGATCAGGAACGTCATGAGCGAGATCTCGTAGTAGTCGAACAGCCATCCCGCGAACGCGGTGAGCCACGCGAGGAACTGCGCGCGGGTGACTTTTTCTTTCTCATGCACTGTGGTCTCAAGGGTCTGCATGATCCTGGCTCCATCTCTCGGGAGTCTGCCGGGAAATTGGAATTGTTCGCCTTTTCGGCATGCGGGTGGCAGTGCGCCTTTTCTGGTCCTGCACGGTGCCGGCGCATCCAGCAGCCGCCGTCCGTCCTCATATGGAAATGAAAACGGCAGAGCCTGTCGGGCACATGAGGGGAAGGCGGTTTCAGAGGCTTTCCTGGTCGCTTGCGGCGACCATTGCGGCGGCTCGCTCGACCGCCTTGACGATGTTCGCGTAACCGGTGCATCGGCACAGGTTTCCGCTCAGCGCGTCCCGGATTTGCGTCTCGTCCGGATGCGGGATTCGCGCAAGCAGGCTGAGCGTTGAGAAGACCATGCCAGGAAGGCAGAAACCACACTGGAACGCGTACTGCTCCATGAAGGCGGTCTGGACCGGATGGGGGCGGTCCAGGGTTCCGAGGCCTTCGAGGGTGATGACCTCGGACCCGTGCACTCGGCCGGCGAGCATGAGGCAGGTCTTGACGCACTCGTCGTCGACCATGGCCGTGCAGCTGCCGCAGTCGCCGTTTCGGCACCCCACCCGCACACCGGCGACGCCACAACTGCGGCGCAGGGAGTCGACCAGCGTCTCGGCGTCGTCGATCTTCGCGTGGGCGGGCTTGCCGTTGAGGGAGAAGGTGACTTCCTCGCTGCTCATGGCTGATCCATTCCTGAGGAGAGCCGCGCGAAGGCGTGCCGTGATGCGCGCGACGCGACGGTGGCGGCGACTCGGCGCCGGTACGAACTGTCCGCTCGGACGTCCGCCCAGAAGTCGTCCTCGGCAAGTGCGGACATGCGCTCCTCCACGGCGTCCCGCAGCCTGCGCGGATCGCGCGCCACGCTGCCGGACAGGTGCATCCTCCATGGCACTCCGCGGACTCCGCCGAGGGTGAACTCGGCCGTTCCGTCTGCCAGGACCGTGCAGGCACAGGTCACGACGGGCCAGGAGGACTCCGCGAACTTCAGCTTGTAGTAACCGTGCGAAACGGCCTCGGGGCGGAGTGGGAGGGTGACGGCTGTGACCAGTTCGTCAGGTCGCAGGTCCGGCTGCTCCGGGCCAGTGAGGAACTGCTCGGCCGACACAGTGCGTGTGCCACGCGATGAGGCGAGCGTGACGTGGGCGACATGGGCGACGAGGACCGCCGGCGCGTCCGAGAACGGGCGTGCGCAGACCAGCGATCCGATGATCGTGCCCTGACCGCGGATCTGGATTCCACCCGTGATTCCCTGGGCCATCAGGTGGAGAAGCGGCATGTGCCGCTCAGCACACGGTGTGTCGAGGAGTGACTGGTAGCTGGCGGCGGGGCCGAGACGGACCGTGTTCTCGTTGCACCGCACCCGGGGGACCTCCAGGTCACTCAGGTCGACGATGTCAGTGGGATTCACTTCGCGACGTGTGAGCTGGGGGACGACGATCGTGCCACCGCCGACGACGAGTGCACGGCCGCCCCTTGCCTTTGCCTCGGCCAGCGCGGTGGTGGCCTCGGCGACGGTGCGCGGTCGTACGAGCTGCCGGTCGTTCACGGCTCGACACCCCCGTGCGCGTGGGCGAGCAGGTCGAGGACCCGCGGCGGAGTCAGGGGCAGCGCCGTCGGGGGCGGGCAGCCCGGGCCGAGCGCGTGGGTCACGGCGTTGACCACTGAGGCCATCGTGCCGCCCACCCCCGCCTCACCGGCGCCCTTGGCACCGAGCAGGGTATGGGGCGACGGCGTCTCGATGTGCTCGACGACCATGCTCGGCAGGTCGTTGGCACGCGGCAGCAGATAGTGCTTGAAGGAGCTGGTGAGAGGGCTGCCGTCATCGTCCGACAGGCTCTCCTCGAAGAGCGCCAGGCCTGCTCCTGTGGCCATGGCCCCGTGCATCTGCCCCTCCACGAGAGTCGGGTTGATGACGCGTCCGCAGTCGTGCACCGCGACCAGACCGGTAATCGTGGTCTTCCCTGTCGCAAGATCGACGAGCACCCGTGCCACGTACACACCGCTGGAGACGTATGGGTACGTGTAGCGGTACTCCTCACCGTCGTTGAGGCCCTGCTGCGTCTGTGGGGCGTACGAGCGGGTGACGGCCAGTTCCGCTGCACCGACCGTGGAGTGCAGATCGAGACAGAGGTCGGCGAGGGTCATGACCGGACGCCGGTCGGCCTCGACCCGGCTGTCGGCGAAGGTGATCCGGTCGGGGCGGGCACCCGTCAGTGCGGCCGCATGCGCGCGCAGACGGCTCGCCACGTCCCGCGCCGCAAGGACGACGGCGGCCCCGCCCACGGCCGTTGCCCGGCTGCTGGCATGGCCGGTCCCGGCCGGGACGCGGTCGGTGTCCCCTTGGACGACCGTGACCATCGCGCGGGTGGTGCCCAGTTCGTCGGCGGCCAGCTGGGCGAGCGAGGTGTCGTTGCCTCCCCCCGGATTGGTGACGCTGCTGCGCACCTCGACACGGCCTTTGGCGTTCACCGAGACCGTGGCGGTCTCGGGAACCGGGGCCGTGGGACGCACCGCGGTGCGCAGCGGGCCTGATGGATGGCCCCCGCCCTCCGGCGTGATCTCGAAGGCGATGCCGACGCCTTCGACCACGTCGCCCTCCGGGTCCGCGGGGCGGGGGCCCTGCCCCGGCCGGTAGCCGGCCAGGGTGAGCGCGCGGTCGAGGAGGGCGTCGAAGTCGCCGCTGTCGATGAGGTAGCCCGAGGGCAGCCGGTGCGGCAGTCGGTCGCTCGGCAGCAGGTTGCGTCGGCGTACCTCGGCGGGATCGAGACCGAGGTGCGCCGCGACCATGTCCACCAGCCGCTCGATGACCACGATGGCGGTGTCCTTGCCGTAGCCGCGGCAGGAGTGCCAGGGGGGCCGGTTCGTCAGCAGGACGCGTGAACGGATCTCCACGGCCGGAATGTCGTAGGCGCTGGGGAAAGTGGCGGCTGTCACGTAGGCCATGCGCCAGCCGGGCGAGGTGGAGGCCGCGCCCACCGGGATGGTGATGTGGTCGCGCAGGGCGAGCAGCCGGCCCTGGTCGTCGAAGGCGACCGCGGCGCGGTGGATCTGTTCGCGTCCTCCTCCGAGGAAGCATTCGTACCTGCTTTCGACGAACTTGACCGGTCGGCCGGTCAGCCTGCTGAGGAGACAGACAAGGGGCTCCTCGCTGAACCCGGTCATCTTCAGACCGAACGATCCGCCGACCTGGGGGACGACGACGCGAATCACGTCCTCGGGGATCTGGAGCACGGTCGCGAGTTCCCAGCGCAGCTGGAACGGCTGCTGATGGGAGGCGTGCACGGTCAGCCGGCCGTCGGCGTCCCAGGACGCGAGATAGCCGCGCGGTTCCATCGGCGCCGTACTGCTGCGTGCGATCCGCACGGTGCTTTGGAGAGAATGAGGCGCCGACGCGAACGCGCTGCCGGTGTCGCCCCGGGTGAAGTCGTTGGCCGCCAGGACCAGTTCCGCGGACGGGTCCTCGGTCAGCTCGTCGGGGTCAAGGACCGGCCGGAGTTCCTCGTAGCGCACGTGCACCGCGGCGGCGGCCGCCTGAGCGCGAGGGGCGGACTCGGCGACGACCACGGCGACGGGTTCACCGAGCCAGCGCAGTTCGTCCACCGCGAGTGCCGGCACACTGAAGGCGCGCGCCTCGATGTCCTCGGGGTTCTGCAGGTAGGGCATCGGGGCCAGATGGCGGGCGGCCTCCTGGCCGTCGACGGCGGCCACGACGCCGTCCATGGCGAGAGCCTCACCGATATCGACGCCCAGGAGTCTGCCGTGGGCCACAGGGCTTCGTACGACCGCCATGTGCAGTGTTCCGGCGGGTTCGATGTCTTCCAGGTAGGTGGCGCCTCCGCTGATGAAGGCGAAGGCGTCGTACTTCGGCCAGCGCGCGCGTTCGATCTCCGCGCGTGTCGGTGGGTTCTCCGGGAGATCCCACGAGGCGGTACTCACGGCTCTCACGCTTCCGGGTCACGGCCGGGCGCGTCGATCGACGAGCACGGGTCGGTGTAGGCCTCACGGTCCCTGATGATGCGGTGGCCGTACGAGGCGGGGTTGAGCCGCAGCATGTCGTCGAATGCCGCCGCCTCGTCGACGAAGGCCGCCTCCGGACCGTTCTTGAGCTCCTCGTAGGCCCGGTGCAGATTCAGCACGAAGCGCTCCGGGTGCTGCCACTCGGCGTATGCGCCGAGGTCCTGTTGCCGGGCGGCGTCGAGCACGGACAGGCCCGCGTCCAGGGTCTTCGCTGCCGTGTCGGTGAGGAAGGAGAAGTAGCCGAGCCACTGATCGAGCACCTCGGGACCACAGACCGTGCCGTGGCCCGGGACGATGACGCGCGGGTCGAGGGCCTTCATGGTGTTGAGTGCCCGCACCGATCCCGCGGTGGAGCCGCCGTGGGTGATGGGTGTCGCGTCGTGGAAGAGCACGTCTCCCGCGAACAGCACGCGTTCCTCGGGCAGCCAGACCACGATGTCGTTGTCGGTGTGGGCCGGGCCGACGAAGATGAGCTCGGCCCGGTGATCGCCGACGTGCAATTCCAACTTCTCGTCGAAGAGGAGCTGCGGGGGGCGGACCTTCAGAGCCCCCCACGGGACGATCGGGTCCTGGTCCGTGGGCTTGAGCCCTTGCCTGACCACGGCCCCCCGGCAGAGTCGATGGGCGACGATGCAGGCATCGTCGAAAACCGAATTCCCGAAGGTGTGATCACTGTGGTGGTGCGTATTGATCAGTATCTGCGGCTTGTCCACGCCGGATCTGCGCGTCATCGCCTCCCGAAACAGGCGGGTGCGGGCTTCGGTGAGCGCGGTGTCGATCACAGCGAGTTCATGGCCGGAATGGACGAAACCGGAGTTGTTGAGTCCCCAGCTGCCGTCATGGTGGAGATAGGCGTAAATGCCGTCACCCACCTCCAACAGGCTCGGCTCCTCGACGTAGCCGCGATAAAACGTGTTCCAACTGGAGGCCATGGTCCGCTCCTGATTTAAAGTCCGCCCGGTCGTTGATGTGATTCGCGGTCAGTACTCGCGCATACGGGCCAGGCCTTCGAGCGCCAGACCGTAACCGAGGAGACCGTGCATCTGCCCCCGCAGGGTCTCGGTCACCGCGGTGCGCGTGTAGCGGCGGACGAGCCGGGGCTGCTTCAGCAACTCCGCGGCCAGTTCCCGGGCCCGGCCCAAGAGCCGGTCCTCGGGAAGGACCTCGTTGACCAGGCCCAGGTCCTTGGCCTCGACAGCCTCGATCTTCTGCCCCGTGTACAGGAAGTACCGACCGCGCGTGGGCCCCATCAACAGCGGCATGACGATGTGCATGCCGTCCCCCGGGACCATCCCGCCGGCGAAGTGGGCCGTGTCCTGGAAGTACGTGGAATCCGTCGCGAGCACGATGTCCGACAGCAGCGGAATCTCGGCGTGCCGTACCGCGGGGCCGTTGATCGCGGCGATCACCGGTGCCTCGATCGACAGGAGATTGGGAAGCAGGTGCTTGCCCTCCCACAGGATCGGATCGTAGCCCGACGGAGTCATGCTGTTGCGGTTCGGGTGGGAACCCGGCTTGATCGCGGGACCGCTGAAGGCGTCGCCCGTGCCCGTCAGAATGATGACGTCATTGTCACGGTCTCGCCCCACCTGCGCGAAAGCGTCCTCGAATTCATAGTGCGCCTGCAGGCTCCACTGGAGTGGCCCGCCGCCGGTGTGGAACCGCATCGTCAGAACGCCGTCGGACGATCGCTCCATGTCGATGGTTTCGTAGCGGTCCTTGTACTCCTTGAACTGCGACGACGGGCGCCGGAAATCAGTCATGCTCGCGTTTGTCCCGGTCACTGTGGCCTCTCCCTGTTCGCTGCTTCATGGCAGGGTTTCGCGCTTTCGATACGGCAGACGCTAGAAGCGTGTTACATGCCGGTCAAACGTTTGATATAAAAAGTTCATCAGGCCGACCGCCGCTGAGCCGCCACCGGAGGCAACGATGACCACGGACCGCAAGCCGAGCGGACCACGAAGGCCCACTCTGGCGGACGTCGCCGCGGCCGTGGGCGTCCACACCAGCCTGGTCTCGCGAGTGCTGCGCGATGATCCACGGGGCTTCGCCTCGGCCGAGACACGCAGTCGCATTCTCGAGGTGGCGGAGTCGCTCGGGTACCGCGCCAACGTGGCGGCGCGAGGACTGCGCAACGCCCGTACGACCACACTCGGGCTGTTGCTGCCCGGCTTCACCAGCCCGATGTACACAGCCCTCGCCAAGAGCGTGGAAGGGCATGCCGCCGCACGGGGTTACGGCCTGGTCCTGGGGACGCACGCCGCGGGCGACCCGCACGAGACGATCACCAACATGCTGATGCAGGGGCGCGTCGACGCGATGCTCGTGGCTTCCGGGCGCATCGAGGACAAGGCCCTGCGCCGACTCGCCGAGTGGGCGCCGCAAAGGGTGGTGCTTTTGAACCGGCAGGTACGTGCCGTGAAAGCCAGTGTGGTGCTGCGCGACGGCGACGCGGCGGCTCTCGCGGTGCAGCGCCTGGCGGATCTCGGCCACCGGCGGATCGGCGGCGTTTTCGGCCCGCCGTCCCTCGACACCATGGTCCGGCGCAGGCACGGATTTCGGGAGGCGATCCGCTCGGCGGGAGCCGATGCGCTCACCGTCTCGCTCGAAGGGCGTGACTACGCGGCCGGCTTCAGCGGTGCGCAGCGGCTTCTGGCCGACGAGGCGAGCCGGCCGACGGCGATCTTCACGGCGACATTCCCCATGGGAGTAGGCGCACTCGCGGCTGCCCAGGAGATGGGCCTCGCGGTTCCCGAGCAGCTCTCGATCGTCGCCCTGCACGACGACGAGCTGGCCCGCTACCTGACGCCGGCGCTCACGACCGTTGCTCTCCCGGTCAAAGAACTCGGGGTCCAGGCGGTCGAACTCGCACTGGACATGGCCGCAGGCGGGGAACCACGCAGAATCGTGGTTCCCCAGAGCCCCCACCTGATCGACCGCGCGTCGACCGCGCCGGTTCGGTGACGGCGCCGCGTCTTGACGTCGCGTCCCACGGATTGGTGCCATCTGGTCTTACGGATTGGTGCCATCCAGAAGAGGCATGTCCAGCCGTGCGGCGAGTTCGTCGAAGGTGACGCCGAAGGTATGCGTGACACTGACTCCACGGGGCGAGATGTCGAACACCGCGAGGTCGGTATAGACGCGGTCGACGCAACCGAGTCCGGTCAGAGGGTAGCTGCATTCACGCACCAGCTTGGGCGTGCCGCCCTTGGTGAAGAGGGTCATCACCACAAAGACCTGCTTGGCGCCGATCGCCAGGTCCATGGCCCCGCCGACGGCGGGGATGGCGTCCGGCGCCCTCGTCTGCCAGTTCGCCAGGTCACCCCCGGAAGAGACCTGATAGGCGCCCAGCACGCAGATGTCCAGGTGCCCGCCGCGCATCATGGCGAAGGAGTCCGCGTGGTGGAAGTAGGCCGCCCCGGGCATCTCGGTGACGGGCACCTTACCCGCGTTGGTCAGATCCGGGTCGACGTCGTTCCCCTCGGCGGCGGGGCCCATGTTGAGCATGCCGTTCTCGGTGTGCAGCACGACGCCGGAGCCGGGTGGCAGGTGGTCGGCGACGAGTGTCGGCCGGCCTATGCCGAGGTTCACGAACGCGCCGTCGGGGATGTGCCCGGCCACCAGAGCCGCGATCCCGTGCTTGTCCAGCGGGGCGTTCCCGTGCGATGTACGGATGGCCGGGTTCATGCCTGATCCACCTCCTGCACCACTCGGTCGACATAGATGCTGGGGGTGATCACGGTCTCCGGATCGAGCGCACCGGTCTCGACGATCTCGCGTACTTGCGCGATCACCGTGGTCGCCGCCGTGGCCATGACCGGTCCGAAGTTGCGGGCGGTCTTGCGGTAGACGAGATTGCCCATGCGGTCGGCGCGGTAGGCACCGATGAGGGCCACGTCGCCCCTGATGGGGTACTCCAGTACGTAGGTGCGCCCGTCGATCTCCCGGGTCTCCTTGCCCTCCGAGAGGAGGGTGCCCACCCCGGTGGGACAGAAGAAGGCTCCGATGCCCGCGCCCGCGGCCCTGATCCGTTCGGCGAGGTTGCCCTGGGGGACGACTTCCAACTCGACCTTGCCGGCCCGGTACAGCTCGTCGAACACGTACGAGTCCGCCTGGCGGGGGAAGGAGCAGACCACCTTGCGGACGCGTCCCGCGGCGAGCAGGGCGGCGAGTCCGGTGTCACCGTTGCCCGCGTTGTTGGACACCACGGTCAAGTCACCGGCGTCCTGCTGGAGGAGTGCGTCGATCAGGGCCACCGGCATGCCCGCCATGCCGAATCCTCCGATCAGAACGGTCGAGCCGTCCTGGATCTCGGCGACCGCCTCGCCCGCGTCGGTGTAGAACCGCGTGCTCATCCCCTGCCCCCTGCCACGTTCTCCAGTACGACTGCGAGGCCCTGCCCGACACCGATGCACAGGGCCGCGACGCCCCACCGGTCGCCGGACTCGCGGAGCCGGTGGGCGAGTGTGCCCACGATCCGCCCTCCGGACGCGCCCAGGGGGTGGCCGATCGCGATGGCCCCGCCCTTGGTGTTGACGATGTCCGGGTCGACTCCCCAGGCGTCCATACAGGCCAACGACTGCACGGCGAAAGCTTCGTTGAGCTCGACCGCGGCGACCTCGGCCCAGCGGACGCCTGCGTTCGCGAGCGCTCGGCCGGCCGCTTCCACGGGGGCGAACCCGAACATCCGGGGGTCGAGCGCGACCGCCGCGCGACCGGCGATCCGGGCGAGCGGCGTGGCGCCGATGCGGGTGGCAGCGTCGGCGGACCCGAGCAGTACGGCCGACGCACCGTCGTTGAGAGGGGAGGCGTTGCCGGCCGTGATGACACCGTCGGACCGGAAAGCGGGCCTGAGCGCGGCGAGCTTCTCGACGGTGGAGTCAGGACGTATCCCTTCGTCCCGATGGATGGCGGTGCCGTCGGCTCCCGTCTCGACCGGTACGACCAGATCGTCGTAGAAGCCCGCGTTCCATGCCTGGTCGGACAGCGTGTGGGAGCGCACCGCGAAGGCGTCCTGACGGTCGCGCGGAATGCTGAAACGATCGGCGAGCTGTTCGTTCGCCTCGCCCAGGGAAACCGTCCACTCCTTCGGCATCCGCTTGTTGACCAGCCTCCATCCGAGCGTGGTCGACACCGCGGTGACGTCCCCCGCGGGGAAGCCGCGCGCGGGCTTGGGCAGGACCCAGGGCGCCCGGCTCATCGACTCCGCTCCGCCGCAGAGCACGATGTCCACGTCGCCCGACTCAATGGCACGTGAGGCGATGATGGCCGCGTCGAGCGAGGAACCGCACAGGCGGTTCACCGTCGTGGCGGGAACCGAGGTGGGCAGGCCCGCAAGCAGGGCGGCCATCCGCCCCAGGTTGCGGTTGTCCTCACCGGCACCGTTCGCGTTTCCCCAGACGATGTCGCCGATCTGAGCGAGATCGAGCCCGGGTGTCTTGGCGAGGACCCCGCTGATGGCCCGAGCGGCGAGGTCGTCGGGCCTCACCTCCGCCAGGGCACCGGCATACCGTCCGAAGGGCGTTCTTGCCGCCGCGTATACATAGCTTTCGGTCACCCTCCGACCGTAGGAACGCTCGGCTAATCGTGTCCAACACTTGATTCTGATCGATTGATAAGGGTGTGTTATAAAAAATTCATGGAGATTCGCCAACTCCGGCACTTTCTCGCCGTCGCCGAGGAGTGCCATTTCGGACGCGCCGCAACCCGCCTGCACGTGGCACAACCGGCTCTGTCCCAGCAGATCAAGCAGTTGGAGGGCGAGCTGGGCATCACCCTGTTCAACCGGACCACACGGCACGTCGCACTGACGGAAGCCGGCCGGCAACTCGCTGATCACGCCCGGACGCTCATCGGAGGGGAGGAACGTGCACGCGCCCACATGCACGAGCTGGCGGCGGGGCGGGCGGGCCGCGTCTCCGTCGGGTTCATCGGCACGGCGACCTACGATGTGCTGCCGAGGGTCGCCCTCACCGTGAGAGCCCAACTCCCCGAGGTCGCCATGGACCTGCACGGGGAAGTCCTCGCCCCTCGTCTCGTCGAGGGACTGCTCGACGACACGTACGACCTCGTGGTCGTCCGGGAAGCGTCGCCACGTGACGGTGTCCGCGTCACCCCCTTGCGTTCCGAGCCTCTCGTGGCGGTGCTGCCGTCCCACCACGCGCTCGCGAGCCGGCGTGTCATGGCCCTGGGCGACCTGGCCGGAGAGCGGTTCGTGATCCACCCCTCGCAGGCGCGTTCCTCGATGTACGACCGGGTGCTGGCGGCGTGCCGACGTGCCGGCTTCGAGCCCTCGTCCTTCGTGGAGGTCAGTGAGACGGCGACGCTGGTGGTGTTCGTCGCTGCGGGACACGGTGTGGCCCTCGTTCCGCAGTCTGTGCAGAGTCTCAGCCTGGAAGGAGTGACCTACGTGCCGTTGGAGGACCCTGAAACGGTCGACCTTCTCCTGGTTCGCCGGACCGGCCGCAATTCCCCTGCCACGAGCCGCGTTGCGGCGGTGATCGAGGAGTGCGTACGCGGCTGACCACTCGCTCGTAGCCCCGCCCATGCCGCGGAAGCTCAGTCCACACCTGACCAGGTCCTGGTCGTGCGGGTTCGCACGCACCGCTGGGCCGGGTGCGACGGCGCCTGCGACGACCTCGTCGCAAAGCACCCCGGGCCTTGGCATGGGTGGGGCGCACATCGCGGAACCGACGCCGGAAGCTGTCCGACGGTTTTCCTGTTGTACGCGCCATGAAGATCGGTGAAGCGGCGAAGGCCAGCGGGCTCAGCGTGCGGACACTGCGGTTCTACGAGGACGAAGGGCTCTGTGTCCCCCCACGCGCCCACAACGGCTACCGGGAATACTGCGAGTGGGGCCTCCAGCGCATCCAGGTCATCCGCACCCTCCTGGACTCCGGCCTCTCCATCAAGCTGATCAAAGAGGTGCTGCATCACCTCACCGACCGGCCCGCCGGCCCGGACGAGATCAGCCCCGCCTTCCTGGGAGAAGTGACCCGGTACCGCGACCGCCTCGCTCAGCGTGTCGCCCTCCTGGCCGCGCAGCAGGAGGCGCTGGACACATTCCTGGAGGCAGCCCGGAACGAATTCTCACCCCTCCCGCAGGGGTGAGAATTTTGCGGTCTCTCCGCACTGTCCTGTCCTGCGATATTGCCTTGTCCCGCAATTCGGCCTCTTGGCGGGCCCGTGAGGCTCCGCATGGGCATGAACGTGTCGGGATGAACATGCCTTCGCGGTCGGCCCTGGCATTCCGCCGGCCCGGGGCGTGGCCGACAACGACGACTCCGACGACGCCGCGACTGGCGATGCCCCCGGCCGGAGGCCGGGGGAGCGTGCCAGGCGTCGCATGCCAGGCAGGGTGTGTCAGACAGGCCTACCGGCGGCGCGTCCGCGGGCGGTCGAGCGCCGCGATACCCAGTGCGGCCAGCGCGATCTGGATGATCCACTCGATCCAGTCGACGCCGTTCGTGTCGGCGACCCCCACGGCGGAGGCGATCCAACTTCCGACCAGCGCCGCGACGATGCCGATGACGATCGTCCACAGCACCCCGATGTGCTGCCTGCCGGGCACGACGAGCCGGCCCAGCACACCGATGATGATGCCGATGATGATCGCCGAAATAATGCCCGAGATTTCCATGTCCGCTCCCTCTTCGCCGCACTGCCGCTGACAGCGGGTTACGTCGGAGCTTGTGCCCTCCCGGCGCGCGTTCACTCCATGGCGGGGGCCACTGCACGAGGCGCCTTCACCCGACGGCGGCGACCGCTCCACGGCGCGCGTTCACTCGACGGCGGCGACCGCTCCATGGTGCGTGTTCACTCGACGTCGACGGCCACTCCACGGCGCGCGTTCACTCGACCGCGTCGGCCCTTCCACGGCGGTGGCCGGATCGCGCGGTGCGGACCGCCGGGGCGTCCGTCCCGTCAGCCGGCGCGCCTGCGGTTGCGCCAGTCCGCGACGATCTCCTCGACATCGAACGGGCGGATGCCCAGCGGTGGCCCCGGCGGCGGCTTCGCCAGTACCTCGCCGATCTTCTCGTTGATCTCCGCGGCGATCCGCCGCACCCTGCCCTCGGACGGCGCGCGCTTCGCGGCGACCAGCGCGTCCTCGGCCTCCTTGCGCAGAGCGAGCGTCGGAGGCAGGTACGAGACGTTCTCCCGCCGCATCTTGTCCTTGATCCACCACAGTTCGTCGTACGGCTCGTCGAGTCCGGCGAGCGGCTTGCCCGCACCCGTCAGGCCGTCGAACACACCGCGCTCCTGCGCGTCCCTGATCTGCCGGTCGACCCAGGTCTCGAAACTGACGCCGGGCGGTTTGCGTTCGGTCATCGGTGAACCTCCTCTGCGCACGCACGTGCACGCGGACGGGGCCGTCCCCACCAGCCTACGAGCACCGGCCGGCGCGCAGAAGCCCGTCACCTGCCGGCCGGCCCTGCCGTCTGGGCTGCCGTCCCTGGGGCGCCCTGCACCTGGGGCACCTGGGGCCCGGGAGGTACCCCCTGCACCCGCAGCACCCGGGGCCCGCGCCGTACCCACAGCACCTCAGGCCCCCGCGGCCCCCTGGGCC
>NZ_JAIUKE010000286.1 GCF_020176795.1 Streptomyces sp. 8L
CCGCCCCTCCGCCGGCCCTCGTGTCCGAGTCCCGCGTCCGGCCCGGGACGACCCCGCCCGGCCCGGTCCGCGCCTCGGAGCAGCGGATTCCCCGCGGGCGGTGCCGACGCGGCCGCGGCGGACCCCGGGGCGCGGCATCCGGGCGTACGCCCGTCGCATCTGTTTCCCGCGCGATGGCGCATCCTTGACTGTGTGGAGTTCCTCGGGAACGAGCCGGACGAGCGCGAGGGGAGGGCACAGGGGATGAGTTCCACCGCACCTGCTCATAACGCTTCGGTGCACAACGACAGACGCAGTGCCACGAATCAGAGTCCCCCAAGGCACCATGGACCGATGCGCGACGATGAGACGACGGTGATCGGTGCCCTCGTCCATCGCGCTGTGGATGGCGACGAGCAGGCGACGCACGACCTGCTGGCGCATGTCCACCCGCTCGCGCTCCGCTACTGCCGTACGCGTCTGAGCAGGCTGCCCGGTGATGCCCGCCACTTCGTCGAGGACCTCGCACAGGACGTGTGCGTGGCGGTGCTGATGGCCCTGCCGCGCTACCGCGACACGGGCAAGCCCTTCGAGGCATTCGTCTTCGCCATCGCGGGACACAAGGTCGCGGACCTGCAACGGGCCGCCATGCGGCATCCCGGTTCGACGGCCGTGCCGTCCGACGAGATGCCGGAACGCCCCGACGACTCACTGGGGCCCGAGGAGCGCGCGCTGCTCAGCAGCGACGCCGAGTGGGCCAAGAAGCTGCTCGCCAACCTCCCCGAGATGCAGCGTGAACTGCTGGTCCTGCGGGTCGCGGTGGGACTCACCGCCGAGGAGACGGGCCAGGTGCTCGGCATGTCGCCGGGTGCCGTACGTGTCGCACAGCACCGCGCGCTGAGCAGGCTCCGGGCCCTCGCCGAGCAGTGACCGCGCGCGGTCGCCGCGGACGCGACCGGGAACGTACCCGCGCCGTACGAGGAAGCCGCACCGGCGATGCGTGCCGGCCCGCACCCGCAGGAGCCGCACCCGCGGAAGCCGCACCCGCGGTGCGTGCCGGCCCGACGGGCGGGCAACCGCTCACCGTAGCGGGGTGGTGGCGTTCGGTGGGCCCGTTCCCGGCTGTTTCCACAGACGGAATCAGGCACCCCTCGAAGGCCGTTAGCATGGACATCCGCACCGATCAAGGCCATATGGGGAAGGTGTCATGACTGCGAACGTCGACGGAGTGCCTGGGAAATTCGCGACACTCGGGCTGACATACGACGACGTGCTGCTGCTGCCCGGCGCCTCCGAGGTGCTGCCGAACGAGGTGGACACCTCGTCCCTCGTCTCGCGCAACGTCCGGGTGAACATCCCCCTGCTGTCGGCGGCCATGGACAAGGTCACCGAGGCGCGCATGGCGATCTCGATGGCCCGCCAGGGCGGCGTGGGCGTGCTGCACCGGAATCTCTCCATCGCCGACCAGGCCAACCAGGTCGATCTGGTCAAGCGGTCCGAGTCCGGGATGGTCACGGACCCGATCACGGTGCGCCCGGACGCGACGCTCGGCGAGGCCGACGAGCTGTGTGCGAAGTTCCGCATCAGCGGCGTGCCGGTGACGGACGCGAGCGGCAAGCTGCTCGGCATCGTCACCAACCGGGACATGGCCTTCGAGTCGGACCGCCGCCGCCAGGTGCGCGAGGTCATGACACCCATGCCGCTGGTCACGGGCAAGGTCGGCATCTCCGGCGTCGACGCGATGGCGCTGCTGCACCGCCACAAGATCGAGAAGCTTCCCCTCGTCGACGACGAGGGCGTGCTCAAGGGCCTCATCACGGTCAAGGACTTCGTCAAGGCCGAGCAGTACCCGAACGCGGCGAAGGACGCCGAGGGCCGTTTGCTCGTGGGCGCCGCCGTGGGTGCGGGCCAGGAGGCGATGGACCGCGCGCAGGCGCTGGTGGAGGCCGGTGTCGACTTCCTCGTGGTGGACACGTCGCACGGGCACAACAGCAACGCGCTGAGCTGGATGGCGAAGATCAAGTCGACCGTCCCTGTGGACGTCATCGGGGGCAACGTCGCGACGGCCGACGGCGCGAAGGCGCTGCTCGACGCCGGTGTGGACGGCGTGAAGGTGGGGGTGGGGCCCGGTTCCATCTGCACCACGCGCGTCGTCGCCGGAATCGGCGTACCGCAGGTCACGGCGATCTACGAGGCGGCGACGGTCTGCCTCGACGCGGGCGTGCCGGTCATCGGTGACGGCGGCCTCCAGTACTCGGGCGACATCGGCAAGGCGCTCGCCGCCGGTGCCAGCACCGTGATGCTGGGCAGCCTGCTCGCCGGCTGCGAGGAGTCGCCCGGCGAGCTCCAGTTCATCAACGGCAAGCAGTTCAAGTCGTACCGCGGCATGGGCTCGCTCGGCGCGATGCAGTCGCGCGGCCAGGGCCGCTCGTACTCGAAGGACCGCTACTTCCAGGCCGACGTGTCGGCAGACGACAAACTCGTCCCCGAGGGCATCGAGGGCCAGGTCCCGTACCGGGGTCCGCTCTCCGCGGTGCTGCACCAGCTCGTCGGCGGCCTGCGCCAGACGATGGGGTACGTGGGAGCCGCGTCCGTCGACGAGATGGAGCGCAAGGGCCGCTTCGTCCGGATCACGGCGGCCGGTCTCAAGGAGAGCCACCCGCACGACATCCAGATGACCGTGGAAGCGCCCAACTACAGCTCCCGCTGAGCGGCCGGGCGGCGAAGCGCCGGTGCGAGGGGCGGTGTCCTGCGACGGGGCCCGCCCCTGAGCCGTGCCCTGAGCAGCCGCTCGGGGATACTTGGGGGCGGCAGACGTAGAGGGAAAGGCCACATCGTGACTGAGATCGAGATCGGGCGCGGCAAGCGCGGACGCAGGGCGTACGCGTTCGACGACATCGCCGTCGTCCCCAGCCGGCGCACGCGGGACCCCAAGGAGGTCTCGATCGCGTGGCAGATCGACGCCTACCGGTTCGAGCTGCCGTTCCTCGCCGCACCGATGGACTCGGTGGTCTCCCCGGAGACCGCGATCCGCATCGGTGAGTTCGGCGGCCTCGGCGTGCTCAACCTCGAAGGGCTGTGGACCCGGTACGAGGACCCGCGGCCGCTGCTCGACGAGATCGCGGACCTCGAGGAGTCCACGGCCAACCGCCGCCTCCAGGAGATCTACGCCGCTCCCATCAAGGAGGAGCTGATCGGGCAGCGCATCAAGGAGGTGCGCGACTCGGGCGTGGTCACCGCGGCCGCGCTCTCGCCCCAGCGCACCGCCCAGTTCTCCAAGGCCGTGGTCGACGCGGGCGTGGACATCTTCGTGATCCGCGGCACGACGGTCTCCGCCGAGCATGTGTCGAGCGCGGCCGAGCCGCTCAACCTGAAGCAGTTCATCTACGAGCTGGACGTGCCGGTCATCGTCGGCGGCTGCGCCACCTACACGGCGGCGCTGCACCTGATGCGTACGGGGGCGGCCGGTGTGCTCGTCGGTTTCGGCGGCGGCGCCGCGCACACCACCCGCAACGTGCTGGGCATCCAGGTCCCGATGGCGACGGCTGTCGCGGACGTGGCCGCGGCCCGCCGCGACTACATGGACGAGTCCGGCGGCCGCTACGTGCACGTGATCGCGGACGGCGGTGTGGGCTGGTCGGGCGACCTGTCGAAGGCCATCGCCTGCGGCGCCGACTCGGTGATGATCGGGTCGCCGCTCGCGCGCGCGTCGGACGCGCCGGGCAAGGGCCGCCACTGGGGCATGGAGGCCGTCCACGAGGACGTGCCGCGCGGCAAGCTCGTCGACCTCGGCATGGTCGGCACCATGGAGGAGGTCCTCACCGGGCCGTCCCGTTTCCCCGACGGCTCGATGAACTTCTTCGGCGCCCTGCGCCGCGCCATGGCGACCACCGGCTACAGCGAGCTCAAGGAGTTCCAGCGGGTCGAGGTCACGGTCGCGGACTCGCAGCACAAGCGCTGAGACAGGGGCCACCCGGCGGGACAGACGGGACGGCTGGAACGCCCGGGACGCCCGGAACAGGCGAGTCGGCCGAGACGCCCGGAACAGGCGAGACGGCCGAGACGCCCGGAACAGTTGGATCAGCCGAATAGCCGAATAGCCGAATAGCCGAATAGCCGGAACGCCAGGACCGCGGCCGTCCTGGCGTTCCGTCGTCGCGGGCGGAGCTCAGAGCCGGTACGCCGCCCCCGCAGGGCTCGCGCCCCGGGTGTCGAGGAGCAACTGCGCCTTGACCGCCAGGCCCTGGAGGTCGTAGGTGCGGTGGTGCTGGAGCAGCACCGTCAGATCGGCGTCGGAGGCCGCGTCGTACAACGACTCCGCCCGGGGTACGGGCAGCCCGCGCACGCCCCACTCCGAGACGTACGGGTCGTGGTAGCTGACGGTCGCGCCGAGGTCCATCAGGCGGCCGGCGATCTCGGTCGCGGGCGACGCCTCCTGGTCGGCCAGGTCCTGCTTGTAGGTGACACCGAGCAGCAGCACGCGCGCGCCCCGCGCCGATTTGCCGTGCTCGTTGAGGAGCGTGGCGCAGCGCTGAATCACGTACTGCGGCATGCGGCCGTTGATCTCCTGCGCGAGGCCCACCATGCGCAGCGGGTGCGGGTGGCCGGGTGCGCGGCCGGTGTGCGGGAGGTAGCCGGGGTCGATCGGCACGCCGTGGCCGCCGACGCCGGGTCCTGGCCGGAACGCCTGGAAGCCGAACGGCTTGGTCTCGGCGCAGCGGATGACGTCCCACAGGTCGACACCGAGGTCGTGGCAGAGGATCGCCATCTCGTTGACGAGCGCGATGTTCACGTGCCGGAAGTTCGTTTCCAGCAGCTTGACCGTCTCGGCCTCGCGCGGTCCGCGGGCGCGGACGACCTTCTCGGTGAGGCGTCCGTAGAAGGCCGCCGCCGACTCGGTGCAGGCCGGGGTGAGCCCGCCGATCACCTTGGGAGTGTTGGGGATGCCGTGGGTGCGGCTGCCCGGGTCGAGGCGGCCGGGGGAGTACGCGAGGTGGAAGTCGCGCCCGGCGCGCAGCCCCGAGCCCTCTTCGAGGAGGTCCCGCAGGAAGCCCTCGGTGGTGCCGGGCGCCACCGGTGACTCCAGCAGCACCGTCGTGTGCGGGCGCAGTCGCGCGGCCAGGGCGCGTGCGGCCTCCCCGACGGCGGACAGGTCGGGCGTGCGGTCGGCGCCGAGTGGCGCGGGCGCGCAGATGACGGCGGTACGGCCCCGGCCGAGCGCGGCCGGGTCCGTGGTGGGGCGGAAGCCGCCCGACAGCATGCGGCGTGCCTCGGCCGCGGTCAGCGCGCCCTCGGCGGGCGTGTGGCCTGCGGTGAGCTGCGCGACCGGACGCGGGTCGGTGTCGAATCCGACGGTGGCGATCCCGGCGGACACGGCGGCGCGTGCGAGCGGCAGGCCGAGGTGGCCGAGTCCGACGACGGCGAGGTCTGCGGGCATGGCGGCGGCCGTCCTTCCCTGATGCGGAGTGGACTGTGGGCGCCTGCCGGGGTGCGGGCGGCGGGCGGAGGCCGGGCACGCCCGCGCTGGTACGCGCGCTGCACGGCGGCCCCGACGCACGCAGCGGTCAGGCGCACTGTCAGACTAGGCGTAAATATGACCGATATGTCGTATTGCGGGATCTCGCAAGTCGGCGTGTTGTCGCAGGTGGGGGCGGGTTCATCCGGATGCATTGAGGCGCGTGGCCGGGGCAGGCGGTCGGAGCGGGGGGCGATTCAGGACGGGCCCGGCCACGGGAGTGTGACGGAGTTGTCCACACGCACGGCGGTTGTCCACAGGCGGCGCCCTCGGCAGTGGCCGAAGCGGGCGGGGCCGGACAGAATCGGAGGCGTGAGGTGGGGTTGACCGGTTCGGAGCGTCGGGAGGCAGCGGTGAGGACAGCGACACTGGGACCCGCGGAGCGCGAGCAGGCGCTGGCGGCGATGGCCGAGCGGGAGCTGGACGTGCTGGTGGTCGGTGGGGGCGTGGTCGGCGCCGGCACCGCTCTCGACGCGGTGACGCGCGGTCTCGCGACGGGCCTCGTCGAGGCGCGGGACTGGGCCTCCGGCACGTCGAGCCGCTCGAGCAAGCTCATCCACGGCGGGCTGCGCTATCTGGAGATGCTGGACTTCGGGCTGGTGCGCGAGGCGCTGAAGGAGCGCGGGCTGCTGCTCCAGAAGCTCGCGCCGCACCTCGTAAAGCCGGTCCCGTTCCTCTATCCGCTCCAGCACAAGGGCTGGGAGCGGCTGTACGCGGGCTCGGGCGTCGCGATGTACGACGCGATGTCGGTCTCCTCCGGCCATGGCAGGGGCCTTCCCGCGCACCGTCACCTGACGCGGCGCCACGCGCTGCGGGTCGCGCCGTGCCTCAGGAAGGACGCGCTGGTGGGCGCCCTTCAGTACTACGACGCGCAGATGGACGACGCGCGCTATGTGGCCACGCTGGTGCGCACGGCGGCGAGTTACGGCGCGCATGTCGCGGCCGGGGCGCGCGTGGTCGGCTTCCTGCGGGAGGGCGAGCGGGTGGTCGGCGCCCGGGTGCAGGACGTGGAAGCCGGCGGGGAGTACGAGATCCGGGCGAAGCAGGTGGTCAACGCGACGGGCGTGTGGACGGACGACACGCAGGGGCTGATCGCGGAGCGCGGCCAGTTCCACGTGCGCGCCTCGAAGGGCATCCACCTCGTGGTGCCGAAGGACCGTATCCACTCGGCGACGGGCCTGATCCTGCGCACGGAGAAGTCCGTCCTGTTCGTGATCCCGTGGGGCCGGCACTGGATCGTCGGCACCACGGACACCGACTGGGACCTGGACAAGGCCCACCCGGCGGCGTCAAGCGCCGACATCGACTACCTGCTCGAGCACGTCAACCGGGTCCTCGCGGTGCCGCTGACGCGGGACGACGTCGAGGGCGTGTACGCGGGGCTGCGCCCCCTGCTGGCCGGGGAGTCCGACGCGACGAGCAAGCTCTCGCGCGAGCACACCGTGGCCCACCCGGTGCCCGGCATGGTCGTCGTCGCGGGCGGCAAGTACACGACGTACCGCGTGATGGCGAAGGACGCGGTGGACGAGGCGGTGCACGGTCTCGACCAGCGGGTCGCCGCGTGCGTCACGGAGGACGTGCCGCTGCTGGGGGCCGAGGGCTACCACGCCCTGTGGAACGCGCGCGCCAGGACCGCCGCGCGGGCCGGGCTCCATGTGGCGCGTGTGGAGCACCTGTTGAACCGCTACGGCACGCTCACCGAGGAACTCCTCGACCTGATCGCGGCGGACCCCTCGCTCGGCGAGCCGCTCGCCGCTGCCGACGACTACCTGCGCGCGGAGATCGTCTACGCGGCGTCGCACGAGGGCGCGCGCCACCTGGACGACGTGCTCACGCGCCGTACGCGCATATCGATCGAGACGTTCGACCGGGGGACGCTGAGCGCGCGGGAGTGCGCGGAGCTGATGGCGCCCGTTCTCGGCTGGGACCGCGACCAGGTGGACCGGGAGGTGCGGCACTACGAGAAGAGGGGCGCAGGGGAGCGGGAGTCGCAGCGCCGGCACGACGACCTGACGGCAGACGCGGCGCGCCTCGGCGCCCCGGAGATCGTGCCGCTCTGACGCCGGTTCGCGGCGGCACGACAGGGGCCGGGGCCCCGGGGCCGGCCGGCATCGGCGGCGGGCAGGGGCGTCCGCACGCTGAGGCCGTCCGAGGGGCGGGGAAGTGGGATGGTGGGGGCTGAGGTTGCCCACGGGGCGGTTGCGCCGGGCACATGCCCCCGTCCCGCGCTGGGGAGCGGACGCCTGCGCTACCTTCGACCCGAGGAGAGCCGGGGTCGCCGGGTGGGGGACAATGGAGCCTCTGCCAGGGCGCGTTACGGGAATCGCAGAGGGGACGCATGTCGGAGGCTGAGCAGCCGCAGAGCGCGGCGCAGGACCGCCAACGGGACGAACCCCAACGGGACGAATCCCGGCGGGAAGAGGGGAAGAAGCCGGAGCGGGACGCGCAGGACACGCAGGAAGCCCGGCTGCTGGCCGGCCGCTACCGGCTGAACGGCGTGCTCGGGCGCGGCGGCATGGGCACCGTCTGGCGCGCCCTGGACGAAATGCTCGGCCGTACGGTCGCGGTGAAGGAGCTTCGGTTCCCCACCAGCATCGACGAGGACGAGAAGCGGCGGCTCATCACGCGCACGCTCCGCGAGGCCAAGGCGATCGCCCGTATCCGCAACAGCGGCGCGGTCACCGTCTTCGACGTGGTGGACGAGGACGACCGGCCCTGGATCGTGATGGAGCTCATCGAGGGCAAGTCCCTCGCCGAGGTCATCCGTGAGGACGGCGTGCTCACGCCGCGCCGCGCCGCCGAGGTCGGCCTCGCCGTCCTCGACGTGCTGCGCCAGGCCCACCTCCAGGGCATCCTGCACCGCGACGTGAAGCCGTCGAACGTCCTGATCGCCGAGGAAGGCCGCGTCGTCCTCACCGACTTCGGCATCGCGCAGGTCGAGGGCGACCCGTCGGTGACGTCGACCGGCATGCTCGTCGGCGCGCCCTCGTACATCTCGCCCGAGCGCGCCCGCGGCCACAAGCCTGGGCCCGCGGCCGACCTCTGGTCGCTCGGCGGACTGCTGTACGCGGCGGTCGAGGGCACCCCGCCGTACGACAAGGGCTCCGCCATCGCGACCCTCACCGCCGTGATGACCGAGTCCGTCGAGCCGCCCCGGCACGCGGGCCCGCTGACGGAGGTCATCTACGGCCTGCTCGCGAAGGACCCCGAACAGCGCCTCGACGACGCCCGTACGCGCGCCCTGCTGCTGCGGGTCGTCAACGCGCCCGACGCGCCGGAGAAGAAGCCCGAACCCCCCGCCGACATGGAGTCGACCCGCGCCGTCCCCATGGTCGCGCTCCCCGAGGCGCCGCCCGCTCCCGCCCTCGCCAAGGCGAAGTCCGAGGGGATCGTGCGGCCGTCGAAGGCGGTGAAGTCCGCGAAGTCAGCGTGGGCCGCCGCCCGGGCCGCGAAGCCGACTGCCGCGTCCCGCGCCGCCGGGTCCGGGGCCGCCGGATCTCCGACTGCGGGGTCCCAGGCTTCCGGGTCGCCGGCGGCCGCATCCGCCACGCGCCCCACCGCCGCGATGGCGTCCGTCGCCGCGTCTCCGGCCCGGGGCGTGGCGCCGGTGTCGTCGGGGTCGTCCCGTGGCGTGCCGCCGCGCGCGCCGCTCTCGGACGTCGTCCCGCGCAGGACCATGGTGATCATCGCCGGTGTGGTGGCACTGATCGTGATAGGCGTCGTGCTCGCCCTCGCGCTCGGCGGAGGGGACGACGGCAAGACCCAGGGCGCGGGCAAGCCTCAACGGGGCGCCACGGCCGGTGCGAAGGGCGGCGACTCCTCCGCCGCCGCCCCGCAGACGGCGAAGACGCGGTCGGCCTCCCCCTCCTCGTCGGCGTCCGGGAGCCGGGCGTCGGCCGGGACCTCCGGGTCCGGCGCCGGTAAGGCGTCCCCGAGCGGCGGCGCGAGCGGATCGGGGGTCCTCGCCGGTTTCACCACCGTGTCCGACAAGCAGTTCCGGTTCTCCATGGCCATGCCGAAGGGTTTCCACAAGACGGGCACGGCCGGGCAGAGTTCGGGCGGGATATTCAGCGCGCACGGCGGCTTCCCGCGCATTCAGGTCGATTTCACCGGCAGCCCCACGCAGAACGCCGTGGTCGCCTGGACGCAGTTGCAGCCCGCCGTCCGCGGCAGCAGCAGTCACTACAAGCTCGTCGGCATCAAGAAAGCCGACTACAAGGGCTACCCGACCGTCGCCGACTGGCAGTTCGAGCGGGAGCAGAGCGGGCAGCGGATCACCGTTCTCGACCGCGGATTCCGCATCGACTCCAAGCACGGCTATTCGATAATGATCAGTTGTCCGTCCAGTGGATGGAACGGAAAGGAGTGCACCGCGCTCCGCGACACCGCGTTCGACACGTTCAAGCCGAGCATGTAGAGGGTTTCGGCCAGAGGATCTTCCCCGACTATTACGGAAGGTAACCCTCCATATTCTGTTGCCGGGACGGGCGGCGCGTTCGCACGCGAACACGTATGGTAAGAGGCCGCGGACCGTACGCAGTCGCAAGAGGCCGGAATGCGACCGGAATTGACGACCTCGTGCAAGCGGAGGAACGGGTCCGGCCGACGGGCCGTGGGGAGGCATGGTGGAGGACTACGCGGGACGGGTGCTGGCCGACCGCTATCGCCTGCCGTTGCCGCCGGACGACGCCTACGACGTCGTCGAGACACGGGCCTTCGACATGTACAGCGGCCAGGAAGTCCTCGTCCGGCAGGTGTTGCTGCCGGAGGTCGTGGAGGCCGAGGTGGTCGGGCCCGACGGCAGCGCCGTGCCCTACGCGTCGACCGGCGGTCAGCAGGCGCAGCGCGGCCCCGCCGACCCGGCCGTGCGCAGGGCCATCGAGGCGGCGCAGAGCGCGGCGCAGGTCCCGGACCACCCGCGGCTCGACCAGGTCTTCGACGTGTTCGCCGAGGCCGGATCGCTGTGGATAGTCAGTGAACTGGTCGCGGCGAGGCCGCTGGCCGCGCTGATCGCGGAGCGCCCGCTCAGCCCGTACCGGGCGGCCGAGATCGCGTCCGATCTGCTCACCGCCGTGCGCGTGCTGCACGGCCACGGCTGGGTCCACCGGAACATCACCGTCCGTACGGTGCTGGTCTGCGACGACGGCCGCGTGGTGCTCACCGGCCTGGCCGCCGGAGCCGCGGAAGAGGCCCTGTGCGGCTACGCGCCGGTCCCCGAGCCTCCCGGAGCCGGGTACCCCGGCGACGCGCCGGAGCCGCGGGGCGTCCCGGACCCCGCCGCCGCGCCGGGGCGCGACCAGGGGCGGGCGCCCGCCCTTGAGCAGGACCCCGACGAGGGGCCGGAGCGTGAGGGTCTTGAGCGCGCCGAGCCCGCGCCGCCTCAGGCGCCCGGCTACGAACTGCCCCGCGCCCCGTACGAGACCTACGCGGGGCCGTACGAAGCGCCGCGCTCGGAGCCGTACGCGCCGGGTGGCGCGGAGCGGGCGGACGGTCCGTCCACCGCGGGTGTGCCCGCTCCGCAGGGGCACGCCGCGTTCGGCGGCGAGAGCCCGTACGGCTCCTCCTCCGGTACGTCCGGCGCGCTGCCCAGGCCGCCGCGCCAGCAGAGCACACCCGGTGTCCCCGCGCCGTACGGAGGCCCCAACGCCCAACCGGCGCTGCCCTCGGCCAACAGCGCCTCCGAGGCGGTACGGGCGGCGCGCGCGGGCGCCATCGCCGCCTACCGCGCGGGCGCGCGGGCCGCCGCGCGCGCCTCCGAGGAGGAGCACGCGCAGGGGCCCGCCGCGCGCCAGGAGGAACAGCAGCGCAGCGAACAGCACATGGAGCCTCAGCGGCCCCCGGAGTCTCAGCAGGGCCCTGGATCTCAGCCTCAGGGCGAGCAGACCCAGGGGCGGCACGAGGGGGAGGGGCCGGCGGAGCCGGACCAGCAACACGAAGAGCGGGAGCGGCAGCGCCGCGCGCACCAGGACCCGGAACCCGAGTGGTGGAGCCTGCCTCCGTCCGGCTTCGGCGACCCCGACGGCGACTCCGAGGCCGACGGGGAGGACGGCGACGACGGCGACGACGGGGGCCCGGCGTCGCCCTACCGCGCCCGCCTGGCCGGGACCTGGCGGGACGGTCCCGCTCCCTGGAACGACTCCTCGGGGCAGGTGCCCGCGGGCGGAGGCGGCGGCCGGGGCGGCGAGCGCCCCCGTACGCCCGCCCTGCCCGCCGGGTTCACGCCCGCGAACGGCGGCAGGACCGACGCGTTCCGCGCCGACGCCCAGCGCTCCCACGGCCACGACGAGGAGCGACAGCGCGAGCAGGAGTGGCGGCGCCCCGAGCGCAACGAGCGCAACGAGCTCCCCGGGGCCGCCGGTCCGTCCGCTCTCGGCCGGTGGGGTGAGGACGTTCCCGCCGGGGCCCTCGTCCCCGGCTACGGCGGCGGCCCGGCCACGCCGCTCGCCGCCGAGCGGGCGCGCCAGGCGAGGATCGCCGTCGTGGGGGCCGTCACCGAACGCTGGTCGCCCGAGCAGGCCGGGCCCGTCCATGAGAACTGGCAGCTGGCGGCGCCGATCGGACCCGCCACCGACCTGTGGGCGCTCGGCGCGCTCCTCTACCGCGCGGTCCAGGGGTACGCGCCGTACCCCGAGGACAGCGCGGCCGAACTCGTCCAGCTCGTCTGCTCGGAGCCGCCCGCGTTCGCCGAGGAGTGCGGCCCGCTGCGGCCGGTCGTCGAGTCGCTGCTGCGTCAGGACCCGATGGAGCGGCCCGACTTCGAGGAGCTGCGCGGCTGGCTGCGTTCCCTCGTACGCTCCGCGCCCGAGCCCGACGCGGGCCAGGACCTGGTGTCGGTGCCGACGGTCGACGGCAGGCTGCCCATCAAGCGCCGCAAGGGCGAGCTGGTCCGCAAGCGGCGCTTCTGGGGCCGGGGCAGGGCCGCGGACCGGGACGCGACCAAGCACCGGCACAAGCGCGGGAGGGACGGCGCGGACAGCGGGGGCGCCCGCGGTGGCAGCGCCGCCGGTCCGTACGCGTATGCCGAGCCGGCGTCCGTACGGGACCGGGGCCTCGATCTGCCGCTGCCCCCGGGGCCGGGCCCGGCGCGTACCGGCCCGTCCTGGGCCGGGGAGCCGGAAGGGGCCGCTCCGTACGGCGGCGAGAGCCGCGCGAGCGACATCGCGGGCACCGACGCTCCGGACCGCACGGAGCGTATGGACCGCACGGAGCGTATGGACAGTGTGGGCGCCGCCGCGTCGGACTACGGGGAACGAGGCCTGAGCGCCGACCTCTTCGAGCACGCGAGCGGCGAACTGTACGAGGGCACGGGCCGGCCGGGACGCCGCCCCAAGGCGTCCAAGGCACCCAGAGCATCCAAGGCGGCCAGAGCGTCCAAGGCGTCCAGGGGGTCCGCGAACGGCCGGAGGCCCCGGTCGCTGGGCCGTACGCTGCTGATCGTGATCCTGCTGGTGCTCGTCGGCGCGATCGTCTACGCGATGCTCTTCCTGCCGAAGTCCGGTGACACCAAGGGCCAGAGCGTCCGGGAGGTCCAGGGGGGTTCGTCCGCCGCGCCGGCCGCGACCGGTTCGGCGGACTCCGGGTCGGGGCCGTCGTCCGGCACCGGCTCCGGCGCGCCGTCAGGCAGGGCGAGCGGGAACACGGGCGGCAGCGGGAACGCGGGCGAGGGCGCTTCCACCGCGCCGACGGTCGCCGCGGGCTCGGGGGCGCACCTCGCGAAGGGCTACGTACTCCGCAAGGACCCCGAGGGCTTCCAGATCGCGGTCCGGCAGGACTGGCAGCGCCGCCCGATGAACGACAGCGGCCAGGTCCGCTATGTGAGCGGCGACTTCAGTCTGATCGTCGTTCCCGGCCGGGACACCGTGGCGGCCGACGGCTCCGATCCGCTCGCCTACCAGAGCGACAAGGAACCCGAACTCCAGCCCTTCCGCTCCTCGACCTGGGCGAGCGCGTCCGGGCTGCGCAGGATCGACGTGGGCCAACAGGCCATGGCCGAGGGCCAGTACACCTGGCAGGACAGCAACGGCCGTACGGTGTACGTGCGGAACCTCGCCATGATCCTCGGCGGCCGGTACCACGTCGTCCAGGTCATCGGCCCGGACAGCCAGCGCGACGAGGTCAGCGAGATCTACCAGCAGGCGACGGCCTCCTACAAGGCCACGCGCTGACAGAGGTGTTGACGGGCCGTAGGGCCCTGTCCACAGTCGGTGCCGACCGCGGGAGTCCAGGGAGTCACAGTGCTGTCTCAGGCGGTCCCGGTGTTCCGCACCGTCAGGAATCCTCCGTAACCTGTGGTGGCGCAACGACCAGGGCGGGGTAAGTGGACGATTCACAGAGCACGGGCGCGGGGATGCTCCTCGCCGCCCGCTACCGGCTCACCGAGGCGATAGGCCGCGGCGGGATGGGCCGGGTGTGGCGGGCGCAGGACGAACTGCTGCACCGTACGGTCGCCGTCAAGGAACTGACGGCCGGCATGTACGCGACGGAGGCGGAGCGTGCGGTGCTGCACGGCCGCACCAGAACCGAGGCGCGGGCCGCGGCCCGTATCACCCATCCGAACGTCGTCACCGTGCACGACGTCCTGGAGCACGACGGCAGACCCTGGATCGTCATGCAGTACGTGGACGGCCGTTCGCTGTCCGACCTGGTCAAGGAGTCCGGTCCGGTCGAGGGCCGGGAGGCGGCCAGGATCGGGCTGGGCGTGCTCGGCGCCCTGCGGGCCGCGCACGCGGCAGGGGTGCTGCACCGGGACGTCAAGCCGGCCAATGTGATGCTGGCGCGCGACGGGCAGGTGCTCCTCGCGGACTTCGGCATAGCCGCCGTCGAGGGCGACACCTCCGTGACCAGGACGGGCGAACTCATAGGCTCCGTCGAGTATCTGGCGCCGGAACGGGTACGGGGCGGCGCCCCGGGCCCCGGCACAGACCTGTGGTCCCTCGGCGCCACGCTGTACACCGCTGTCCAGGGCGTCTCGCCGTACTACCGCGAGAGCGCCCTTTCCACTCTCCAGGCGGTGGTCGTGGACGACGCGCCGTATCCGTCCGGGGGCGGGGAACTCGGGCCCGTGATCGTCGCGATGTTGCAGCGGGAGCCGGAGGCGCGGCCCGACGCCGACGCGAGCGCGCACCTGCTGACCGAGGTCGCGGCGGGCCGGCGGGCGGACACCAGCGCGTACCCGGCCGACGGGTTCACCGCGCCCAAGACCTTGGACAGAACAGTGCGGGACACGTCGTACGCCGCGTCGCCGGACGCCCAGTACGGCATGTCGCCCGACGCCCGGTACGGCACGTCGTACGGGTCCTCCCACGGTTCGTCCTATGGCTCTTCCTACGGCACGTCGTACGGGTCCCACGCAGCGGCCTCGTCCCCTTCCTCCTCCCCGGCCGCGTCTCCGTCCCTGCAGCCGCCACCGCCCCCGCCCGCGTCCGCGTCCCTTACGCAGGACGGGACGCACGTCCGGGCCCTCCCCCAGCAGGGGGAGACGCCTCGGCCCCCCGCGCACCAGGGCGGGGCAGGGGCGTACGGCGCGCCGGGCCCTTACGGTCCCGCCGCGGGCGACGCACCGACCCGGGGGGTGTCGCGCGGTGGAGGTTCCGGCCGCAAGCGGTCCCGCCGGCGCACGGTCGTACTGTCCGTCGTCGCGGCGGTCCTGGTCGGCGGCGGGATCGGCTACGGAGCCACGCAGTTCGGAAGTGGCGACGGCGGCGGCCACGGAGTCGCTGGTTCCGGTAGCGGGGCGCGGCAGGCCGGCGGATCGACGGTGGACCCCACGCAGCGCGGTTCCGACGGCACCGGCAGTGCACGTGGTGGAAGCGGCGGAAAGGGCGACGGCGGCGGGAGCAGCCGGCCGTCGGGCCAGAGCCTGCCCGCGGGTTGGAAGCGCGTCGTAGCGCCCGAGGGGTTCAGCCTCTGGCTGCCCAAGGGGTACGTGCGTGTGCAGGGCGGCAGCACCATCGACTACAGCCCGGACGACGACAAGCACTTCGTCCGGATCAGCATCGACACGCAGCCCGACTTCCCGACCCCGCTCGACCACCTCAAGAACCTGGAGGGCTCGGGCGGCAAGGTCGGCGGGCTGCCCGGCTACCACAAGATCATGATGGGCCCCGACACCTACCGGGACCAGAAGCTCGCCGCGCGCTGGAAGTTCACCTGGGACCAGTCCGCGAGCCAGGGTGTGCCGGGCCCGCGTACGGCCGCGGATCTCATGTACGTGGACGGCGATACGGGCGCCGAGTACGCCCTGTACATGTCGGGACCCACGTCGGACTGGACCGACGCGGCGTTCTCCACGGTCCTGCGCGGCTGGCAGCCCCCGCCGGACCCGGGTGCCGGAGGTGACAGCTCGCCCGACCCGGTCGGGTGACCCGGCCGCCGCGTTCGTGCCACCGTTCGCTGGCAACATTGTGAGCGGGGGGTGAAGAAGGTTACCGCCGGGTACCCAAAGCGGTCGCCGCGGAATACCCTCGCGGCATGACGGACTCAGAGTCGACGAAGTCAGCGGCGGCCGCCGAACGGGCCGAAGCCGCGCCGGAAGGCGCCCAGGCGGAGGACGCCGCGGCCTCCACCGCCGCCACGGCCGCCGGGGTTACGGCCCCCGCGGGCGGCGCGCCGGGCGCCACCGGCACCAACCCGGTGG
>NZ_JAIUKE010000287.1 GCF_020176795.1 Streptomyces sp. 8L
TTTCCAAACGCCTTCGGGCTGGGCAACGGCAATACCCGGCCCGGTGGTTCCCGTACGCGCCATCGCGTCGCCCGGCGCGACGGCTCGCGCCGGGAGGGAACCGCGGCCCCGGGCGGACTCGTGTCCTGATACGGGTGCGAGGCGCCGGGCGCGGCTCGCCGAGGGGGAAGCCATGCAGATCGTCGAAGTGACCGGCTACGCGATCAGATCCGCCGTGATCACCATGCGGCGGAGGGGGACGCCACTTGAGTTCGTGATCTTCCCGATGCAGCATGTGGCGTCGCCGACGTTCTACTCCCAGGTACGCACCAGGCTCGGGCGATGCGACCTCATCGTCATCGAGGGAGTCCGGGGCAGGTCGGCCGGACTCAGTGCCCTCACCCTCGCGTACCGGTTCGCCCCGCGCCGGCGGCGCAACGGGTTGCAAGAGCAGCGCGAGGAACTGCTGCTTCCCGGGGACGTGCCGGTCATCCACCCGGATCTGACCGCCGCGGAGGCCATGGCGGACTTGAGGGAGCTGCCGCGGTGGCTGTACCTGCTGCTCATGGTCGCAGCTCCGGTGATGGGTCTGGTGTTCGCGCTGCGCGGTCCGGGCGCCTTCCTTGACGAGGACCTGGTGGTCGAAGACCTGCCGTCGACCCTGCGTGCCGAGATGCTGGCCGACCATCCTGTGGAGCACGCGCTGACCGACCGGCGCGACCAGCGGTTGCTCGACGCGCTCGGCGAGATCCACGCGGAGCGCGGCGACGAGCCGATCCGGGTGGCCGTCGTCTACGGAGCGGGCCACGTTCCGGCGATCGTGTCGGGGCTGGCGCACCGTTACGGGTATCGGCCGCATGAAGCGGAATGGCTCACCGTCCTCGTCCAGGCGTAGACGACCCGGCCGTGCCTTGCATCACGGGCGGTTGTTCCCCACCTCACGGCCGGCTGTTTTCCGCATCACGGGCGGCCGTTCCCCGCACCACGGACGGTTGTTTCCCGCACCACGGGCGGCTATTCCCCGCACCACGGGCGGCTGTTCCCCGCCTCACGAGGGCAACGGAGCGAGCATGCCCATCAGATGACCCTCCCGGTCGGTGACAGGGACCTCGTCGAGCTCCCAACTGCTCATCAGCCGCCTCGCCGCGTCCACCGTCGCGTCGGTCCCGACCGTGAGCGCAGGGCCGGCCTTCGCCGCGGCGGCCGGGGAGGGCATCACATCGTCGCCGGGCGGCGGCGTATCCGTTTCCGAGGCACTCCACACGCCGACGACACGCCCGTCGCCGGCCACCACGGGGACCGTCCTGACCTGCCACTCGTTCATCCGGCGCAGGACGTCACACTGCGGGCTGCCGGGGCCCACCGCGGTCACCGCCAGCACCATCATCTCCCCAGCGGTGACAGCTCGCTCCGCCATGCTCTCCTCCCACCCATCTCCCGGCGGACACACCGCTCAGGGAGCGAGCCCGGCCCGCGGCACGTCGGCCGGAGCCGCTCCCGGTTCTCCGGACGGCCCGGCCCACCG
This sequence comes from Streptomyces sp. 8L, assembly GCF_020176795.1. Classification (GTDB taxonomy): domain Bacteria; phylum Actinomycetota; class Actinomycetes; order Streptomycetales; family Streptomycetaceae; genus Streptomyces. The sequence goes on from NZ_JAIUKE010000287.1 coordinate 1,505, forward strand.
CGGCCGTACGGAAGGCGGCCCGCCTTGTCGAAGTCCCCGAACACCCCGAAGTCCCCGAACACCCAGGATCGGCCCGCCTCCCGGGGTTCGTCCACGGACCGCTCGGTCCCCGAAAGGGCCGTTCGGCTCATGCCTCCTGCCCAGGGACCCGCACACAGTTGGACTGAAGCCGACCGGCCGTACCCGCGTCCGCCGAGGGAGTGAGGACATGAAGCACCGGACGATCAGCGAGCTCATGACACGGAACGTTGTGAGCGTACGAACCGACACACCGTTCAAGGAGATCGCGCGCCTGCTCGCCGACCAGGACGTCAGCGCGGTCCCGGTGATCGACGCCGCCGGACGGCCGACGGGCGTGGTCTCCGAGGCGGACCTGCTGCGCAAGGAGGCCGACCGGCCGGACCCCGCCGACCAGCCCGGCCTCCTCGGCCGGACAGCGCCCTCGGCGGCGGGAGGCGGCAACGGGGCGAAGGCAGAAGCAGCCACGGCCGAAGAGGTCATGTCGTCTCCGCCACGGTGCGCGCGCCCGGAATGGACCGTGGTGGAGGCCGCCCGCCTGATGGCGGACGCGGAGGTCAAGCGCCTGCCGGTGGTGGACGAGACGGACCGTCTCGTCGGCATCGTCAGCCGCGGCGACCTGTTGCGTGTCTTCCTCCGGCAGGACAGCGCGCTCCAGTACGAGATCAAGCGCACCATTCTCTACGATCTGCTGCACCTCGGCCCGGGACAGATCGCGGTCGACGTCTCGGGAGGACAGGTGACCTTGCGCGGCAGCGTGGAGGACGAGAACCTGATCCCGGTCATCGAGCGCCTCTGCACGAGTGTCGACGGGGTCGTCACGGTCACCTGCCTCGTCCACGCGCCGGGCGCGGACGCTTCCAAAGCCACGGCGGGTGACACCGCACGCTAGATGGCGTGATGGCGACCTCCAGGGCCCCCGGTCCGCCCCCGGTGTGTTTTCCGTGGTCCCGCGAGGGGGCCCGATTCCAACTCGCCCGCCGGCCAGGCCCGATGGCCCGGCTCCGACGTGTGTTCGGGCTCCAACTGCCCGACCCGCTCCGGGACTCCCCGACCCGCTCCGCGCGGCTCGGCTCCGGGCGGGGCGAGTACGGCGTACTCACTCCTCCCGAGGGGGCACAACGATGACCGGACACCGGGCTTCGCGCAGAAGAGTCCGCACGGCGCCCCCGAGCCTCACGCCCGAAGGGCCCTTGTCGCCCTTGCGGCACACCACGACGGACAGCGCGTGATCACACGCGTGCAGCAGGTCCTCGACGGGCGTCGCGGACATGATCTCCCGTTCCACGTGGACATCGGGAAACCGCTCGCCCTCCCCGGCGAGTGCCTCGGAGAGGAGCCGCCGGGGTGCCGCGGGGCCCTCATGGCCTTTCGAGTGGCCCGTCAGGCGACCCGTCGGGCGACGTGTCGGGTCATTCGAGGCGTAGGCGTCCGACGCCTGGGTCAGCCAGAAGGCCTCCAGGCTCGCCGCCGCGAAGGAGGCCTGCTCGTAGGCCTCCGCGAGCGCGGACCGGGAGCTGCCGTCCGTGAGCCCGACCGCGACGAACCGGGGCTCCTGGGTGACGTGTTCGGGCGCGAGCACCACCGCTACCGGGCTTTCCGCGTGGGCGCACACGGGCAGCACCACCGAACCCGGACTCATGGCGCCCGCGACATGGCCGAGTCCGCGGGAGCCGAGCACGGTGCACCGGGCGGACGCCGACCTGCGGCACAGTTCCGGCGCGGGGAATCCGTCGACGAGCTCGGCGTCGACGCGGACCTCGCGGTCGAGTGCCCGGACGTATCCGACGGCGTTCTCGATCACGGCCGTGCCCTGCGCGGTACGGTGCCGGTGTTGCGGCTCCGTGTCCACGTGCTGCGTGTCGTGGCGGGGCGGCACCGCGAGGAGGAGACGCACGTCGAGCCCTTTTCGCCGCGCCTCCTCGACAGCCCAGATCAGGGGCAGCAGGTTCGACCGCGCCGGGTCGAGCCCGACGAGGACTTCGCGACGGTGCGACAGCTGTGTCATGTTCACTCCTCACGACCGGCCGCTCTCACACACCAGGCTGTCACCCGCGGTGTGTCCCTCCTCAGGGCCGGACCGGTCAGTCCCCGGGGCCACAGGTCCCGCCGCCGGGAAGGTCCCTCGCCGGGGTGTCCCGGTCCTCTCGGCCCACGGAACGGTACCCGTCGGGCCTCGGCAGCGAGGGCACCGACGACCACCCTGGAGCATCGGGGCACCACCTCGGTGCCAAGGAACCGGGCTTCCCCAGGGAGGTGTTGAGTGTGACCGAGCACGCGCGAGGGGACACGTACCGCGACCACGCGCCATCCGGGCGGCAGCGCAGCGACCTTGGGCGCAGGACGGCCGGCCGTCGCGAGCAACTCGGCCTCACCCGCGAGCAGGTGGCAGAACGGACCGGCTCGACCATCGGCTATGTGCGCTACATCGAGGAGCAAGCCGGGATGCCCGGGATCTCCTTCCTCCTGCGTCTGGCCGACGCTCTGGAGACGACGGTCCCGGCGCTCGCCGGCGCCGGCTGGCCACCCGGAAGGGCCACGGCATCGCGGCGGGCCGAATTGGTGGTTCTCTCCCAGCGGGAGTGCCGCACACTGCTGTCGACGCACGGAGTGGGACGTGTGTCCGTACACACCGGACAAGGGCCGGCGATCATCCCGGTGAACTACTTGTTCACCGGCGAGGTCCTCGCCTACAGAACCCGCCCCGCCGGCGCGGCCGACCTGCCAGAAGGCCAAGAGGTGGCCTTCGAGACGGACCACGTGGACGATGTGTGGCGCCAGGGCTGGAGTGTGAACGTCGCCGGCACGGCCCGACGGGTCGGCCGCTCCGAGGCGCGCTCCCTGGATGAACGCGCGTACACACTGCCCTGGGCCGGGGAGGGCCGGCGGCACTGGGTCTGCGTCGTACCGACCCGCATCACCGGACGCCGTGTCGAGATCACCTAGGAGTGTGTGAGCGCCACGGAGCACGCGGCGAAGGTGGGTGGCCCGTGCGAGCACGTGGTCACGTGGGCCCCAGAGCCGGTCCGGGACGAGGCCGCCGGCGCCCTGACCAGGGATTCCGATGACGTCGTCGTCCGGGCCGCCGCACACTGCCGTGCTGGAACCCGCACAGCGGTCTATCGTGAGAGCCGGACCGTAACGCGCCTGGCCTTCACACGGACGATCGTGAGTGGGTGCTCTGTGACCGGAGAGAACCACCGCAGCGGGGTTCCGGGGGGCCCTGGCCGGCGAAAAGAGGGCGGGAAGCAGGCACCGGCGGCGCCCGGCGGCGGAACAGGGCTGCTCGACGCGATGCTCACCGTCGGTAAAGGCCTTGAGCTCCCCCACGTCCTCCACCGCATCGTGGAGACGGCCGTGGACCTCGTGGACGCGGAGTACGGCGCCCTCGGCGTCATCGGCGAGAATCAGCAACTCACGCAGTTCATCACCGTGGGGCTGAGCGCGGACGAGTACGACGCGATCGGACGGCTCCCGACCGGGCACGGGCTGCTCGGGGAACTGATCCGCTACCCCCGCACCCTTCGGTTGAACGACCTGGCCCAGCACCCCTCGGCGTCGGGATTCCCGCCCAACCACCCGCCCATGCACTCCTTCCTCGGTGTGCCGATCAAAGTGAGGGACGAGGTCTACGGCAACCTCTATCTGACCGAGAAGCGGGGCAGGGGCGATTTCGAGGAGGAGGACGAGGCTCTCCTGGCAACGCTGGCGAACGCCGCGGGCACCGCCATCGAGAACGCCAGGCTTTACGAACAGAGCCGTTACCAGCGCAACTGGCTGGAAACCAACGCCGACATCGTGGCCGAACTCCTCTCGGGCTCGGACGACACGGATGTCCTGGCCCTGATGCTGGACCGGGCCCGCTCGATCCTCGACGCGGATCTCGGTGCCGTAGCCCTGCCGCTGCCCCACTCGGACGACCTGCATGTGCTTCTCGCCTCGGGTATCGCGGCCGAGGACCACCAGGGCCTGGTCCTGCCGAGGAAGGGCTCTTTCATGGGGAGCGCGATCGGTGCACGCGCCCCCCTCACCAGCACGGACGTCGAGCACGATCCCCGGGTCACGGCCGGTAGGGCGAGGTGGGCCGGGCTCGGGCCGGCCGTGGCGGTCCCCATGGGAAGCGGGGAGTGCCCCCGTGGAGTGATCATGCTCGCCCGGGCGGCACGCCATCCCGGCTTCACCCGGGTGGAGACGGAGCCGCTCATGGCGTTCGCGGGGCAGGCCGCGCTGGCGATGGAACTCGCCGAACGGCGGCGCGAGGCCGAGCAGATCACACTGCTGCGGGATCACGACCGCATCGCGAAGGATTTGCACGACCTCGCGATCCAGCGTCTGTTCGCGATCGGTATGACGGTCCAGAGCGCCATGCGCTTCGTCGATCACGAGGAGGCGACGGAGCGGCTGGGACGGTCCGTGGATGATCTCGACGAGACCATCAAGATCATCCGCTCGACCATCTTCGGGCTCCGGTCGCCCGACGCACGGCGCAGGACCGGCCTTCGGGCCCGTACGGCGGCCCTCGTCGAGAAGGCCGCCACGACCGTCGGATTCATGCCTGCCCTGCGTATGGAGGGGCTGATCGACACGGATGTGTCGGCTCGGGTCGCGGACAACGCCGTCGCGGTGCTGAGCGAGGCGCTCACCAATGTGGCCCGGCACGCGCACGCCTCCTCCGTGGAGTTGTCGCTGACCGTCCGGGCGGGGACGTTGACCCTCACGGTCAAGGACGACGGCATCGGCATGCGGCATCCGGAACACCGCAGCGGTCTGCGCAACATGGCCGACCGGGCGAACGAGCTGCACGGCCGCATGACGGTGGACACCGCGCCCGGAAAAGGCACCCGACTCGTATGGCGCGTTCCCGCGATGCGGGAGTGATCCGAGGTCCCCGCGCGCCCGCCGCCCGGCTCGTATGGCGCGTACCCGCGATGCCGGAGTGATCCGAGGTCCCCGCAAGCCCGCCGCCCGGCTCGTATGGCACGTTCCCGCCATGCAGGAGCGATCGGTCCCCGCGAGCCCGTCTCGGGGGTCCCCGCGGGCGCCCACCGCTTGAGTCAGGCCCGGTTGTCGGCCTGAGCGGCCAGTACGGCCGCCTGGATGCGTCGTTCCACGCCGAGCTTGGCCAGCAGCCGCGAGATGTTGTTCTTGACGGTCTTCTCCGAGAGGAAGAGCCGCTCACCGATCTGCGCGTTGGTCAGTCCCTCTCCGATGAGGTCCAGGATCTCCCGTTCCCTCGGTGTCAAGGACGCGAGCGCCTCCGGCTCCGCGTGGGTGTCCTCGCCCTCGCCGCGGAGGCTGCTCATGAGGCGCCCCGTGGTCGACGGGTCCAGCATGGACCTGCCGGAGGCGACGGTACGGACCGCGGACAGCAGCTCCGAGCCCTTGAGGTTCTTGAGCACATAGCCGGAGGCGCCGGCCATGATCGCGTCGAGGAGGGCGTCGTCGTCGTCGAACGAGGTCAGCATCAGGCAGGCGAGGGACGGCATCCTGGAGCGCAGCTCACGGCAGACCGTGACGCCGTCGCCGTCGGGCAGCCGTACGTCGAGTACGGCCACGTCCGGGCGCAGCGCGGGCCCCCGGGCGAGGGCCTGTTCCATCGTGGCCGCCTCCCCCACGACCTCGATGTCGTCCTCGGCGTCCAGCAGATCGCGAAGCCCCCTCCTGACCACCTCGTGGTCATCCAGCAGGAAGACACGAACAGGCCCCTTGGCCGCGGCACTCACATCCTGCTGTCCCATCATCGGCCTCCCGCCGGGAACACACGCCGCCCGAGTACACACGCACCCCACGCACCCCACCAGGGTGCTCCCGCGCTCGGCCCGCCGCCAGGGCCGTTCGGTCCCCTACAGGGGCGGAGGCAGGCACCTGCCTTCCGCCTGCCCGAGGCACCTGCCTTCCGCCTGTCGGACCCAAGCACCGCCAGCGGCCGTCCCGCCCCGTACGAGAAGCACGCTCCAGGCGCCTCGTGGGGCCCGTGCCGTGACGCTACGCGTGCGGCACGACCGCGACCGGGCACGCCGCGTGGTGCATGACCCCGTAGTCGACGGCCCCGAGGCGCGGGCCCGGCCCCCGAGTCCGTTCGCGACGGCCTATGACGCACAACGACGCGCCTCGGGCCGCATCGAGCAGTACCGGAGTCGCGTGCCCCGCTTCGGCGATCGGGCGCACGTGGATGTCGGGGTTCTTCCCCTGCCAAGGGCTGAGCGCGTCGAGCAGGCGCTGGTAACTCTCCGCGAACATGTCGGACGTCGTGGCGGCGTGGCTCTCACCTGGCGCCACGCCGTAGGGCGAGGGCACCGGGTAGGCGTGGACCACGGTCAGAGCGCTGCCCCGCACCCGTGCGGCTTCGAACGAGAACTCGAAAAGGGCGTCGGTGCGGTGGTCGAGATCGACGCCCAGCACCACGTCGCCTTCGTTCGGTCCCTCCGGGACGGGCTGGGCAGCGCGTACGAGGACCACGGGGCACCGTGCGGCGGCGACGACGCCCAGGGCCACAGACCCGACGAGGAACCCCGAGACGATGCCGGCCCCCCGGGACCCGAGCACCAGCAGAGCCGTCTCCTCGTCGGAGGACTCCAGCACCTCGGCGGCCGCCCCCGGCACCAGGTCCGCTTCCGGTTCCAGCTCGGGCTGCCGCGTCCTGACACGGGTCAGGGCCTCGTCGAGGAAATGGTTGCCCCAGGCCCGCTGGCTCTCCGCCGCCTGCCAGGACGCGTTCGGGGCGGGACCGTAGCCCCACGCGTGCAGGAGCCGGAGAGGCTGCTGCCGCGCGACTGCCTCGTCGGCGGCCCATTCGACGGCCGCGAGGCTCTCCGGCGATCCGTCGACGCCGACAACGATCGAACGCGCCATGGTCCGTCCACCTCCAGGTACTCACACTCGCTTGACGTCAAGCGTCCGGGGCGGGGGTCGAGCGGCGACAGGGCCGCCAGGGCCAGGGCCGGGGCCGGACGGCCCGGACAATCGGCGGCCGGGCGGTCCCGTGGCCGCGCTCAGCCGCCACCCGGCGGCCAACGGCGTGACCGGCCGGAGACGTCCCCGTACGGATGCCTCCGGACTCTTCCCGCGACCCTGCGACCCTGCGACCCCGCGACCCCGCGCTCATCGGGCCCCCGGGCTTCCGGACGCGTCATCGCGCCCCGTGCCCGCCGGTCTCGCCGCGGATTATCACGACGGGGCAGTCGGCGTGCTGGGCGCAGTGCTGCCCCACCGAACCGAGCAGCGCGCCCGCGAATCCACCATGGCCACGGCTGCCCACCACGAGCAGATCCGCCCCCTTGGCCGTGTCGATCAGCACTTGCGCGGCATTCCCGCACTGCACGGTCCTGCGGACCTCGACGGGCGCTCCCGGCCCCACCACGTCGTCGACGCTCTCGTTCAGGGTCTGCTCGGCCCATTCGGCGAACTGCCCGTTCGTCACTCCAGGGGTCCAGCCGGTGACCGGAAACTCCCAGGTGGTGACCGCGTCAACGGTCGCGCCGGTGGCCTCCGCCTGGGAAACCGCCCACCTCAGGGCTTCCTTCGACGAGTCCGAGCCGTCCACTCCGACGACAACACGATGTTCTTTCTGTACTGCGCTGTCCATGCTCCACCTCCAGGTTCCTCACCCCGAGGCTCGCAGCGACGACACCCGTGCGGCAGGGCCGGAGGGGACCGGACCGCGGGCTGATCAGACCCGGCCAAGGGTTTCCGAGGGTCGGTCCGGCCCGAAGAAAGGACCGATCGGCTCATGCGCCTCCTCGCGTATCGCGTCAGCCTGAAGTCATCCGCCCATCCACCCGCCCATCGGTCCACCCGACCACCCGTCCTGCCGTCCTGGACGCGGTGCCGTCGCGCCCCCTGCTGCTTCCCTCAGGGGATGAGGTACTTCCCTCAAGGGATGAGCACGGGGACGAGGCCGCTCATGGCAGCCGGGCGGTGAGGCACCCAGGGCTGAGAGGGAGAGAGATGGCTACCCCGCCCGTCGCCGGCGTGCGCGGCCTGGTCGCCGCCGCATCCATGGCACCGTCGATGCACAACGCTCAGCCGTGGCTCTTCGAGTTCGCGGCGGCCGACGGCCTCCTCGACCTGCGCGCCGACCCCGCACGCACGATGCCCGTCACGGACCCACGGGGCCGGGGCACGCGGCTGAGCTGCGGCGCCGCCCTGTTCACGCTCCGCGTGGCCGCCGCCTACTACGGCTGGCGGGCCGATCACGTACTGCTGCCCGAACCCGACGATCCCGGCCTTCTGGCACGGGTGTGCCTGACCCGCGCCCCTGGCCGCGCCTCCCCCGACGGCCGTCTCTTCCCCGCCATCGCGCGCCGCCGCACGAGTCGCGAGCCCTTCTCGGAACGCCCGGTCCCCGACGACCTGCGGCAGGCGCTCGTCGACGCGGCCGGGACGGAGGGAGCGCGCCTCCTCTTCCCCGATCCCTGGCACGTCGAATCGGTACTCGACCTTGTCGACGAAGCGGAGCAGAAGCAACATGCCGACCCGCGGGCCAGGGCCGAACTCGCGCGCTGGACGCGGCTGACGGAGAAGAGCCTGGCGGCACAGGACGGAGTGCCTTCGTACGCTCTCGGCCCCAGTCGCCGGTACGGCCGAGCCCCCGTACGCGACTTCGCCGACGGGGCGGCGGTGCCCGGACGTGGCAGGGCCGAATTCGAGCGTTTCCCGCAGATCGCCCTCCTCGGAACCAGCGGTGACAGCGCCCGCGACTGGCTTGTCGCCGGGCAGGCCCTCGGGCGGGTCCTCCTGGAGGCCACGTCACGGGGCCTGGCGACGTCTCTCACCTCGCAGGCGCTGGAATGGCGCGAGCTGCGCCGGTTCGCACGCGATCCCCGGTCCACCATGGGCGCGGTGCACATGGTCCTCCGCCTCGGTTACGGTCCCTCCGGACCTCCGACACCGCGCCGCCCGGTCGAGACCATCTTGACGGTCAGGGCGCGATAGGGACGTCCCCTCGGCGGCGGCGCGGCCCGCGGGCCCGCGCCCCCTCACATCCGGGATCTCAGCACGTCGACCTCGCAGCCCGGCGCGAAGGGGTCGAAGCCGTGCTCGATCAGCCAGCGGACCACCAGCAGGCTCCGCAACGACCACCACGCCTGGATCACGCCGACGTCGACGCCGGTGCCATAGCCGGCGAGGACATCATCAAGGTGTTGCTCGTGTCCGAGCGTGAAGGTGGCGAGGTCGTACAGGGCATCGCCCTGGCCCGCCTCCGACCAGTCGATGATGCCCGTGATCTCGGTGCCGTCGACGAATACGTGCGCGATCTGGAGGTCGCCGTGTGTGAACGCCGGAGTCCACGGCCGAAGTGCGGCCTCGGCGACACGGCGGTTGCGGGAGACCAGGTCAGCGGGCAGGAGGCCGTTCGTCAGCAGCAGCTCGCACTCGCCGTCGAGCTCCGCCCTCAGCGCGACGGCGCTCCGGCCCGCCCGGCCGGGCCGGGGCGGCGGCGGAGCGTCGTGCAGCTTCCGGATGGCGGCGCCCGCCGCGGCCCACGCCGCAGGTGACCCGGTCGACGGCCCGCCGAGGCGCCCGAGCGTCGTCCCCGGAAGTGCGGCGATCGCGAGCACGGGCGGCTTGCGCCACAGGAGCTCCGGGGTCGGGACCGGCGCGAGGGCCATCGCCTCGACCTCGGCGTCGACGCGCGCCTGATCGGCGTCCACCTTCAAGAACACGTCGCCGACGCGCAGGGTCGCACGCGCGGAATGGGCGACGACGACTTCGACCTCATCCATGGGCGACCAGTATCCGGGACGTGACCGCCGCCGTCGCCAGGTTCAGCGCGTGCCCTTACGCGGCCGGCCGCGTCCCGGGCGGGAGTGTTTCCGAGACATGGCGCCGGCGCAAGGGCCGACCCGCGGCACATGGCGTCGTCGCAGGTCCGGCCCGCGGCCCCGCACCGACGCCACTCCCTCGGAATTCCCTCGGAGTTGAACGACGGTTCGCGTAGGGTGCCCCGGTTGCCGAGGTGGAAGGCGGGTTACGGGCGTGGCACCCAGGAAAGTGACGCAGGACCAGCTGGCCGATGCAGCGCGGGCCGCGCTGGGCGGCGGGCGGCGGCTGGAGGCGGTCGAGCGGGTCGCGGGCGGGACCACGAAGGGCGTGTACCGGCTGACGATGGACGACGCCGAGACCGCGATCGCCTATCTGTGGGAGGACTCCGAGAACTACTGGCCGGTGACCGAGCATGACGGTGACCTCGCCGACCCGTTCTCGCCCGGCACCGGGCTCGACCTGTTCGAGGCGGCGCACGCGCGGCTGGAGGCGCTGGGCCTTCGGGTCCTTGAGGTTCACCTGATCGACCGTTACCGCGCCCACTGCCCGGCCGACCTCGCGATCGTCGAGGACGTGCCCGGCGGAGACCTGATGGACCTGCGCGTCCGCGACCCTCGGGCCGCGGAGCCGGTCATGCGGCGCCTCGCCGAGAGCCTGGCGACCCTGCGGGCGGCACCGGGCGCCGTCCTTCGGGAAGGTGGCCCGGATCGACGCGGGCGGCACGTCGCGGGCGGCCTCCTGCGAGCAGGCCGCACTCGCCTTCGCGCTGCGCTGCCTCACCGAGGCGGCCACCCGCGATCACAGGATCGCTGACGCCGCCGCCCAGTTGGAGGACCGGCTGCGCCAACTGACCGCGGCAGTACGGCCACGCGCCGAGTACAGCGTCGTCCACGGTGAACTGGGCCTGGACCACGTCATGGTCGACCGGGACGGCCGTCCCGTCGTGATCGACATCGAGAACCTGCTGTACTTCGACGTCGAGTGGGAGCACGCGTTCCTGCGCCTCCGCCACACCGAGGACCAGTACCGGCAACTGGCGGTGGACGCCCTCGACGAGGACCGCCTCGCCCTCTACAAACTCACCCAGCACCTGTCCCTGACAGCCGGCCCGCTGCGTCTGCTCGACGGAGACTTCCCCCACCGGCAATTCATGCGAGAGATCGCCGAGCACCACCTGAACGAGGCGCTGGCGACGGTTCCTCCTGCGTAAGGACGCGACCGGCGCCGCCGAACGGCCCGGACCGGCCACCGCGTTCGGAACGGCCCCGGGCCCGTAACCTGCGCCGGCCGTTGGCGCTCCCCCGGCCTGCGACGACGCGAGGCCCCCACGCCGCTGCCGCGCCCCAGCACGACAGGAGCACTTGACGGGCGCTTCAGGGGCTCCAAGGGCCGCCTTGCTTGGCCGAGTTCTGACCGCGGGCGCACCGTGCCGTCACGCATTACCAGGCTCCCGCGTGCCGGTCCCCCTGTCTGTGGCCTCGTGTCCGAACGGCACATTTACCGGTCGGCGTGACGTACAGCAGGGACGCGTAACAGGCAGTTGCAGCCAAGTGGACGTTGCCTGGCGGAGCAAGGTACAGCGCGCCGTCATGAGGCGAGATCCGCAGGGCTCCAGGGACGTGCTTCGTCCTCACACCGTGCTCTCGCGCGCCTTCGACATCCGCCGGTGTGTCGCCGATCAGTACCGCGTTCACCGCCGCGGCGGCGTCCAGAGTGGCTGCCGCCGCCGAGCAGTGCGGAGCCGCGTTCGCTCACTAAGAGCGCCCAGCCACGGCACAAGGCCGACGGACTCGGAACCTTCACTCGAAGAGACCGCGGCGGTGCCGTACTGTCCCGTGATGCCATGGGGAGCTCTGTTGGTGCGGGTGCCCCGCGTTTGGCAGTCAGGATGGCTGGACTTGGTCGAAGTGGGCGAGGGCCTCGGCCGGGTCTGGGCTCACGAGGCGTTCCAGGCCGGCCGTCGTGATCCTCGCCCACCCGCCGGCTCGTGCCCACATCTTTTCCTGGAAGGCGCGGACGGCTTTGTCCAGATCCCCAGGGCCGGCGGCGATGGACTCGGCGAGTTCGGCGCCTTCCATCATCGCGAGGTTCGCACCCGCCCCCAATGGGGGCATCAGATGGGCGGCGTCGCCCAGGAGCGTCACCCCGGGGACGTGGGTCCAGGTGTGGGACACGGGCAGGGCGTAGAAGGGGCGGTGGGCGAAAGCGGTGCCGTGGCGGAGGAGGTCGAGGAGGGGTGTGGCCCAGCCGTCGAACAGAGCCAGCAGGCTCGATCGCACAGCCTCGACGTCGGCCAGGTCCAGGTTGGTGTGCCAGTCCAGCGGTGCGCGGAACTTGGCGTACACCTTGACGTGGCCGCCGCTGTTGCGCTGGGCGACGAGGGAGCGGTTCACGCTGTAGACGGCCACGGAACCGTCGCCGACCAACCGGGCGAGGTCGGGGTGGCGGGTGTCGACGTCGTCGAGGGAGGTCTCGACGGAGGTGACGCCGGTGTAGTGCGGCGTCAATCCCCCGAAGGAGTGACCCGACCTGATCGAACGAGTTTGAGCGGCAACACCCCAGAGCCCGCACGGCCCGAGCCCAGCATGGGAACTCGTGTTCACGAAATGCCCTCCGGACGGACCGTTACGGGACCAGATCCACCGCGTTTTTAGAGCATCAGTGCCACACCGACGCTCAGACGGAGGACTCCATGTGCCCCACCCCCGCCCTCTTACCGCAGCCTCCCGGAATCGAACGGCGGCCCGGCGCGATCGCGCACAGCGTTGACGGCGCTCTCGCCTCAGAAGTCCCGGACATGGGGTGTGCGGCATGAGTGAGCCCACCGACGTATCAGCCGGCACCGTTCCGAGACCGCGAACCACCACTGCGCCGTCCTCCACCGCCCCCTCGGCGGCGGCCGGCGTGCCTGAGCCCGATCCCGAGCCGCAGATGCGGTACGTCGACCTGACCGGCAGCCGTGAGGCAGCCGGCCGCTCGATCCGGATGCGTGACATGGCCCGCCGCCTTCCGCAGTTGGTGCGCCGCTCACTCGCCCTCGCCTGGCGCGTCGACCGACGGGCGGCCCTCGGCCTCCTGCTGTGCCAGGCCGTCACCGGCGTGATGCAGGCACTGGGCCTGGTCGCCATCTCCGGCACCCTGACCGCCCTGCTGCGCGACGGAGGCGTCTATCACCGCCTCCTCCAGGCGTGGCCCTCGGTTGCCCTTCTCGCCGGGGCCGCCGGCGTGCGCGCGCTCCTCGGCATCACCGTCAACTGGCTGTCCTCCCGGCTGAGTCCGCTGATGTCCCGCGAGGCCGAGCAGATGCTGCTCGCCGGCTGCGCCGAGGTCGAGCTGTGCGCGTACGACGACCCCGATTTCAACCGCGACCGTGAAGCCGCCGACCGCGGCGCCCAGGTCACCGGCGACCTGATCAACGAGGGCCAGGACCTGATCGCCTCGGCCGCGGCCTTCCTCGCCGGGGCCATCGTCCTGGCCGGCGTGCACTGGGTCCTTCTCCCCCTCCTGATCGCCGCCAGCCTGCCCCAGGCCCTCGCCCAGGTCAGCGCCGCACGCGTCCGCTACCTCGCCAACCTCCGCAGCAACGGCGACAACCGGATGCTCTCGGTGCTGCGCTGGCACATCTACACCAAGGACGCCGCCGACCAGATCCGCGCCGGCACCATGGCCGACTTCCTCTCCGGCCGCTACCGGCACACCGTCGCCCGTATCAACCGCGAGGACCGGGCGGCAGCCGACCAGGGCGCCCGCATGTCCCTGGTCGGCGCGGTGTGCGGAGGGCTGGGGTCGGCGATCGTGTGGGCCGCGGTCGTGTGGCTGCTCGCCACCGGCCGCATCACCGTCGGACATGCGGGCACGGCCGTCTTCGCCCTGCAGACCGTCGGCATGTCGGTCCGCGGCCTGGTGGCCATCGGCGCCCGCGCCGTACGGACCGGGCTGTACATGGACGACTGGACCGGCTTCCTCGACAAGGCCGGCGGCTTCCGCATGCGCCGGGGTCCGCACTGCCCCGAGTCGCCGGAGACGATCGAAGTCAAGTCGGTCACGCACCGCTACGCCGGCAAGGACCGTGACGCGCTGTCCGGCGTCTCTCTCACCCTGCGGCGGGGCGAGGTCACCGCGCTGGTGGGCTTCAACGGCTCGGGCAAGTCGACGCTGTCGAAGCTGGTCAGCGGCCTCTACCTGCCCACCGACGGGCAAGTGCTGTGGGACGGCGTCCCCACCGGCGACGCCGACCCGCAGGCCCTGTGGAAGCAGGTCGCTCTTGTACCGCAGGACTACGCACACTGGCCGCTGACCGTGCGCGAGAACGTGACCCAGGGACAGCCCACCGCCCGCGGCGACGAAGCGGTCCGCGAAGCGTGCGAGGCAGCCGACGCCGACGAGGTCGTCGACAAGCTCGGTGCCGGCCTGGACACTCTCCTGGCCCGCGAGTGGCTCAACGGCGAGGAACTCAGCGGCGGCCAGTGGCAGCGCATCGCTCTGGCCAGGGCGTTCTTCCGCCCGGCCGGTCTGCTGGTCCTCGACGAGCCGACGGCCAACCTTGACCCCCGCGCCGAGCACCGCATCTTCCGGCGGCTGCGGACTCTCGCCCGGGACCGGGCGGTGCTGCTGGTGACCCACCGCATCACCAATGTCGCCATCGCCGATCGCATCGTGGTCCTCGACGAAGGCCGCATCGTCCAGGAGGGCACCTACGCCCAGCTCTCCCAACAGCAGGGGTTGTTCCAGCAGTTGCTGTCTTACCAGATCACGGCCGAGCCGGACAGCGACAAGCACGAGACCCCCGCGTGAGCCCCCACGACCCTCG
>NZ_JAIUKE010000288.1:0-6415 GCF_020176795.1 Streptomyces sp. 8L
CAGCGTCAGCAGCCGCAGCAGCCGCCCCAACAGGCCCAGCAGCCCCAACAGGCCCAGCAGCCCCGTCAGCACCCGGCCGAGCAGTCGGCCGACGCCCCCCGCCCGCTGCGCCGCCGGGTGCGCGGTGCGACGCTTCAGGGCAGGGGCCGCTTCGCCGAGGACCTGCCGCGTACGGTGCCGCGGGCGTGGCGGCCCGCCGCCGCCCCGGCCGCGCGCGACGACATCGACGAGTTCGAGGCCGCGGTGGAGCGCGCGCACCGCGACAGCGGTCCCGGTGGCGCTCCCACCGGTGGCAGTGGCAGTGACCCAGGCGGGCCCGGGTGGGGCCGCCTCCCCGACAGGCCCGTAAGAACCGAACGTTCGGAAAGAAAGGTCAGTGACGATGTGGACAGGTGACGCGGGGCAGAATCCGCCGGAAGCCACCGACGTACGTGCCGCGGCAGCGGACTTCACCTGGCTGCTCAACCGGTTCGCCACCGAGACGGCGGGCGTCGTGGACGCCATCGCGGTCTCGTCGGACGGCCTGCTGATAGCCGTGTCGCGGCGCGACGCCCCCGCCGACTCCGAGCGGCTCGCCGCGATCGTGTCCGGCATCACGAGCCTCGCCATGGGGGCGTCGGGCAACTACGGCCTCGGCGGGCTCAACAAGGTGATCATCGACCTGGAGAGCGGGCACGTCCTCGTGTCCTCGATCGGCAATGGTGCCGTGCTCGGCGTCGTGGCCTCCAAGGAGGCCAAACTCGGAAACATCGCGTACGAGATGACGCTGTTCGCCAACCGGGTCGGTGCGGCCCTCAGTCCTCAGCTCGTCATGGAACTGAAGAACAATGTGGGCGTTTCACCGTCGAGGTGACCGGCCCCGGCCGGTGTCCGCCGGGCCGGGCGGACCGGGAAGGATCGCGAAGGTGACGGCTGAAGGACCGGTCGAGGGCGGCGGGGGGATGCCGGACGAGCCGGGCGGCGTCCGGCCGTCTCCCGTCCGGCCCTTCCTGCTGACCGCGGGCCGGGTCGCGGGGACGGCTGGTCCTGGCGCCGACCCGCCCATCCCCATCGAGACGCAGGTCGTGGCCACGTCGGGCGGGCTCGCCGCGCTCGACAGCTTCGCCTCCGAGCACCGCGACATCATCGCGGCCTGCCGCCGCCCGCAGTCGCTCGCGGAACTCGCCGCGAAACTGCGCCTGCATCTGAATGTGGTCCGTGTCATCGCCGACGACCTGCGCGCGCAGGGGCGTCTGCGGGTCTATGTGCCCCGGGCGAACACCGCCCAGGACGCCTCTGTTCTGCGAAGGGTGATCGATGGTCTCCGCACCGTCCCCGATTCCAGGGGGTTCCTCCGTGAAGGCTGACCCGCAGGACACGGGGGCCGGGAGCGACGGCGACACTTCCCAGCCGCCCCTGCCCGTGAAGATGGTGATCGCCGGCGGCTTCGGCGTGGGCAAGACGACGACGGTCGCGTCGATCTCCGAGATCGAGCCGCTGACGACGGAGGCGTCGATCACCACGGTCGCCGCCGGCGTGGACGATCTGAGCCACACCCCGGACAAGACGACGACCACGGTCGCCATGGACTTCGGGTGCATCACCATCGACCCGACGCTGAAGCTGTACCTGTTCGGCACGCCGGGGCAGGAGCGGTTCGGCTTCATGTGGGACGACATCGTGGAGGGCGCGCTCGGCGGGCTGGTGATCGTGGACACGCGCCGCCTGGACGACTGCTACGCGGCCGTCGACTACTTCGAGAACCGGGACATCCCGTTCGCGGTCGCGCTCAACGCCTTCGACGGCAGGGTCGACTACGAACTGGAGGAGGTGCGCTGGGCGCTGGACGTCTCCGACCACGTGCCGGTCACGGTCTTCGATGCGCGCGAGCGCGGTTCGGTCCGGGACACCCTGCTCCTCGTGCTCGAACTGGCCCTGGAACGGGTGGAACAGGCGGAGGCGGAGGCGCGGGCCCACTTCTGAGGCGCCGTCACACGAGGGGCACGGGGCGCAAGCCACGCGCTGGAGGCCGGGACCGGGTGGGTGACACCTGGTCCCGGCCTCCACGCGTCCGGGAGTCCGTCCGTACGACGGCCGTTCAGGGCTGCCGTACGCCCCGTACGCCCCGTGAGACGGCGAAGCGCGACGCGAGCCAGAACAGGCCGAGCGTGGTGAGCGCCAGCGCGGCGACGAGGGCCGCGCCGCCCACCACTTTCTCGTAGTTGCGCTGGTAGAGGCCGTCCACGATGTACCGGCCCACACCGCCGAAGCTCACGTACGCGGCGATCGTGGCCGTCGAGACAACCTGGATCGCCGCCGAGCGCAGGCCGCTGAGGATCAGCGGCAGCGCGACCGGCAGCTCGACCTGGAACAGCACTTTCGCCTGGTGCATGCCCATGCCCTTGGCGGCGTCCACCGGTGCGGGGTCGACGGTGCGCACCGCCTCGTACGTCGTGACGAGGATCGGCGGGACCGCCAGCACCACCAGCGGGATCAGCACCGGCAGTTTGCTCAGGCCCATCAGCACGAACAGCAGCACCAGCAGGCCGAAGCTGGGCAGGGCCCGCGCGGCCGTCGCCAGCAGGGCGAGGGCGTTGCCGCCGCGCCCGTAGTGGCCCGTGATCAGGCCGACGGGCAGGCCGATGGCGGCGGCGATGCCGAGCGCGATGAGCGTGTACTCGACATGCTCGACCAGGCGGGTCGGGATGCCGTCGTACCCGTGCCAGTGGGCGCCGTCGGAGAAGAACGAGGCGATGAAGTGGAAGATCGTCACAGCGTGCTCCCCGCGGTGGACCTGACGTCGGTCGTGCCGTCCGCGCGCGGCCCGCCGCGCGCGGGCACGGCCGCGTCCTCGGTGCCCGGCCCGTCCTGGGCCGGATCGGCGGGGCCGCCGCGCCGGGCCCTTCGGGCGCTCTTGGGCAGCCACGGTGTCAGCAGCATCCGGATCAGCACGAGCACGGCGTCCGCGAGGATCGCGAGCACGGCGGTCGTGACCACGGAGCTGACCGCGAGGATCGGCCGGTGGTAGAACATCGCGTCGGCGAGGAGGTTGCCGAGCGCGCCCTGGTTGCCGATGAGGGCGCCGACGCTGACCAGGCTGATGCTGGAGACCGTCGCGACCCTGAGGCCCGCGAAGATGGCGGGTACCGCGATGGGCAGTTCGACCTGGAGGTAGCGGCGTACGGGGCCGATGCCCATCGCCACGGCCGCCGCGTTGGTCTCGGGCGAGACGGAGCGCACGCCGTCCACGATGGCCGGGACGAGCACCACCAGGCTGTACAGGGCGAGCGGGATGACGACCGTGGTCTCGGTCTGCCCCGTGTAGTCGATCAGCACGACGAAGAACGCCAGTGACGGGATCGCGTAGAGCACCGTCGTGCCCCAGAGCACGGGCGGGTAGAGCCACTTGAAGCGTACGCAGAGCTGCGCGATGGGCAGTGCGAGGACGAGGCCGATCGCGACCGGCAGCAGCGCTTCCTGGAGGTGCAGGCCGATCAACCCCAGGTAGCCGTGCTGGAGGTCGCTCGGCATGGTGAAGAAACCGTTCACCGTGCGGCTCCCACATCCACCGGGGCGGTGCCGCGGCGGGCGTGCGCCTCGCGGATCGCGGCGGCGATCGACTCCTGCGAGACGACGCCGACCGCGCGGCCGTCACGGTCCACGGCGGCGGCCCAGCCGGTCGGGGAGAGGACCGCGCAGTCGAGGGCGACGCGCAGCGAGTCCTCGCCGTGGCGGAACGTCTGGCCGGGCGCCAGCAGGGGCGCGGCGCCGTCCCTGGCGCCGGACTTCCGCAGCCGGTCGGCGTCCGCCCAGCCCAGTGGCCGGCCGTCGACACCGACGACGAGGAGATACGGCAGGCCGACCGCGCCGCGCGAGGAGACCTGCGCGGGGGTCGCGTCGACGGCGACGACGCCGTCCCGCTCGACCGGCAGCGCGTCCGTACCGTAGAAGGACAGGCCGCGGATGCCGCGGTCGGCGCCGAGGAAGTCCTCCACGGCGGCGTCGGCGGGCGCGGAGAGCAACTGGTCGGGCGGCGCGTACTGGGCGAGCTTCCCGCCGGTGCGCAGCACGGCGATCATGTCGCCGACGCGTATCGCCTCGTCGATGTCGTGGGTGACGAAGACGATGGTCTTGCCCAGCTCGGACTGGATGCGCAGGAGTTCCTCCTGCAACCCGCGCCGCACGACCGGGTCGACCGCCGAGAATGGCTCGTCCATCAGGAGCACCGGCGGGTCCGCCGCGAGCGCGCGGGCGACGCCCACACGCTGCTGCTGGCCGCCGGAGAGCTGGTACGGGTAGCGCTTCGCCATCGACGTGTCGAGGCCGACGCGCTCCATCAACTCCATGGACCGCTCACGGGCCTTGGCCTTGGACCAGCCGAGCATGCGCGGCACGGTCCCGATGTTGTCGACGATCGTGCGGTGCTGGAAGAGGCCCGCGTTCTGGATCACGTAGCCCATGGAGCGGCGCAGGGCGTTGACGGGTTTGTGCTGGATGTCCTCCCCGTCGATGGCGATCCGGCCGCCGCTGAGCTCGATCATGCGGTTGATCATGCGGAGAGTCGTGGTCTTGCCGCAGCCGGACGGCCCGACGAGGACGGTGATCGACCGGTCGGGAATCTCCAGGGAGAGGTCTTCGACGGCGACGGTGCCGTCCGGATACCTCTTGCTGACAGCTTCGATGGATATCAAGGCACCAATTACCCTTCGGTCCGGGCATCCGGGCTGGTTTTAACGATCACCGAGCGGTCGCTGGGCGGTCGCAGGTGGGCAAGTGTAGACACCGCCGGTGGCCGGGCGGTCGGCGCGGCGGCCCCCGGAGGCCCTCGGGGAGCCCTCGGAGAGCCCCCGGGGCCCGCGCCGGGGCCCGTGCGCGGGCCGGGCCGGCGGGGTTCTCGCCGGGCGGGGTGCGTGCGGCCTGGCCGCTTCCGTCTGCTCCCGGCGCTCCGGCCGCCCCGCCGGCCCTCCGGGCCTCCCGACGCTTTCGGCCTGCCGGCGCTCCCGGCTCCAGGCGCTCCCGGCTCCCGGTACTCCCGGCTCCCGGCATCCGCTCTCCTCCCGGCCGGGCGCCCCGCCCCCGCTGCGGAGAAGGTGGGAATAGGTGGCGCGGTGTGTCCGTTGACGGTGCTAGTTCAAGCTTCAACAAACTGAGCAGTGCGGGGCGGCGCCCGGTCGGACCAGGCCGGAAAGCGGATCGCACAGGGAACCAGACAGCGAAAGGTGAGTGCGCGATGCAGTTCGGGATCTTCACTGTCGGTGACGTCACCGCCGACCCGACGACTGGACGGACGCCGAGCGAGCACGAGCGGATCAAGGCGATGGTGGCCATCGCGCGGAAGGCCGAAGAGGTCGGACTCGACGTGTTCGCGACCGGCGAGCACCACAACCCGCCCTTCGTGCCGTCCTCGCCCACCACGATGCTCGGCTACATCGCGGCGACGACGGAACGCCTGATCCTCTCCACCTCGACCACGCTGATCACCACGAACGACCCGGTGAAGATCGCCGAGGACTTCGCGATGCTCCAGCACCTCGCCGGCGGCCGGGTGGACCTCATGATGGGACGCGGCAACACCGGCCCGGTGTATCCGTGGTTCGGCAAGGACATCCGGCAGGGCATCCCGCTCGCGATCGAGAACTACGCACTGCTGCACCAGTTGTGGCGCGAGGACGTCGTCGACTGGTCCGGGAAGTTCCGTACCCCGCTCCAGGGCTTCACCTCGACGCCGCGCCCGCTGGACGGCGTGCCGCCGTTCGTCTGGCACGGTTCCATCAGGTCGCCGGAGATCGCAGAGCAGGCCGCCTACTACGGCGACGGCTTCTTCGCCAACAACATCTTCTGGCCCAAGCAGCACTTCCAGAAGCTGATCGAGCTGTACCGGCGCCGCTACGCCCACTACGGGCACGGCACCCCGGAGCAGGCCCTCGTGGGCCTCGGCGGCCAGGTCTTCATGCGGGCGAAGTCCCAGGACGCGATACGGGAGTTCCGTCCCTACTTCGACAACGCCCCGGTCTACGGCCACGGTCCGTCGCTCGAGGAGTTCACCGAGCAGACCCCGCTGACCGTGGGCAGTCCGCAGGAGGTCATCGAGAAGACGCTGACCTTCCGGGAGACCTTCGGCGACTACCAGCGGCAGCTCTTCCTGATGGACCACGCGGGCCTGCCGCTCAAGACGGTCCTGGAACAGCTGGACCTGCTGGGCGAAGAGGTCGTCCCGGTGCTGCGGAAGGAGTTCGCGGCCGGACGGCCCGCCGACGTCCCGGACGGCCCGCCGGCCCACCCGGCGCTCTCGAAGGCCTGAACGGCACGGTCCGCGAAGACGCCGCGGCGGCCCCCCCCGGCGGGGGGGGGGGGGGGGGGGGGGGGGGGTGTGTGGGGGGGGGGGGGGGGGCGCGCGGGGGGGGGCGGGGGGGGCGGGGGGGGGGCCCCAGCCGGT
>NZ_JAIUKE010000288.1:6423-9033 GCF_020176795.1 Streptomyces sp. 8L
CCCCCCCCCGCCGCCCCGGCCCCCCCCGCCCCCCCCCGGGGCGCCCCCCCCCCCGGGGGGGGGGGGGCGCGCATCGCGGCGGGGCCGGGCGGCCGGGGCGTCGAGTGGGGAGCGGGAGCGGGAGCATGAGTGGGAGTGGGAGCGGAAGCGCGCGTGGAAGCGCGCGTGGACAAGGGCGTCGCCAGATGCGTCGGCGCCGACACCGGAACGGGCTGAGGGACCGAAGGAGTTGAGGAACGGAATGAACGAGCTGAAGCTGGTGGCCGTGACGGCTGGACTGAGCAAGCCGTCGTCGACGCGGCTCCTCACCGATCGGCTGGTGACGGCGGTGGCCGAAGAGGTTGGCGCCGGGCAGGACGTCGACGTACGCGTCGTGGAACTGCGGGACCTCGCGGTCGACATCGCGAACAACCTGGTCTCCGGATGGCCCTCGGAGGCGCTGAGCGAAGCACTGGAGGCGGTGTCCGGCGCGGACGGCCTGATCGCGGTCACGCCGGTGTTCGCCGGGTCGTACAGCGGACTGTTCAAGTCCTTCTTCGACCTGGTCGAACCGGACGCGCTGAGCGGTACGCCGGTCCTGCTGGCCGCGACCGGCGGCACCGCGCGCCACTCGCTGGTCGTGGAGCATGCGCTGCGTCCCCTCTTCTCCTATCTGCACGCGCTGACCCTGCCCAGGGCCGTGTTCGCCGCGACGGACGACTGGGGCGCGGGCGCGGACACGTATGCGGGCGGCCTGCCGGCCCGGATCGCCCGCGCGGGCCGGGAGTTCGCGGCGCTGCTGGCCCCGGCGGGCGGCGACGGCCCTCCGCACGCGCGCCACGAGCCGGCACGGGAGACACCGGGCGCCGCACGCGCGGAGGCGGGGGCGGACGCCGGGGCGGACCCGGAGCCCGAAGTGGTCCCCTTCGAGCAGCTGCTGGCGGGCCTCTGAGACGGCGGGTCTCTGGGGCGGCGGACCTCTGAGACGGCGGGTCTCTGAGCCGGTGGCCGCGGCGAGACGGCGGTGACGGGTGCGTGGGCGGGTGCCCCGGCGGGGGGCCCCGTGGGAGCGGTTCGCGCCCACGGGGCGCCCGCGCCGTTACAGCGCCACCACGTCGGCCACCACGCAGCCCGCGTTGTCCGGCGCTCCCGCCGCCTCCACCAGGGACATCAGCGCCGCCACCGCGGCCTCGGGAGACGGGGACGCGGCGGGTGCGAGCGCCTCCCGTATCGCGTCCTGCGCCACGACCGCCGACAGGCCGTCCGAGCACAGCAGAAAGCGGTCGCCCGGCTGTGTGTCCCGCAGCCGCACGTCGAAGCTGCCCGTGCCCTCCGTCGTCGCCCCGCCGCCCGCGAGCGCCCGCACGAGCATGGCCCGCTGCGGGTGCGACGCCGCCTCCGACGGGTCCAGGTCGCCCGCGTCGACCATGGCCTGCACCACCGTGTGGTCGTGCGTGATCAGGAACAGCTCGCCCTCCCTGAGCAGATACGCACGGGTGTCCCCTATGTGCACGAGCGCGAGCTGTGAGCCGGTCCACGCCAGCGCCGTGAGCGTCGTGCCGGATTCCTCGAACGGCTCGACCGCCCGGCCCGCCGCCTCCGCCGAGGCCGCGAGCGCGTTCAGCAGGTCGGCGCCGCCCAGCCCCTCGGGCAGCCGGGCCCGCAGCGCCTCGATGGCCGCCTCCCCCGCCGGGGCGCCCAGCCTCCCGTAGCCGTCCGCGACCGCGAACAGCCGCTCGCCCGCGTACACCGCGTCCTGATTGGTCTCCCTGACGTGGCCCCGTGTCGTGTGCGACGCGTACCTGACCCCGAGCTCGCGCGCCGCTCCCGCGGGCGTCTTCGTCTCCGCCATCACCGTCGTTCCCCTTTCGGGCGGCCCCTGCGGGGTCGCCCGAAAGATGGTCGACGAGGAAGCGCGCCAGGTCGCGCCGGGCCGCCGTCTCGGACTCGACGGCCGCCCAGTAGGCGTCGATCTCCCGGCCCGCCGCCGCCGGGTCCGAGGCGAACAGGTCGCACACCTCTCCGATCCCGGCCAGCGGCATACCGATGCGGCGCAGCCACCCCACCAGTCGGGCACGCTCCAACTGCCCCGGCTCGTAGTAGCGGTAGCCGGTCAGACCGTCCACGCGCGCGGGCCGCAGCAGACCGAACTCGTCGTAGCGCCGCAGCGCCTTCGCCGAGAGTCCGCTCGCCCGCGCGAACGCCCCGATCGTCAGCCGTGCCGTGCCGTCCGCCATCACGCCCCCGCCTTCCCCGTACCGCACGGTCGTCCCCGCCCGGCCCGAACGATGCTGCTGCTTCCCCCAGCGGCAAGGTCAAGCGGCGCACGCGCCCCGTCGACGTGCGTCGCTCTGCCCGTCCTCAGCGTACGCGGATCTGACTACGGTGGGTGATGGTGTGGATGCCGCCTGTGGATAACTCGCTGACCAGGGCCTTCCGCACACACCTGCCGGCCGCGTACAGACGACTCCGTGCCCCGGTGGGCCCGTGGCCCGGCGGGCCCGTATCCCGGCAGCGCGGGGGGGGGGGGGGGGGGGGGGGGGGGGGGGGGGGGGGGCGGGGGGGGGGGGCGCGCGGGGGGGGGGGCGCGGGGCCGCGGGGGGGGGGGGGGGGTGGGTGTGGGGGGGGGAG
>NZ_JAIUKE010000288.1:9041-16001 GCF_020176795.1 Streptomyces sp. 8L
ACCACCGGCCAGGTCTCCGTGCTCTCGCGTCCGCGCGCCACCCCGGCCGCCGCGGGCGGGGGGGGGGGCCGCCCCCCCGCCGGGGGGGGGGGGCCGCCGCCGTCTCGCGGGCGAACACGTCCTCCGCTAGGTGGAGTTCGTGTCGGCGCGCTCTTCGTGCGTGTACCACCAGTAGTACGTCACCACCGTGACCGCGGCCCCGATCACCAGCCCGAACCCAACCGACCGGTAGATGCTGAAGTCGCCCAGCCCGCGCAGGAATCCGACCGCAGCGCCGAGGAAGACGCCCCAGAGCGGCGCCCGCAGTTCGCGCTTCATCCTGTGCTGGGTGAAGAGGAGCACGTACATGACGGCCGCGAACGCGATGCCCGAGGCCAGCGCCAGCCACAGTTGCTCGTACCGGGCGGGACCGCCGCCGCGTGCCATGAAGGACGCGTAGGCCCCGTAACCGATGCCGAAGAGGAGGGGCAGTCCCATGGCGAGTGGCGACTGGCCGGCGTGGAACATCCCGCCACGGCCCGCGGACGTCCTCCGCGGTGCCGGTGCTGCGTGAGCGGCCATATCGAGGAACTCCTTCCCACACGCCCCCACCACCCCCACTGCTGTCTCCTTCCAGGGCACACCCGCCGCAGGGCCGCGGCAACCGGAAGGCCCCTGACCCCCGCACGCAACTCGCGGGCGGCCGGTGGCTCCTCCGGGACGCCCGGTGAAGAAGAGATAAATATCCCTTTTGTCGTTCTGGGCGCACCATGGCCTCATGAGCCACAACACCGCACAACCTCCTCCTCCCGGAACGGGCTCCGACATGGGTACGGGGCACGGCGCGGGACACGGCAGGCACCACCACGACCACGACTACGACCACGACCGCGCCGCCGCCTGGGCGGCGGGAGGCACGCTGTTCGCCGGCACACTGCTCCTGGTCTCCGGGATCATGGACATCCTGCAGGGGATCGTCGCGATCGCCAGGGACAGCGTGTACGCGCGGGTGCACAACTACGTGTACTCGTTCAACATCACCAGCTGGGGCTGGATACATCTCGCGTTGGGCGTGCTGATGGTGGTGATCGGCCTCGGCGTGCTGCGGGGTGCCACCTGGGCCCGGATGACCGGCATCGTGCTCGCGTCGCTGAACGTGTTCGCGCAGTTCATGTTCCTGCCCTTCGCGCCGGTCTGGTCGATCCTGGCGCTCGGGGTCTCGGTCTTCGTGATCTGGTCGCTGGCCTGGGGCCACGGCGGGCATCGGACGGTATGACCGGGGCCGGTATGACCGGGGCCGGTCCCTGCGCCCGGGCAGTGTGCCGCGGCCCGACCGGTTCACGGGGTGCGGGACGGCGGGCTCCTGGGTAAGGATGCGGGCGTCGCGCCCTACGGTCCGGGCCGGCGGCGCTCGCATCGCCTACCGGTGAGCGCGTTCCCGCCCGGGGAGGTCGGCCGTTGCCCATGTCGTCGCTCGCGCGTCCGGATGCGCGGGCAGCCACGCTCCGGCGCCCTCCGGCGGTGCGCGCCGTCCGCGCCACGGTCCTCTCCGCCGTGTCGCTGCTGCTGCTGGCCGTGTCGGCGGTGGTGGCCTGCCGTGCGGCGGGGACCGACGGCGTCACCCCCGTACCGCAACTGCTCGCGCTGCTGCCGTGGTTGCTGGTGCCCGCGGGGATCGGGCTGGTCGGCGCGGCGGCCCTGCGGTGGCGGACCGGTGTGCTGTGGGCGGTGGCGGCGCTGGCGGTGACGGCCTTCTTCGCGCGGCCGTACGGGGCCGGGCTCGCCGCCGCCGTGCCGCGAGGGCCCGTCGTGGCGCGGCTGACCGTGCTGACGTCCAACGTGGAGTTCGGGCAGGCGACCGAGGGGTTGATCGCCGAGGTGGGGCGGGAGAGCGCCCAGGGGCACAAGCCGGACCTGCTGTTCGTGGAGGAGTGCTCGCTGCGCTGCTCCGCGCTGCTGGACGCACGGCTGCCGCGCGCCGTCTACCCGTACCGCGACATCGTCAGGGAGGACGGTTCCAAGGGTTCGGCGATCCTGTCCACTTATCCGCTGGAGGACACGGCCGGCATTCCGTCCACGATGGCGATGCCGGGCGCGCGGGCGAGCGTCGGCGGCCGTACGGTACGGCTCCAGCTCGCGCACCCGCTGCCGCCGATCCCGGGCCAGGTGGGCGCCTGGCGCACCGAGCTGGGCCGGATACGCGCGTATGCGGCGGCCGGGCGCGGCGGCCCGCCCACCATCATCGCGGGCGACTTCAACGCCACGCGCGACCACGCGGCCTTCCGTCGCCTGCTGGCGGCGGGCGGCCTGCGGGACAGCGCCCTGTACGGCGGTGCGGC
The DNA here is from genome assembly GCF_020176795.1 of Streptomyces sp. 8L. Taxonomy (GTDB): domain Bacteria; phylum Actinomycetota; class Actinomycetes; order Streptomycetales; family Streptomycetaceae; genus Streptomyces. The sequence continues at coordinate 11,360 of NZ_JAIUKE010000288.1, forward strand.
GCACACCCCGTCCTGGCCGCACGCCGCGCCGAGGCCGCTGGGCACGCAGATCGACCATGTCCTGGCCAGCGGGGAATTCTCGGTACGGGACGCGCGGTTCATCGATCTGTCCGACACGGACCACCGCGCGCTGCTGGTACGGCTCGACCTGCACGGATGAGATGACGGGTGAGGTGGAGCGGATGAGATGGAGGCGGCGGGATCGACCGGCGCCACGCACGCACCCGGACACGTGCCGGTCTCCGCAGGTACGTAGGGGTGCGTATGGGTACGCGTGGGTACCCGCGCGTGAGCGGTGTACGTGTATGTGTCTGCGGTACGCGGGAGGGCGGCGTGAACGCCGTCCTCGGCACGGTGCGAGAGGTGGGCGCGCGATGAGCGCATCGAACGACGACAAGGGCATCTTCCACACCATCAACGGCCTTGTGGACGAGGAGCACACGCTGCGCGAGCGCTCCACCGCCGCGCAGGGACTCGCCGCGGAGGAGCGCGAGCGGCTCCGCGCGGTCGAGGTGGAACTCGACCAGTGCTGGGACCTGTTGCGGCAGCGCCGCGCGAAGTCGGAGTACGGCGAGGACCCGGCGGAGGCGAAGGTGCGCCCCGCGAGTGAGGTGGAGGGCTACCAGGGCTGAGGGTTACGAGGGTTGAGGCGTACCAAGGCTGAGGCCCACCAGGACTGAGGCCCATCAGGTCCGGGCGGCCCACTCCTCGGTCTCCGCGTCCACCAGGGCGTTGTTGAGCGCGATGGCAGTGGTGGTGGCGTGTCCCATCGCGCCCGCGACGGTCAGTGACGGGTCCGCGCAGGTGCCCGCGGCCCACACCCCCGGCACGCCGGTGCGGCCGTCGGTGTCCGTCACGACGGACGCGCCGGAGACGGCGCAGCCGAGGAGCGCGGGCAACGGGGACGCCTGGCGGCGCGCGGTGGCGGCGAACAGCGCCCCGTACGGTACGAGCCGCCCGTCGGCGAACTCGACACCGGCGAGCCGCCCGTCCTCGGCCACGACACGCGTGACGCGGTCCTCGCAGACTGTTATGCCCAGCAGGGCGAGGCGCTCGGACTGGGCGGGTTCGAGGCCCGTGGGACCGTCGGTGATGAGCGTGAGGTCGTCGGTGAAGCGGCGCAGGAGCAGCAACTGCCGCCAGGCGCGGGGGCCGGACCCGACGACGGCGACGGGCAGCCCGGCCGCCTCCCAGCCGTGGCAGTACGGGCACGAGACGACGTCGTGGCCCCACAGGGCGGCGAGCCCCGGCACGTCGGGCAGATCCTCGGTGATGCCGGTGGCGAGGACGAGGGCGCCGGCGGCGAACACGGCCCTGCCGCGATCGACCGCGATCCGCAGGCCGCTGCGGGCCGGGTCCCCGGCGTCCTCGTGCCGCGCGCCGGTGACCGTCCCGGACACGAACCGCACGCCGTACCGGGCCGCGTCCGAGCGTGCACGCTCCAGCAGCTCGGCGGGGGCCGTGCCCTCGTGCCCGGCGAGGTTGTGCACGGCACGGGCCCGTTCGTTGCGGGGATGCCCGCCGTCCACGACGACGACGCGCCGCCGGGCCCGCCCGAGCACGAGCGCGGCCTGCACCCCCGCGACCCCGCCACCGACGACCACAATGTCCGCGCGGTCCGCGCCATCCATGTCGTCTGCGTCGTCCGTGTCGTCTGCGCTGTCCGCGCCGTCGGCGTACCCGCGCGTCCCCGCGCCCGACCGGTTTCCGCCACCCGTCTCGTTCATGGGCCGCAGCCAAGCACCCGTCCGCATGATGAGCCAGATCGTTTCGTCATACGAGACGGTAGCCGGGTACGGGTGGACGCCGGAGTGCGCGAGCGGGTGCCGTCAGTTGCCCTGGAGGCGGTCGAGCTCCCTGCGGTCGCGCTTCGTGGGGCGGCCGGCACCGCGCGGACGCACCGCGGCCGGGGCGGCGAGTTCCCTGGGCGGCGGGGGAGGGCTGTTGTCGATGTAGCAGGTCACGGCGACAGGAGCGCCCACCCGCTTCTTGATCAGCTTCGTGACGACGACGCGCCATTCGCGGCCCGAGTGCCAGACGCGCACCTCGTCGCCCGGCTTGACCGGCTGCGACGGTTTGACGCGGTCGCCGTTCACCCGGATGTGACCGCCCTTGCAGGCGGCCGACGCCTGGGAGCGCGTCTTGGTGAGCCGTACGGACCAGACCCAGCTGTCCACCCGTACCGAGGGCCCGCCGACCGCGGCGGCCGGAGGCGCCGGGCGGCCGGGCCCGGGCTCAGCCGGTTCAGCGGGCGCGGCGGGCTGAGTCTCTTCGGTCGGTTCGGTCGGCTCGTCGGGGGTGTCGGCGGACATACCACCGAGCCTAACCGTGTGCCGCGCGGGCCGGTGTGTTCTTTTCCGCGCCGAGAGCGGCGCCGGTGCGGTGGAAACACGGTGCGTGACCCGCGGGCGCCTGCGTCGTTGGGTACGCGGGGCATCGAACACGCATAGGGGAAAGGGGACTTGACCGCTACGGTCCGGTCCCTCCCGCTCCGGGCCGCGTCCTCGACACGTTGACGCGCCGTGCGCGGCGACGCCGCGTCGCTACGATGCCGACCTCCGCCCCTCTCCTGGAAGCAGTGGGTGATCGCGATGCGCGGACGAAGTGGACGCGGTGGGTTCGACGGGCGAGGCGGGCCCGGTGGCAGCGGCCGTGGTGGGCGTAGTGGGCGTAGTGGGCGCGGTGCGCCGGGCCGGGGCCTTCAGCCGGGTGTCCTCGGTACGTTCGCGACCACCGTGATGGCTGTCGCGGGCAGCGCGCCCGCGTACACCATCTCCACCACGACGGCCGTGCTCGTCGGCGCCGTCGGCCTGGCGAGTCCCGCCGCGCTGCTGTACTGCGCGGTGCCGATGTTCGGGATCGTCCTCGCCTACGGCAGGCTCGGCCGCCTCGACGGGAACGCGGGTGCCGCGTACTCCTGGGTGGGGCGGACCCTCCACCCGTTCCTCGGCTTCCTCGCGGGCTGGGCGCTCGTCGTGTCCACCACGATCTTCATGGTGGCGGGCGCGCTGCCGGCCGGCACGCTCACCCTGTCGCTGTTCGACCCGGCGCTCGGCGAGCGCGTCGGGGCCGACGCGCTGGTGGGGGCCGGGTGGTTCCTGCTGATGCTGGCGGTCGTGATGGGCGGGGTCCGGCTGTCCGTACGGACCCAACTCGCGCTGACCGGCGTGGAGGTGGCGCTGCTGCTGGTCTTCCTCGGCCTCGCGGTCGCGCACGGCGGCGGGGGCCGGGACTTCGACTGGGGGTGGCTCGGTTTCAGCCACTTCGACGGGCCGGGCGGGTTCGCGGCGGGCGCGCTGATCGCGACGTTCTACTTCTGGGGCTGGGACGTCACCAGCAATCTGAGCGAGGAGACCCGCAACAGCCGCAGGACGGCGGGGCTCGCGGCGCTGATCGGCGTGGGTGTCGTCTTCCTGCTGTTCGAGGCGTACACCGTAGCCGTCAACATGGTGCTGACGCCGGAGCAGGTGGCGGCGGGCGGCGCGGACGTGCTGCGGGTGCTGGGCGAAGCGGTGTGGCCGGGTACGGGCGGCCGGGTGCTGATCGTCGCCGTACTGCTGTCCACCGTGGCGACGTTCGAGACGACACTCATCCAGGTGACGCGGTCGCTGTTCGCGATGGGCCGCGACCGGGCGCTGCCCGCCGCGCTCGGCCGGGTGCACCGGCGCTGGAACACCCCGTACACGGCGATCGCGACGGTCGGCGCGGTGGCACTCGCGATGCTGCTGGCCGCCGGGGCCATCGGATCGGTCACGGAGGTCGTCACGGACGCGGTGACCGCCATCTCCCTTCAGATATCGGTCTATTACGGGCTCGCGGGGCTCGCCGTGGTCGTCGCGTACCGGAAGCTGCTGCTCACCTCCGTGAAGGAGTTCCTGCTCAGCGGGGTGTGGCCGCTGTCCGGTTCCGTGTTCGTGTTGTGGATGTTCGCCCAATCGCTGGGCCGGCTGTCGGTGACCGAGGCCACCATCGGTCTGGGAGGTCTTGGCGTCGGGGTCGTTCCGATGTTCTGGTACTGGCGCAAGGGCAGTTCGTACTACCGTCCGGCACGGCTGGACGCGTCGCGCGTGACGGCGGACCCGGGCTGGGGCCACGAGTGGGGCCGCGAGGGCGACCGTGACCGGGACCCGGACCGGGGCCGGGGCCGTGATCGGGTGACCGCGGTCCGTCGCGACGACGGCTCGATGGCAACGGACTACTGAGGCGGCGCACCAGGGACGTGCCGGGCCGACCGCCGCGCGGCGTGGGGCCGACGACGCCGTGGACGCGGGTTCGAGGGGACCGGCTCGGGTGAGGGAGAGGTGGCCATGGCGACGAAGAACCGGCACAGGGCGGCCCCGGGCCGCGGCCGGCCCGGCCGGCGCGACCGCCTCGGACAGCCGGAGCGGCGGGAGCAGCAGGAGCGGCGGGAACGGTCGGAGCAGCCGGAGTGGCGTGAGCGGTCGGAGCAGCCGCAGTGGCGTGAGCAGCCGGAGTGGCGGGAACGGCCGGAGCGGTCGGAACGGCCGGAGCAGCCGGAGTGGCGTGAGCGGCCGGAGACGTACGAGGCTCCGAGGCGGAGCGCACCCGCACCTGCACCCGCAGCCTCCCCTTCTCCCTCTCCGCTCCCCTCTCCGCTTCCTCCTCCCCGTCGTCCTTCCCC
>NZ_JAIUKE010000289.1 GCF_020176795.1 Streptomyces sp. 8L
GACTACGCCCAGTCCCAACCCTCCGCGGCCTGGGCGTAGTCACGTCGGGTGATCGGCTTGCCACACCGCGTCGCTACCCTTTACGTTCACTCGTAGCAACAAACGACCCCGGGCGGTGTTAGCGCACCGCTACCGGGGTCTGACCTCCAAGATCGACTGCTAGAAAGAACGATCTCGTGGCTGATGTGAACCTTAATGCCGCCCCGCGCCCGTACGCACATCCCCAGGCCAGTCCCGGTTACGGGAAGCGCGGTGTGCCGGGCCAACGCCCGCGACGCAAGGGCGACTTCGCCGCCTTACCCGTACGCGAGGCATATCTCGCCGCCTTCATCGACGCGTTGCCCGACGGCTCCGCGATCGATGTGAAGTCACTCGCCAGGACGCAGCCGCTGTACGGCCAGCAGGCCGTCGCCTCCGCACTGCGCGCGCTGTCCCGCGCCGGACACCTGCGGCGCTTCAAGGAGAACGTCGGCGTGGACGGGCGTACGCGCTGGGTGTGGCGCACGTTCTTCTCGCGTACGGCCCGCGACGGAGCCTGGTGGGCACGGCTGGAGGCGGGCGGCGCCCTGCCGGAGGAGGCCGCTCCCGAACCGGAGCCGGAGCCCGAATCCGACGCGGCCCCCGTCGCCGCGCGCTCGGCGGCGTACGACGCGCTGGCGTCGCTCGGGCGCGCCGACCACCGCCTCGTCCTGTCCGCCGCCGAGTGCGCCGCGCTGGAGCGTGAGGCCGCCGTGTGGCTGGAACGCGGCACGGACCGGGCCCAGTTCGTCCGGGCGATGACGGCGGGCCTGCCCCCCGAGGTGTACTCGGCGGGCGGGTTCGTACGGCGCAGGCTGCGCGACAAGCTCCCGCCGGAGCCCCCGGCCGTACCGGAGGTGACGCCCCGCCGCGTCATGGTGTGCACGGGGTGCGGAAAGCCGGGCGGCCCGCAGACACTCCCGGACGGGCTGTGCGGGGAGTGCAGGAGGCTGCCGCCCGAGGACGTACGGGACCACGTACGGGGACTGCGCGAGCTGTGCCGATAGGGGGGCCGCGTAACCGGGCCGGTGCGGGGCGGTCTTGACGTGCGTCCGGAGCCGGGCCGAACATGTGTGCTGCGTCACAGGGGGCGTCGTCGTGTATCGCGTGCCGAGCGCGACCGGCGGTCTCCGACCGTGCCCGGCGATGAGCGGGCCCACGGTCCGCCTCAACGCCCGGGCGTCATGGCACCATCACATTTCCGGAGGCATCTGTGCTGGTCATACCCTTACTGCGACGCCGGACGCGACTGCTGATCGCGTTCCTGGTCGCGATGGCGATCGCGGTGCCGGTCTTCGGCACGACGGCGGCGCCCGCGGCGGCGGCCTCATCGGGGCCTTGCGACATCTACGCGTCCGGAGGCACGCCGTGTGAAGCGGCGTACAGCACGACGCGGGCGATGTTCTCCTCGTACGACGGGCCGCTGTACCAGATCCAGCGCACTTCGGACGGCGGCACGTTGAACATCGGACTCGCCTCCGCGGGCGGGATCGTCGACTCGGCGCCGCAGGTCTCCTTCTGCTCCGGCACGTCCTGCACGATCACCCAGCTGTACGACCAGACGCCCAACGCCAACAACCTGCCCATCTCGCCCGGCAGTTCCTGCGCGGGCTGCTCGGGCAGCCTGTCCGGCCCCGGCCCCAACGGCTCGGACATCGGCGCGGACGCGATGGCGCTGCCCGTCACCGTCGGCGGCCACAGTGCCTACGGCGTGCTGGTCAACAACATCGGTACGGGCTACCGGAACAACGCCGCCAAGAACGTGCCGACCGGCTCGCAGCCCGAGGGCATCTACATGCTCACGTCGTCCAGACTCACCAGCGGCAGCTGCTGCTTCGACTTCGGCTCGGCCGAGACCGACGACTCGGACGACGGCAACGCGACCATGAACGCGATCTACTACGGCTCCGCCTGCTGGACCGGCGGCTGCACCGGCCCCGGCCCCTGGGTCGGGGGCGACCTGGAGAACGGCATGTACTTCAGCGCGGCGGGCCCCAACCCGTCGAACATCCCGAGCGAGACCGGCGAGTTCGTGAGCGCCTGGGAGAAGAACAACGGCACCACGAACTTCACGCTGAAGTACGGCAACGGGCAGTCCGGCGGGCTGACCCAGGCGTACTCCGGCGCGCTGCCCGGCGGCTACAACCCGATGAAGGTGCAGCCCTCCATCGAGCTGGGCACGGGCGGCGACAACAGCCCCGAAGGAACAGGGGAGTTCTTCGAGGGCGCCGTCACGAAGGGCTTCCCGGACGACGCGACCGAGAACTCCGTGCAGGCCGGCATCACGGCGGCCGGCTACGCGGACAACACCACCACGTTCCCGCCGCCCACCGAGTCCGTGATCAGCCTCAAATCCCACGCCAACGGCAAGTACGTCGACGCGCCCGGCAACACCGCCTCGCTCATCGCCGACGCCGCCTCGGTCGGCACGAACGAGACCTTTGACATGGTCGCCAACAACAACGGCACCGTGAACCTGAGGGCACACTCCGACAACCAGTGGGTCACCGCGGAGAACAGCGGAAACGCGCCGCTGATCGCGAACCGCGGCGCGCCCGGCCCCTGGGAGACCTTCTACCTCCTGCACAACCCCGACGGCAGCGTCAGCCTCCGCGCCTACAACAACCAGCACATCGTCACGGCCGAGGACGCGGGCGCGTCGGCGCTGATCGCCAACCGCACGGCGATCGGCCCCTGGGAGGAGTTCGACCTGGCAGGCGCGTGAGCCGTCCGCGCGTACGAGCACGTCGCGCCGGCTCTCAGCGACGGCCCCCCGCCGTTGAGAGCCGGCGTTCAGACGGGGGACCTTCAGACAGGGGAGCTTCAGACGCGGGACCTTCAGTCGAGGCAGAACTCGTTGCCCTCGATGTCCAGCATCGGGATGCACGACTCGTTCTCGTCGTCGGCGTACAGCGTCTGCACATGGGTCGCCCCGAGCGCGACCAGTCGTGCACACTCGGCTTCGAGCGCGGCGAGGCGCTCGTCCCCCACGAGCCCGGTGCCGGCCCGGACGTCGAGATGCACCCGGTTCTTGACGACTTTCCCCTCGGGGACGCGCTGGAAGTACAGGCGCGGGCCCACGCCTGAGGGATCAACGCAGGCGGACCATGATCCCCGCTTCCCGGGAGGCAGGGTCCGGTTGAAGTCGTCCCACGTGCTGAACCCCTCGGGCGGTGGCGGTAGGACGTACCCCAGCACGTCGCACCAGAAGCGGGCCAGGCGCTCGGGTTCCGCGCAGTCGAAGGTGACCTGGAACTTCCTGATTGCTGACATCGGCGCACCGTACCGCGTACCGGCGGGCCCCTTCCGCTCCATTCCCGGGGCCGCCCGGCTCCCGGGGCCCGCCCGCCCGACGCGTCACGCGAAGCCGGTACGCGCGGCTGTCGGCGACATGTGGGTGACGTGCGAGCGCGGGGCGTGACCGTCTTCCCGCGCGACCTGGCACCGGGCGGCTTCGCGCCGATGCCGGTGCCGGTGCGGTGGTACGCGGTACGCGGCCCTCGTCCGCTGCCGTCGCGGTGGTACCGCGGCACGCGGTACGCGATCCTCGTCTGCCCCCACGGTGCTGGGTCGGTCCCCTGGGCGTCGACGCGCCGGTAGGGTCGAGGAGTTGACGTAGAAGGAGGTCCCCCCATGGCACCGGACGAGTGGACACGGTCACCGGTGGAGCTACGGACGGATGTGGCCCACCCCGCCCGCATCTACGACGTTTTCCTCGGCGGGAAGACCAACTACGCGCCGGACCGGGCGATGGCCGCGACAGTCGCCGAGAAAATGCCGACCGTGAAGATCGCCGCGCGGGTCAACCGCGCGTTCGTGCTCCGCGCGACGCGCTACCTCGCGGCCGAGGCGGGCATCCGGCAGTTCCTCGACATCGGCACGGGCATACCCACGTCGCCCAACCTCCACGAGGTGGCACAGTCCGTCGCGCCCGAAAGCCGCATCGTGTACGTGGACAACGACCCGATCGTGCTGGCCCACTCAAGGGCCCTGCACACCAGCAGCCCCGCCGGCCTGACCACGTACCTCCAGGCCGACCTCACCGATCCGGACAGCATCCTCAACGCCCCCCAGCTCAGCGAGACACTCGACCTCAGCCGGCCGGTCGCCCTGACCATGGGGCTCCTGCTGCACTGGATCGCGCCGAAGGACAGGCCGCACGAGCTGGTGCGCCGCCTGGTCGACGCGCTGAGCCCGGGCAGCCACCTCATGATCTCCGTGTTCGCGCGTGAACTCGCCGGCGTCTCGGCCGGCCTGGAAGAGGACTTCGCACGGGAGGGCACCGCGCTGCGGCCCGCCACCAGGGACGAGGCCCTGGCCTACTTCGACGGCACGGACCTGATCGAGCCGGGCCTGGTGGCTCCCCACCGGTGGAGGCCCGACGACGGCGAACTCGGCATCGGCGCCCCCGGGGCCGGCCCCGAGGACACCGTCGCCCCGATCTGGGCGGGAATCGGCGTCAAACGCTGACCCCGCCCGGTCCCTGTGCGGCCACGGAACGGCCCTGCCGCTTCCGATCCCGACACACTCAGGCGCTGACCTCCGCCTTCACCGGCTTCGGGATCAGGAACGACACCGCGAGCGCGATCACGATGAGCACCAGGCCCGCGATCATCGCGGCGGAGTACCCGGCCGTCGACGTGGGCGAGGACGGGTGCACCGCGCTCTGGACCGCGTCCAGGATGACGAAGCTGACGCCCGCGCCGAGGTTGAACGCGCCCGCGTTCAGGCCCGGCAGGAAGCCCGGGTTGTCGTCGGGGGACAGGACGATGCCCAGCCCGTTGAGGATGATGTTGCCGATGCCCGCGTAGGTGATGCCGACCAGCAGGGAGCCGATCAGCAGCCACGCACGGGAGTCGGCGCCCAGGGTGGCCGCGAGGATCGCGACGGATATCACCGAGCCGGTCAGGCCGACGCGCAGCACCCGGCCGTAGCCCCAGGTGGCCGCCGCGCGCCCGGCCAGCGGGCCCATGGCGAAGCCGGCCAGGGCGTAGGGGGTGAGCGTCCACCAGGCGGAGCCGGTGGCGGACATCCCCAGGCCCGCGTGGGCGTCCTGGGCGAAGGCGGGCACCAGGCCGTTCATGATCGCGAAGACGCCGGTCATGGTGAGCAGGGTGCAGGCCAGCAGCGACCAGGTGGCGCGCCGCCGCAGGTGGTGGCGGGGGGGCCGCGGGGGGGGCGCCCCCCCCGCGGGGGGGCCCCCCCCGGGGGCCGCGGCGGCGGCGGCGCCGGGCCGGGGGGGGGCGGGGGGCCCCCCCGCGGGGGGCCGCGTGGCCGCCGCGGG
>NZ_JAIUKE010000290.1 GCF_020176795.1 Streptomyces sp. 8L
CCTCCGCGGGTGTTGGGCGCCCGGGGGCCCCCCCCCCCGCCCCGGGGGGGCGCCCCCCCGGGGGGGGGGGGGGGGGCCCCGGGGGGGCCCCCCCGGGCCCTCGGTGCGCCAGAACAGGGCGAACGCGACGACCGCGACGACGGCCATGATCGCGACGTACGACCAGTTCGCGGCGGACAGCTTGCCCGCCTCGTCGAGCGCGAGCAGCAGGGTGCCGACCGCGACCGCGAGGAACAGGGTGCCGAGCCAGTCCATGCGGGTGGTGCCCGCGGCGGCCCGCGACTCGCGGGTGAGGGTGGCGACGAGGACCACACCGACCGCGGCGACCGCGGCCATGGTCCAGAAGACCGCGCCGAAGCCGAAGTGGTCGGTGAGCGAGCCGCCGGCCACCGAGTCGACGCCGGCGATCCCGCCGTTGACCGCGGTGATCACGCCGAGCAGGGTGCCGTACGTCTTCGGCGCGCGGACCTCGCTGCGCAGCATGATCAGGCACAGCGGTACGACAGGACCGCTGACGCCCTGGAGCACGCGGCCGACGAACAGCACAGGGACGTTCCCCGCCAGGGCCGAGATGACGCAGCCGATGACCATCAGCGCGAGCATTCCTGCGAGCACCTTGCGGCGGCCGATCAGGTCGCCGAGGCGGGGCAGGAAGAGCGAGAAGACGGCCGCGGAGGTGAAGAACGCGGTCTGGGTGTTGCCGATGGACACCGAGGAGGTGTGCAGCGACGCCGCCATGTCCGACAGCGCGGGGCTGAGCATGCTCGCGTTCAGCTGGAAGGCGAAGCACGCCACCAGCAGGGCGGCCATGAGCGCGCCGACGCGGGCCGGGCGGCCGAAGGCCGGTCCCGGCCCGCCCGGTGCGTCCGCGTCCGCGGGCGCGGGAGAGACGTTCACGCCGTCTCACCGTCCGCGGGGCGGGCGGTCGTGCCGTCCAGGGCGGTGTCAGCGGCGTCTTCCGAGGCGTCTTCCGGTGCGTCCTCCAGGGCGACTTCCGCGGCGAGCGCGGTCGCGTCGCCGTCCGGGTCGCCGCCCTCGCCGATGCGCTCCAGCGCGTCCACGACCAGGGCCCAGAAGCGCTCGTGGTCGAGCGTGACGGCGACCTGGGTGCGGCAGTCGTCGGGGGCCGGGCGGCGGAAGTCCGCGACCGTCATGCCGACGGTGAGCGAGCCGTGCAGCTCGATGTCGACCGGAGCCCTGCGCGTGGTCATGACGTCGGGGTCGATGACGTAGGCGACGGCGCACGGGTCGTGCACCGGCGGGTGCTCGAAGCCCTGCGCCTCCAGATACATGTCGCCGAAGAAGTCGAGCAGGTCGCCGACGAACCGGGCCGGACGGGTGCCGACGGCGGCGATCCTCTCGCGGACCTCCGGCGTGGCCAGCGCCTGGTGGGTCAGGTCGAGGCCGACCATCGTGACCGGCCAGCCGGCGTTGAAGACGATGTGCGCGGCCTCGGGGTCGATGATGATGTTGAACTCGGCGACCGCGCTCCAGTTGCCCTCGTGGTAGCCGCCGCCCATCAGGACGACCTCGCGCACCCGCTCGGCGATGCGCGGCTCCTTGCGTACCGCCATGGCGATGTTGGTCAGCCCCGCGGTCGGCACGATCGTGATCTCGCCCGGCTCGTGGGCCATGACGGTGTCGATGATCAGGTCCACCGCGTGCCGGCGGTCCAGCTCGAACGACGGCTCGGGCAGCACCGGGCCGTCCAGACCGGACTCGCCGTGGATGTCGGGGGCGGTCTCGATCTCGCGGACCAGGGGGCGGGGGTTGCCCGCCGCGAACGGTACGCCCGTGATCCCGGCGATCCGCGCCACCGACAGGGCGTTGCGGGTCACCTTCTCCAGCGTCTGGTTGCCGACCACGGTGGTGACGCCGACCAGCTCCACGCCGGGGCTGCCGTGGGCCAGCAGCATGGCGATCGCGTCGTCGTGTCCGGGATCGCAGTCGAGGATGATCTTCCTGGTCAACGTGAGCCCCTTTGCTCGGCCGGGACGGTGTGCGGATGCGCGCCGGACGGTGCCGGCGGCGGAACCTTGGGAACGATGACCGGGGCGCTACGGCACCGGAGCCCCGATGACGGATGCGGTGCCGTCCGCCCGGATGCCCGTGCGGGGTACCTCATGTCAGCGGGTTGCCGCTGGTCCGAGCACATGGCAGGCGAGGCCTGGCGGATGGGCGCGGTCAGCGCGACACGCCCCCGAAGTCGGATCGGCCGGGTCCGGACCGCCCCTTGGAGGGCCTTTCGCGTACCCACGGTCACGACGTTGGGAAATCGTTCTCCGATGAGGGTGCGGACGTTGGCCTCATGTTGTCAATGCTTGAGACGCACCTCACGTTCCTGCCTGGTCACCGTGGTGGTGAGATCACATCAGGGGCCCTCCCCCGGGCGGATTCGAGTGATAACGTTTGCCGCCATCAAGGGTGATGGGGTCCGCCGTGCGGCGGCCCGCGGTGAGCGAGGAGGCCCCCCGGTGGACGAGGTGACCCTCAAAGACGTGGCGTCGCGCTCCGGCTGCTCGGTGTCGACGGTCTCCCGCGTGCTCGCCGGCACGCGGCCGGTCGGCGAGGAGATCGCGGCCCGGGTGCGGGCCGCCGCCCGGGAACTCGGATACGTGCCCAACCAGGTCGCGCGCTCGCTGCGCAGCCGGTCCACGGGCACCGTCGGCCTCGTACTGCCGCAGATCACCAACCCGTTCTACCCCTCGCTGGTCCGCGAACTGACCCACGTCCTGCACGGCTACGGGCGAGCGGCGCTGCTCGCCGACAGCGACGACGACCCCGGCGTGGAGGCGGGCAGGATCGCCGACCTGCTGGGCAGACGGGTCGACGCGCTGCTCGTGGTGCCGGTCGACGCACGGCTCAGCAGGACCGCGGTGGCCGACGCGGCCGAGCGGGTGCCGCTCGTGCTGCTCGACCGCGGCTGCGGGCCCGGCGTCGCGGACCTCGTGGCGGTCGACAACGCCGCCGGAATCGCCCTGATCCTGGACCACCTCGCGGCCACCGGCCGCCGCAGGCCCTGCTTCATCGGCGCCTCGGGCACCGACTCGGCCGCGGCCGAGCGCCGCGCCGCCTTCGACGCGGGCGCCGGTGCGCTCTTCCCCGGCGGCGGGCGGGCCCCGGCCGAACTCGGGGACTTCTCCGTCGCCTGGGGCCGGGCCGCCGTCGACCGCCTGTGGCCCTACCGCCCGGACGCCGTGGTCTGCGCCAACGACCTGATCGCCATCGGCGCGCTGCAACGCCTCGGAGAGCTGGGCGCCGACGTGCCCGGCGAGGTCGCGGTGACGGGCTTCGACGACATGCCGATGGCCGCGCTCACCGCGCCCGGCCTGACCACCGTCCGCCAGCCGGTGCACGAACTCGCGGCCGAGGCCGCCGCGTTGCTGGCCAAGGGGCTCGACGGCGGCGGCCCCGCGATCGGCCGGGCCACCGCGGGGGCGCCCGGCGGCCGGGCGGTGCGCACGGTGCGGCTCGCGCCGGAGCTGGCGGTACGGGCCTCCAGCGTCCCGGCGGCGGCAGCCGCGGTGTCCCCGTCCCCGCAGCCCGCGGCCGGCGACGCGTCCGCGCCGGACCACCCGCCTTCGTCCGGCGATCCGTTCACGCCGGGCCACCCACCGTCGTCAGGTGAGCGGCCGTCGTCCGCCGATCTGTCGTCGTCCGGCCGGTCCGTGGCGCCGGACCGCCGCCCGGCCGGTTCCGCGCCCGGGCCGCGCCCCCATGACCGCAGTGCCCCAACAGCGTGAGGAACCAGCAGTGATCGCCGTCGTCGGAAGCCTGAACCTCGACCTCGTCGCCCCGGTGCCGCGGCACCCCGTGCCGGGGGAGACCGTGCTGGGCGGGGACATCGCCCAGCACCCCGGCGGGAAGGGCGCCAACCAGGCCGTCGCGGCGGCGCGCCTCGGCGCCCGGGTCGCCTTCGTCGGCCGGGTCGGGGACGACGAGGCCGGCCGGGTGATGGCCGACGCGGTCGAAGGCCAGGGCGTCGACACCACGTACGTACGTACCACCGCGGGCACCCCCACCGGCCGGGCGATGATCGCGGTCTCCCCGGCCGGGGAGAACAGCATCATCGTCAGCCCCGGAGCCAACTCCCGCCTCACGGCCGCCGACTGCGAGGCCGCCGCGGACGTGCTGCGCGGGGCGGCCGTCACCGTCCTCCAGCAGGAGGTCCCGGACGGGGCCAACCACGCCGCTGCCCGGCTCGCGGGCGGGACGGTGCTGTACAACCCGGCGCCGGTGACACAGGGCTCGACCCCGCCGCCCCACGTCGACCTGCTGGTGCCCAACCGCACCGAACTGGCCGCGCTCACCGGGTCGGACGTCCCCCGCACCACGGACGAGGTCGTCGCCGCCGCCCGGAGGCTGCGCGGCGCGGGCGCGGTCGTCGTCACCCTCGGCGGCGACGGCGTCCTGCTGCTGGAGGGCACCGCGCATCTGCACCTGCCCGCCTTCCGCGTTCGGCCGAAGGACACCACCGCGGCGGGGGACTGCTTCTGCGGCGCGCTCGCGGTGGCGCTCTCGGAGGGCAGATCCCTCGAGGAGGCGGCCCGCTGGGCCTCGGCCGCCGCGGCTCTGAGCACCACCCGCGCGGGCGCCCAGTCGTCCCTCGCGACACGGGACGAGGTCGAGGAGTTCCTCAGCCGGCAGGGGTGACGACTTGTCGGCTGAGGCCGATGATCCGCCCAGTCCTGTCGGCTGAGCCCGATGTTCCGCCGGGTTCTGCCGGCCGAGGCCGCTGTTCCACCGGGTCCTGTCGGCTGAGCCCGCTGTTCCGCCTAGTGTGTTCGCCCGCTGCGAGGTGGACGGGCCCGTTCTCCGGACGCGCGTCCGCCGGGAGCCGGGGGGGGGGGGGGGGGGGGGGGGGGGGGGGGCGCCGCCCCCCCCCCCCCCCCCCCGGCCCCCGGCCCCGCCCCCCCCCCCCCCACCCCCCCCCCCCGCGCCCCCGG
>NZ_JAIUKE010000291.1 GCF_020176795.1 Streptomyces sp. 8L
GCGGGGGTCCGGGAGTGCCGGGCGCCCCACCCACACGTCCTCTGCGCGGGGGGGGGCGGGGGCGCGGCCGCGCCCCCCCCCCCGCCCGGGGCCCGGGGGGGGGGGCGCCCCGCCGGCCGGGCCGGGGGGGGGGGGGGGGGGGGGCCCCGCGGGCCCCCCCCCCCCCCGGCGCACGACCGTGGCGCTCCGCACGGACGCCGACCGGAACGGCCGGCTCCGCACGGCGCGCGGAATCGTCAGTGCTGGACGATCGACATGACGATCGTGAGCACCAGCAGTGCCGCGATGAACAGCCATCTCACCGTCGAGTTCCGCGAACCGCCCCGGCCCGAGCCACCGCCGACCGGGGTGAACGTGCCCAGGTCTCCTCCGGAGTGATGATGCCCGCCGCCGTGGTGGCCTCCGCCACCGCCGTGGTGGCCGCCTCCGCCGCCTCCGCCTCCGTGTGTCATGACCGGCTCCTTCCCTCGTCACGACAGAACACGCCCCCGGGCCACCGGCCGGTTCCCGTAAGCCGCGGGTTCGCCCGCGTGCCGGCCACGCGGCATTGACACCGTGCGCGGGCCGTCACCATCATGTGCGCGTCGTCCCTGAGCGGGGATGTCGAAAAAGCCTCCTCAACGCGCACGATCGCGCAGGTGTGTTCCACCGCCTGGGCCGCCCCCACCGGACCGTCAGGAGAGACAGCCGTGCCCAACGTCGACCGCCGAAGGTTCCTCCAGCTCGCCGGCGGCACCGCCGCCGCGTCCGTGCTCACCGGCGGCATCGCCAGGGCCGCCGCGATCCCGGCCGCCACCGGGACCGGGACCCTCAAGGACGTCGAGCACGTCGTCGTCCTGATGCAGGAGAACCGTTCGTTCGACCACTACTTCGGCACGCTGCGAGGCGTCCGCGGCTTCGGCGACCCCCGGCCGGCCACCCTGCCCAGCGGACAGTCGGTCTTCCACCAGGCGGACGACTCCGGGCACGAGACGCTGCCCTTCCGGCCGGACGCCGACAACCTGGGCCTGCAGTTCATCCAGGACCTCGACCACACCTGGTCCGGCACCCACGACGCGTGGAACCGCGGCAACTACGACAACTGGATTCCCGCGAAGTCCACCACCACGATGGCGTACCTCACCCGCGAGGACATCCCCTTCCACTACGCCCTGGCCGACGCGTTCACCGTCTGCGACGCGTACCACTGCTCGATGCTCAGCTCCACCGACCCCAACCGCTACTACATGTACAGCGGTTACGCGGGCAACGACGGCACGGGCGGCGGCCCGGTGCTCGGCAACGAGGAGGCCGGGTACGGCTGGAAGACCTTCCCCGAGATCCTGGAGGAGGCGGGCGTCTCCTGGAAGGTCTACCAGGACACCGGCACCGGACTCGACAAGGCCGGCGGCTGGGGGTGGACCAGCGACGCCTTCATCGGCAACTACGGCGACAACTCGCTGCTCTACTTCAAGCAGTACCAGAACGCCACGGCGGGCGACCCGCTGTACGACAAGGCCCGCACCGGTACCGACGCCAACGGCGGTGACGGCTACTTCGACCGGCTCAAGGCCGACGTACTGGCCGGGAAGCTGCCCCAGGTCTCCTGGATCGCCTCGCCCGAGGCGTTCTGCGAACACCCCAACTGGCCCGCCAACTACGGTGCCTGGTACGTCTCCCAGGTGCTGGACGCGCTCACCGCCGACCCCGACGTGTGGAGCCGTACCGCCGTCTTCCTCACCTACGACGAGAACGACGGCTTCTTCGACCACGTGGTGCCGCCGTTCCCGCCCGCCTCCGCCGACCGCGGCCTGTCCACCGTCGACGTCACCGCGGACCTCTACACCGGCGGTGTGTCCGGGTACGACGCGGGACCCTACGGGCTCGGGCCGCGCGTGCCGATGCTGGTCCTCTCGCCCTGGAGCACCGGCGGCTGGGTCTGCTCCCAGACCTTCGACCACACCTCGATCACGCAGTTCATCGAGAAGCGGTTCGGCGTGCACAACCCGAACGTCTCGCCCTGGCGCCGCGCGATCTGCGGCGACCTCACCGCCGCCTTCGACTTCACCCGCGGCAACGCCGCCCCGCCCACACTCCCCGGCACCGGCGGCTACGCGCCTCCGAACCACGACAACCCCGGCGACTACGTGCCGACCCCGCCCGCCAACGGCGCGGTGCCGGTGCAGGAGTCCGGCACGCGAAGCGCCCGCGCCCTGCCGTACGACCTGGCGGCCGACACCAAGCCCGTCGACGGGCGGATGCGGTTCACCTTCAGCAGCTTCGGCACGGCGGGCGCGGCCTTCCTCGTCACCTCCGCGGTGCGCTCGGACGGCCCCTGGCCCTACACCGTGGAGGCCGGCAAGACCCTCACCGACACCTGGGCCATGCCGGACGCCTCCTCCCGCTACGACTTCTCGGTCTGGGGGCCGGGCGGCTTCCTGCGCCGGATCGCCGGCACGGCGGGCTCGGCCGGCCCCGAGGTGACCGCCAGGCACGACGCCTCGACCGGGCACGTCACCCTGGTGTTCAGCAACCCCGGCACCGCGCCTGTCACCTTCACCGCCACCGACGCGTACGCGCCCACCGAGCACTACACGTACACCGTCGGGGCGGGCGGCTCGCGGTCCGTCCCCGACTGGGGCGTGGCCGACGGCAACCGCTGGTACGACGTCACGGTCACCTCCGACGCCGACTCCGCGTACGTCAGGCGCTTCGCCGGACACGTGGAGACGGGCACGGCGAGCACCAGCGACCCGGCGACGGTGACGGGTTGACGCTCTGTCGGTGAGTCGGTGAGTCGGTGAGTCGGCGCGTAGGGGAGTCGGCCAGTCGCCTCGCCGGCCTGCTGCCTGACAACCCCGTCGACCCGTCGACCCATCGGCTGTCGCGACGGAGGCCGACGGGTCGTCAGGTATCAGCCCTTGCGGACCGAGTCGAGGATCTCCCCGGCCCGCTGAAGCGCCTGGTCGACGCTGTCGTCGCTGTACAGGGTGTCGACCATCACATGGCCGATGCCGGTGCGCTCCCGCACGGTCTTGATGACCGTGGAGACCTCTTCCGTCGACGTGCCCGCGTCGATGTTGACGCGCAGGACGCTGTCGATGGCGGACGGGTCGCGTCCCGCCTCCCGTGCCAACGAGTCGATGAGCGCCCGCTGCTGCACCAGACCGTCGATGTCGACCCAGCTCGGCACCGAACAGAGCGGGAGCCAGCCGTCCCCGCGCAGGGCGACCCTCCTGAGCGCGCGCTCCGACATCGCGCCCAGGTAGAACGGCGGCCTCGGCCGGCGGGCCGGCTTGAGCGGGGAATGGTGCAGGGGCACCGACAGCAGTTCACCGCTGTACTCGGCGGGGTCGGTCGTCCAGATCGCTTCCAGCGCGTCGAGGAGTTCGTCCATCCGGGCGCCGCGGGTGGTGAAGTCGAGCCCGGCGGCCTCGTACTCCTCGGGCGACCAGCCGACCCCGAACCCGGGCAGCAGGCGCCCTCCGCCGAGCAGATCGATCGTCGTCAGCGACCTGGCCAGCTGGACCGGCGGGTAGAGGGGCGCCACGAGAACGTGGGTTCCGAGCAGTACGCGCTCGGTGGCCGCGGCGGCCGCTCCCAGGAGTACGAACGGGTCGCCGGCGGGGTTCAGTTCCGCGGGGATGGTGTTGCCCTGACCGCCGTACCCGATCTTCGGGTTGACGGCGGCGAGGTTCCGGTCGCCGACCCACAGGCTGGCGCCGCCCGCCTCCTCGATCTCGCGCGCGTACCGCGCGACCCCCGCTATCTCGAAAGCCTGCTTGTGGAACTGCGGCAGCGTGAATCCGACCTGCACGGCACTCTCCTTTGAGCAACGACTTGCACGGTTCGCGGGCCCCGGCACCGGTCGGCGTCCACGCCCGGGTCACGATCACCGGGGCGGCGGAGCACGCGAACGGCCGCACGGCAGAGGCACGGCACTCGGGGCGCGGGGCGGCGCACGAGGAGACTAGCCAACTCCCAGCGTTTCCCCAGCAGGTGGCGCGGCACGGCGAGTTGTGGGCGATGCCGCGGTGGGCGTGATGGACCTCGGCGGTGGAGCTCATCCGTGACGCGTGGCGGATCTGTGCCTGGTACGCGTCACCGCGCGGGTGCGCATCTCCACGGCGTCACGTGGGCCTTGCCCGACGGTCCGATCAGGACGCCCCTGATGCACTCGTCCGCCGCCGTGGAGAGGCGGCCGGAGCGCTGGGCCCGGCCGTTCGCCGTCGTGCTCGTGCCGAACCAGTCCGCGAACGCCGTCAGGCGGTGGTCCTTGCGCTGGTAGCCGAGGCGTACGCGCACCGCCCTGCGTCCGTCGTACTGCACGTACCGCGTGGTGAAACCGCCCGAGCCGCCGATGGGGCCCTCGATGCACAGACGGCCCCAGGACAGGTCGCCGCAGCCGCGCGGGGTGGCGCCGACCGGGGCCAGGACGAACAGGGAGCCGGCGGCGAGGCACAGGCCGGTCGCTCTGACGGCGATGGCTCGTCTCACGGCTGTCGTCCCTTCCTCGCGGGCCCCCTCCCCGGGCGGTGCGTGTGCGGCGTACCTGCGATGTCCGGTGTGCGCGGCGTGCGTGTGCGGCGTGCGTGTCTGGACCCATCCTGGCCCGAGTGCGGCGCGGGGTCCTCCGGGGCTACGCCGGGCGGGTGGCGCCCGCGAACGGCATCTCGTCGATCGGTGCCACCCGTACCGGCGCACCAGGATGCGGCGCGTGGATCATCTTGCCGCCGCCGACGTACAGCCCCACATGGCTGACGCCCGAGTAGAAGAACACCAGGTCACCCGGTGCGAGCTGGGACTTCGACACCCGCTCGCCCGCGTTGATCTGGGTGTACGTGGTGCGCGGCAGCGAGACGCCCGCCGCCTTCCACGCGGCCTGCGTCAGTCCGGAGCAGTCGAACGCGTCCGGGCCCGTCGTGCCCCAGACGTAGGGCTTGCCGAGCGCACCGTACGCGAAGGCGAGGGCCGCGGCGGCGCGGGGACCGGCCGCGGACCGCGGCGCGGCGGAGGCGCCGGGCGCGGTGGCCGTGCTCGCGGTCCCGGGGCCTGTGACGTTCGCGGTCCCCGCCTCGTACCGGGCGCGTTCGGGTGCGCTGAGCCGGTCGAGGAGGCGGCGGGCGGCGCCGAGTTTCTCGTTGATCCGGGACTTCTGGCGCGCGAGCTGCCGCTGCTGCGCCGTGAGATCCGTGAGCCGGCCGTCCGCCGTGGAGTGCAGCCGGCCGAGCTGCGTCACCTCCGCCCGTACGCGCTGGACCGCCTGCGCGTTGCGCGACTCCGCGCGTTCCGCGACCGACGCGTTCTCCAGGAACGTGTCGGGGTCGGGGGAGAGCGCGAGCTGTACGGACGGGTCGAGCCCCCCAGAGCGGTACTGCGCCGACACGACCGAACCCAGCGCGTCCCGTGCCGTGTTGAGCCGCGCCTGGGTGCGCGCGGCCTCGTCGCGCAGCGAGTCGAGCGACGTACGGGTCTTCTCCGCGTCCGCCTTCGTACCGTTGTACTTCTGCGTCGCGGCCTCTGCCTGCTGGTACAAGTCGTCGACCTGGGCCTTGACCTGGGCGGGCGTCTGCTGCGGCGCCGCCTGCGCGACACCGCAGGACGCGGCGGTGGCGGCACCCGCGATGGCCAATGACGCGGCGGTGGCCGCGGTCCTTCCGGCCTGCCCCTGGAACATCGCCCCCGCGATCCCCCCGAAC
>NZ_JAIUKE010000292.1 GCF_020176795.1 Streptomyces sp. 8L
GCAGGGGAGGGGCGGTGGCGGCCGCGGCCTCAGTCCTCCGCGGGGAGTGCCGGGCCGGGCAGCGCGCCCGCCGGTACCTCGGGGGTGCGCAGGAGGAAGACGGCCCAGACCACCTTGCCGCTGAGCGTCCCGGCGAGCGGATGCCAGCCCCAGGTGTCGCTGAAGGATTCCACGAGGAAGAGTCCGCGCCCCGACTCGGCCGCGTACTCGTCGTCCGACTCGCGTGTCTCCGGGCTGATCCGGCTCGGGTCGCGCACCGCGCAGACCAGCCGGGTGTTCCACCGCATCAAGTGGAGCCGCACCGGGCGGTCCTGGCCGGCGGGCGCCACGTCCGGCACGGCGTGCCGCAGGGCGTTGGTGACGAGCTCCGAGACGACGAGGGCGACATCGTCGAACCGCTCGTCAAGCTCCCACTGCCCGAGTGTCGTACGGGTGAACTCCCGCGCCGAGCGCACGGCTTCGTAGCGCGGGGGCAGCGAGCACGAGGCGGCTCCGGCCGCGCCGGAAGGGTCGATCGGGGGAAGGCCCTGCCGTAACGGCGCGAGCACGGTCGATCCATTCGTCCCCATGCGAGGCTCCCGGGATTCGGCGGCCGTGGCAACACTGCGATGACACGGGCACACGTGGTACGAGCGCAGAGGTCTGCGCCAGACATCGTTCCCAATGCGGACGGTGGATGCAAGGGCAGATGCACGTGCACATGGCCGTTGTCGCCCGATATGAGCACTTACGTCACCTTTATTGGGACCGTGAGGGGGATCATTTCCACAAGGATTGCTCTTTCCGTAACCACCCGAGTACGCGCCGAAGCGTTTTGATGGCAGAATCCGGCAGTCGGGGTCGGGGGGTGCTCCGCCGGACTGAACGGGATGGGGAGGGTTGGCAACGTGACCGCAACCGAATCTGGCGGTTCCGTGGTGCGACGCATCTTGCTCGGCTCGCAGTTGAGGCGGCTGCGCGAGGCGCGCGGAATTTCGCGCGAGGCCGCCGGGTACTCGATCCGCGCGTCCGAATCGAAGATCAGCCGGATGGAGTTGGGGCGGGTCAGCTTCAAGACCCGCGACATCGAGGATCTGCTGACGCTGTACGGGGTCACGGACGAGCGTGAGCGCACCGGCCTGCTGGGCCTCGCGAAAGAGGCCAACACGGCGGGCTGGTGGCACAGTTTCAACGGTGTCGTGCCGAACTGGTTCCCGAACTACGTCGGTCTGGAGGCGGCCGCTTCCGAGATCAAGGTGTTCGAGGTGCAATTCGTGCACGGGCTGCTGCAGACGGAGGCGTACGCACAGGCCGTCGTCACCCGCGGCGTGCGGGACCCGGAGAGCAAGCGCGAGGACATCGACAGCAAGGTGGCCCTGCGCCTGGAGCGGCAGAAGAAGCTGGTCTCCGAGCATCCGCCGACGCTGCACGCCGTACTCGACGAGGGCGCGCTGCATCGCTCGTACGGGGGAGACGAGGTGATGCGGGCCCAGTTGGAACACCTCATAGAGATGTCCGAACGCCCGAACGTCACCATCCAGGTGATGCCGTTCGACTACAGCGGTCATACCGCGGACACCGGTGCATTCTCCGTACTGACGTTCCCGGAATCCGATCTCTCGGACATCGTCTATACGGAACATCTGACCAGCGCGCTCTACATGGACAAGGCCCAAGAGGTCGGCCAGTACACGGCCGTCATGGATTCTCTGATCAGCGACTGCCCGGGCCCGGACGAGAGCCGTGATCAGCTTCGCGAATTGCGCCAACTGTACTGACACGTCAGTACTATGAGGCCCACTCAGGAGCCCGAACCCCACAGCGACTGCCCTGACAGACAGCAAAGGGATCACATGTCCTACTTCACCGAACTGGGCCATCAGTTCGTCGACGGAGAGTGGCGAGCCGGAAGCGGTTCCTGGGACATCATCGATTTCAACCCGTACAACGGTGAGAAGCTCGCCGCGATCACCGTCGCCACGGTGAAAGAGGTGGACGCCGCCTATGAGGCCGCCGCCCGCGCGCAGCCCGGCTGGGCGGAAACCGATCCGCGGGAACGCAGGCGGGTGTTCGAGCGCGCGGTGGCGGTGATCGAGGCACACGCCGTCGAATTCGCCGAAGTCATCACCGACGAACTGGGCGGCAACCGGGCCAAGTCGGAGATCGAGCTGGCCTCGGCCATCGAGCACCTCCAGCAGGCGATGCTCACCACGGTGGTGGAGGAGGTCAGGACCTCGCCCTCCCCGGAACCCGGCCGGCAGAACCGCGTGTTCCGCAGGCCGATCGGGGTCGTCACCGTCATCAGCCCGTACAACTTCCCCCTGGCCACGGCGATGATGTCGGTCGCTCCCGCGCTCGCACTCGGCAACGCGGTGGTGCTCAAGCCGAACCAGAACTCCCCGGTCTCCGGCGGCGGCCTGGTCGCGAAGGTCCTTCAGGAGGCCGGGCTGCCCCCCGGCGTGCTCAACGTGCTGGTGACGGACATCGCGGAGATCGGGGACGCGCTCATCGAGCACCCCGTCCCCCGGGTGATCTCCTTCTCCGGCTCGGACGAGGTCGGCCGCCATGTCGCCGAGATCGCGGCGAGGAACCTGAAGCGCGCGGTACTCCAGCTCAGCAACAACGCCGCGTTCATGGTGCTGGACGACGTACGGGGCGAGCGCCTCGACTACGCCGTACGGGCCGCCGTCAGCAGCCGGTTCGTCTTCCAGGGCCAGGTCTGCATGGCGGCCAACAGGATTCTCGTCGACCGCGTGGTGGCGGAGGAGTTCACCGAGAAGTTCGTCGCGGCCGTGCGCGGGCTGAAGATCGGCGACCCGAGGGACCCGGGGACCCATATCGGGCCGCTGATCAACTCCCTCCATGTCGAGGCCATGCAGACGATAATCAAACAGGCCATGGACGAGGGGGCGACCGCACTGGTCCACGGCGCCTCGTACGGCAACTTCGTGGAGCCGACGGTGCTCACCGGCCTGCCGGACGATTCGCCGATAATGCGCCAGGAGATCTTCGGACCCATCGCGCTCCTCGCCACGTTCGACGGCGAGGAGGACGGCATCCGCCTGGCCAACGACACGCCCTACGGCCTCACCGCCGCCGTGCACACCCCCGACCTGGAGCGCGGCGCCCGGGTCGCGCGCCGGATAGGAGCGGGGATGGTGCACGTCAACAGCACCACCAACCTCCAGGACGTCACGGTCATGTTCGGCGGTGACGGCCGCTCCGGGCTCGGCCGGCTCAACGGCAGGCACGCCATAGACCTGTTCTCCACGGAGCAGTGGGTCTCGATAAGGAGCGACATGCCCGACGTCCCGCTCTAGCCGGTGCCTGCCCGCTGCCGCGCCGGCGCGGGCTCCGCGCGCCACGGACGGCCCGCGGATGCGGCACACGCGCGAGTTCCGTGCGTGGCCGCACCGCGGAGCCCGTACGGGATGTTCCCGGGCCGCCGACGGCGGGTCAGTGGTGGAACGCGGTCGCCACCGCCTGGTCGCGGTCCAACGGGTGTTCCTGGCGCCGCAGTTCGGGCAGCAGCCGCTCCAGGTCGCCGATCAGGAGCTCGCCCAGGTCGGCGGAGAAGCCGTTGCGGCACACCACGCGCAGCACCGCCAGGTCCTCCCGGTTCTTCGGGAAGGTGTACGCGGGCACCAGCCAGCCGCGCTCCCGCAGCCGCCGCGACACGTCGAACACGTCGAAGTTCGTGACGTGGTCGGCCGTGGTGAAGGCGAACACCGGCAGTTCGCCGCCGTTCGTCAGCACCCGGAAGTCGCCGAACTCGTCGATGCGCCGCGCGAGGCCCGTCGCGATGTCCCGCGACGTCTGCTGCACGGCGCGGAACCCGTCCCTGCCGAGCCGCAGGAACGTGTAGTACTGCGCGACGACCTGCGCGCCGGGCCGGGAGAAGTTCAGCGCGAACGTCGGCATGTCCCCGCCCAGGTAGTTCACCCGGAACACGAGCTCCTCCGGCAGCTCCTCGGCCGACCGCCACAGCGCCCAGCCGACCCCCGGGTAGACGAGACCGTACTTGTGGCCCGATGTGTTGATGGACGCGACCCGGGGCAGCCGGAAGTCCCAGACCAGGTCCTCGTCGAGGAACGGCGCGATCATCCCGCCGGACGCGCCGTCGACGTGGACGGGGATGTCGAAGCCGGTGCGTTCCTGGAGGGCGTCCAGCGCCGCGCACACCTCGGCCACCGGCTCGTACGACCCGTCGAAGGTCGACCCGAGCACCGCCACCACGCCGATCGTGTTCTCGTCGCACAGCGCCGCCGCGGCCTCCGGATCGAGGTGGAACCGGTCGCCCTCCATGGGTACTTGGCGCATCTCCACCTCCCAGAAGTCGCAGAACTTCTCCCAGCAGACCTGCACGTTGATGCCCATCACCAGATTGGGCCGCGCGGTGGCCGGGTACCGGTCGGCGTTGCGCTTGGCCCACCTCCGCTTGAGCGCCATCCCCGCGAGCATGCACGCCTCGCTCGACCCGGTGGTGGAACACCCCACCGCGGCCTGGGCATCGGGCGCGTGCCACAGGTCCGCGAGCATCATCACGCAGCGCCGTTCCAACTCCGCGGTGCGCGGGTACTCGTCCTTGTCGATCATGTTCTTGTCGCGGCACTCGCTCATCAGGATGTCCGCCTGGGGCTCCATCCAGGTGGTGACGAACGTGGCGAGGTTGAGCCGCGAGTTGCCGTCGAGCATCAACTCGTCGTGCACCAGCTGGTAGGCGGTCGCGGGCGGCATCGGGCCGTCCGGCAACCGGTGCGCGGGCGGCGCCGAGTTCATCGCGCTGACGGGGTCGGCCTCCCCGTAGAAGGGATTCAGCGACAGCCGCCTGATCTCGTCGGAGTCCTCCCGCCCGGTGCGGTCGGCGCGACTGGCTTCCTGGGTACGGTCGTTGCCCTGGTGCAGAGACATCTGCGGCTCTCCTCGGCTGGGTTCGGCGTGCTGGTGGTCCGGATGCGGTCCGGGTGCGGGGACGGGTCGGGGCGCGGTGCCGGTACGTACGGGTATACGCGTATGCGCGTTCGTACGGGTACGCGGTACGGGGCGAGCATACGAACGCGGGCCGGTCCCGCTCGCGCGTGACGCTCCCGGGTTTCGGCCACCCCGCGCCGTTCACCGCCGCTCACCGTGCACCACTGACCCCGCACCGCTCACCGCTCACCGCTGTACGGAGCCGTCCTCCGCCAGTTGCATCAGCGGCCGGCCCGTCACCAGCAGCCAGGCGGGGAGCGTCGCGACGCACAGCAGCGGCAGCACCTCGGTGTCCGCCGCCAGCACCGCCGCCGTGAACAGGCTGAGCCAGCCCTGCCGGGTCACCGCGAGCAGGACGCCGAGCACCGCGCAGACCACGCCGAGCGTCACGTCGACCTGCCCGACGAGCGCGTGCGCGCACAGCCCGAGCGAGACGCCCGCGAAGATCGCGGGGAAGATGCGCCCGCCCCGGAAGCCGCCCGCGGTGGCGATCACGACGGCCGCCAGTTTCACGGCGGCCATCAGCGCGAACGTGCCCGCCGACCAGCCGTTCGGATCGTTCGCGAGCGTCCTGACCTCGTCCAGGCCCTTGAACAGTGTGAGGTGGCCGCCGAGCGCGCCCAGCAGCCCGAGCAGCAGGCCGCCCGTGCCGAGGGCGACCACCGGCCGCCAGGAGGACCCGCCGGGCAGCAGCTGGAAGGCCGCGTGCGCGTGCGGGAGCGCGTACACGGCGGCCATCCCGAGGACGGCGCCCGCCGACGCCACCACGACCGCGGTGAGCAGGTCGCTCCAGCCGGGGTGGTGGAAGGGCGGCAGGTCCAGGTCGAAGCTGGGCCTCGCGATCAGGTTCGTGGTGAGCGCGCCCGCGCCGCCCGCGATGAGCGGGCCGAACAGCTTGCTCCACAGAGGGCCCGGCCCGGGACGCGCCGCGATGGTCTCGGTGAGGATCAGCGCGGCGGCGACCGGCGTGCCGAACAGGGCGCCCACCGTGCCCGCGACCGCGAGCGAGAGCCACAGCCCCTCGGGCACGCGCGGCGCCACCCTGCGCCCGAGCCGGTGGGCGAGCGCGATGTTCGTGGC
Organism: Streptomyces sp. 8L; assembly: GCF_020176795.1. Lineage (GTDB taxonomy): Bacteria > Actinomycetota > Actinomycetes > Streptomycetales > Streptomycetaceae > Streptomyces. Next base: position 6,031 of record NZ_JAIUKE010000292.1, read on the forward strand.
GGTGATCGGGTTCTCCGGGCCGAGACTCACGCCGCCCGCCAGCGCGAGGACGGTCGTCAGCAGCAGGCCGGGCAGGACGCGGGGCGCGAGCGGCGGGTCGACGAGTCCGGTGGTGGCCGGGTCCGGCCCCGCGTGGCCGGGGGCGAACCGTACGGCGAGACCGACCGCGAGCCCGGTCGCGGTCAGCATCACGAGCATCCAGGCGACGGAGTACCGGCCGATCCCGAGCGCGCCGGGCAGCGAGGTCCACAGCACGTGCTCGAACCGCTCGGCGAGGGCGCTGACCCCGAGCAGGACGAGGCCCGCGAGCACTCCGACGACGAGCGAGGGCGCCACAACGGGGAGCAGGGCGCGCGGGGACGGCGAGTCGGTGGCCACGCGCCACACCGTAAGGGAGGAAAAGGCATCAGACCCGGACTAAAATCATCAACCCCGGCGGACGCGGCGGCGGGTGGAGGACCGCCGCCGCATCCGCCGCATCGGCATCCGTCGCATCCGTCGCATCCGCCGCATCCGTAGCCGCCGGCCCGCGGGCCGGTCGCGTGCGTGCGGATCGCGGGCCGGACCGATCCCGGCCCGCGGGCCGGGACCTCAGGACCCGGTCTTGGACACCACTGCCGCCGTCCCGTACGCGCAGACCTCCGTACCGACCTGCGCCGCGTCCGTGACGTCGAAGCGCATCATCAGCACCGCGTTCGCGCCACGCGCCCGCGCCGCCTCGATCAGCCGCTCCATCGCCTGGTTCCGGGTGCTGACCAGCGTCTTGGTCAGGCCCCTGAGCTCGCCGCCCACCATGGACTTCAGCCCCGCGCCGATCTGTGAGCCCACGTGACGTGAGCGCACCGTGAGACCGAAGATCTCCCCGATCACCTCCCGCACCTCGTAACCGGGCACGTCGTTCGTGGTGACGACGATGACGTCGGCGTCGCGGCTGAGTCCGCCGCTGTAGTCCTCGATGGCCATGCGACTCTTCCCTCTCTCCTGTACTGCTGCTGCCGAGCTTGTGTGACATTCTGTGGATCTGTGTAGATTTGCCATGGATTGCCTGGTCCGGTGTCCGGCGCCGTGCTCCCCGGCGCCGTGCACCCGCTCTTCGTACCAGCGCGTGCCCCTCTCCCGTGGGTGGAACCACGGGCCGGACGCGGGCGTTGATAGCTTGGGGCCGCCCAGAGGCTCGAAAACGCGTGCAGCGCGGAGCCCGTACGGTGAATCGTCACAGGCGGCCCCTGCCAAGGACCGGTACGTACCAAGGACCGGTACGCAGGATCGCCAGTCGACGTTTGACCGACTACCGACTCAGGAGTCCGGAACCCGTGACCACCCTCGCTCTCGGACCCAGCTGGTTGGATCCGGACCATCTGATCTCGACCTTCGGCGTGATCGGTCTCCTGATCGTCATCTTCGCCGAGTCGGGCCTGCTCATCGGATTCTTCCTGCCGGGCGACTCGCTGCTGTTCACGGCGGGACTTCTGGTCACCACGGGCAAGCTCGGCACCCCGCTGTGGCTGCTGTGCCTGCTGGTGTGGTTCGCGGCGGCACTCGGCGACCAGGTGGGCTTCCTCTTCGGCCGCAAGGTCGGGCCGTCCCTGTTCAACCGCCCGGACTCCAGGCTCTTCAAGCAGGAGAACGTGGAGAAGGCGCACGCCTTCTTCGAGAAGCACGGCCCGAAGTCGCTGGTGCTCGCGCGCTTCGTGCCCATCGTGCGGACGTTCACGCCGATCATCGCGGGCGTCAGCCGCATGGAGTACCGCTCCTTCCTGATCTACAACGTGATCGGCGGCGGCCTCTGGGGCATCGGCGTCGCGGTGCTCGGCGCGGTGCTGGGCAAGGTCGCGTTCGTGCACGCGCACATCGAGCTGATTCTCGTGGCGATCGTGCTGGTCTCCGTCATCCCGATCGCCATCGAGTACCTGCGCGCCCGGCGCAAGGCCGCGAAGGAGGGCGCGCAGTCGCCGTCGGCGGGGCCCGAGGGGCCGCGCCCGACGGCGCAGCAGCCGGGCGACCCGACGTCGACCATGCCCATGCCCGCGCTCTCCGAACTCTCCGAACCGTCCGCGGACGCCGCGTCGGAGCGCCCCGCACCCGCGCCCGCCGCCTCTCCGCAGCAGCAGCCCCAGCAGCGGTACGACTCGTACCCCCAGGCTCAGCAGGACCAGAGGACTCAACAGACGCAGCAGAACCAGGGACAGCAGCAGAGCCACGGGCAGCAGCAGTACCCGGGGCACCAGCAGAACCAGGGACAGCAGCAGTACGGGTACGGGTACGGGAACGGCGCGTACGGCCACCCGCAGGGACAGCAGAACCCCCAGCAGTACCAGCAGCAGGCACCGGCGCAGCAGCCCCACCCGTATCAGCAGCAGCAATACCAGCAGCAGCCCTACGGCTACTCCCAGGAACAGCAGCAGTACCAGCAGCCGTACGGCTATCCCCAGGGCCAGCAGCCCCAGCAGCCCCAGCAGCAGGGCGGCCAATACCAGCAGCCGCAGCAGCCGCAGCAGTATCAGCAACCGCAGCAGGCGCCTTACCAGCAGCAGTACCAGCAGTCGCAGCCCGAGCAGCAGCCCTACGGCTACCCCGCGCAGAACGCTCAGGCCCCGGGGGCCCAGGCGCCTCAGCAGCCGCAGTACTCCCAGCGCCCGGCGCACCCCGACGCCGGGACCGAGCCCGACGGCACGGACCCCCGCGACCAGCGGCGCTACTGACCGAGCGCGCCCGAGGGCCGCACGCGGGCGGCCCGGGGGAAGAGCGGGGCGGTCGCCCCGGTGGCGGCCGGGTCAGAAGCCGCGCGTCCGCTTGGCCGCGCGCCGTGCCGAGCCGCGCGTGGCGCCCGGCGCCTTGAGGAACAGCCGGGAGATCTCGCCCCCGAGGTTCACGCCGACCGCGATCGCCAGCGCGAGCGCGACCGCCTTCGACAGCGAGGCGAGGCCACGGTCCAGATGGTTCTGCGCGATGCCGAGCAGTCCGAAGTACGTCGCGGAACCCGGCAGCAGCGGTCCGATCGCGGCCGTCACGTACGGCAGCGAGCTGGAGAACTGGTAGCGCGAGAACAGCTGCCCGAAGAGGCCCACGACCCCGGCCGCGACCGCCGTCGACGCGACAGGGGAGATGCCCGCCGTGTGGTGCATCGCCCCGTAGACCACCCAGGCGACACCACCGTTCAGCGACACCATCAGCACCGTCCGCCGCTCCTGTTGCAGGAGAACCGCGAACGCCAGGCTCAGCGAGACCGAGACCACGATCTGGACCACCGGCCGCCCCCCGGCGACCGGCGTGCTGTCCGGGTTCAGCGGGGCGTCCAGCTGGAAGCCCAGGTAGAGCACGATCAGCACGCCGATGACGATCGCGATGAAGAAGTACATGACTTCGAGCAGCCGCGCCGCCGCCGTGATGTAGTAGCCCGTCAGGCCGTCCTGCACGCCCGCGACCAGCGCCCGCCCCGGCAGCAGGGCGAACAGCCCACCGGTGATCACGGCGGACGGCTGGCCGTTCCAGGCGAGCTCCGAGCCCGCCACCGTCAGCGCGACGCCCATCGCGGCCGGCGGCATCGCGGCCACGACGAACTGGTAGAACTCCGGCAGCCCGCGCCCCGCACACAGCCAGGCCAGCCGGTCGCCGAGCATCGCGCCGATCAGTGCCGCGAGGAAGACCACGAAGTCGCCGCCGACGAGCACGGCGGCCGACCCGGCGAGCACGCCGCTCGCGGTGGTCAGCGCCCAGCCCGGGTAGGGGTGGCGGTTGCGGCGGATCGCGGCGAGGCGCCGGTAGGCCTCCTCCAGCGTGACGTCCTCGTCCTCGTTCGTGATGTCGTCGACGAGGTCGAACACGGCCGACAGGCGCGTGTAGTCGGTGCCGCGCCGCCGGACCACCCGGCTCGCGGTCACCGGGTCCTCCACCAGCGACGGCTGGTGGGAGATCGAGATGAGGGTGAAGGTGACGTTCGGCTCGCAGCGCTCCAGGCCGTACGCGTGGCTCACGGCGAACATCGCCGCCTCGACGTCCTCGGCGCCCTCGCCGCCCGCCAGCAGCAGTTCGCCGATGCGCAGCGTCAGGTCGAGCACGCGGGGCACGGCGGGTCCCGTGACGTCGTGCCGCTGCACGATCTCGGGCAGCGGCCGGTCGCCGACCGGCATGCGCAGCAGGGTGCGCATCCGGTCCTGCCAGGGCGTCTCCTTGGTGAGCCGCAGGACGGGCACGCCCTCGGCCGGGGTGAACGCGGGCAGGTTCGAGGTCTGGACGTACGACGGCGGGGGCGCGGGCACTTCCGTGGACACGCCCTCGGGCACCGCGAACTCCGAGGTCGGGTGCTCGTCCTCGGGTTCCGGCGGCTGTGGTACCCCGAGCGGCGGGGTGAAGGCGCTGTGCGCCTCGTCCGAGGGAGGCTTCCTGTCCTCGGGACCGTCAGACTCGGCCACTCGTCACGCCTCGTTCCTTGCTCGCACGGCCTCCTGCCGCGTCTGCCCAGTATGGCCACGGACATGGCTTCGGACACGCCGAGAACGGGCGCGGGGCACGCGAACGGGCGGCGCGCCGTGCTCAGGCGTGCCGCCCGTTCGGGGTGGTACTCACCGGCGTGCTCCGGCCGCTGCGGGACACGCGCCGCGTGCCCCGGCGCGCGACCGCCGCCGCACGCCGGTCAGCGCTGCTCGCCGGTCAACGCCGTACGCCGCTGCTCGCCGGTCACCGCCGTACACCGGTCCTGGCGCCTACGCCGGTCGTGGCGCGTACGCGGAACGGACCGGCCGGCGGGCCGGCCAGGGGCACCGGCCGGCCGGGGAGGTCAGTGGTGCGAGCCGCCCTGCGCCTCAAGGCGCTTGCGGGACGCCTCGATCTCGGCCTCCGCCTCGGCGCGGCCCACCCAGTCGGCGCCCTCGACGGACTTGCCGGGCTCCAGGTCCTTGTAGACCTCGAAGAAGTGCTGGATCTCCAGGCGGTCGAACTCGGAGACGTGGTGGATGTCGCGCAGGTGCTCCACGCGCGGGTCCTGCGCCGGGACGCACAGCAGCTTGTCGTCGCCGCCGGCCTCGTCCGTCATGCGGAACATCCCGATGGTGCGGCACTTGATCAGGCAGCCGGGGAACGTCGGGTCGTCCAGGAGGACCAGGGCGTCCAGCGGGTCGCCGTCGGCGCCGAGGGTGTTCTCCACGAAGCCGTAGTCGGCCGGGTAGCTGGTCGAGGTGAAGAGACGACGGTCGAGGCGGATACGGCCGGTCTCGTGGTCCACCTCGTACTTGTTCCGCGATCCCTTGGGGATCTCGATGGTGACGTCGAACTCCACGGGTGGTTCCTCCAAGATCAGCACATGTTGTTGTGAGTGGTGCCCCGCGTGGCGCTGTGCGTCCACCACCCGGGCAGGGTGGAGGGGCGCGCCGCGTGGCGCGGTGATTAAGTGTCCCCCACGAGGTCATGTGATCGCGAAAGGGGCTGGTCAGCCGTGCTCGATCAGAAAGCCTGGCAGGTCACGGCGGGTTCCGCCGTCCTCGGCCTGCTCGTCGCCGCGGGCGCCGTCGCGGTCGCCGGTCCCTGGGACAACGGTCAGCGTAAGGCCGAACGGGCCTGGGCGGCCGGGCAGGACCGTACGGGTGGCGCACATCACGGCGCACCCGGCCCCGCGCCCCGGCCCGCCCCCAGCGCGGGGCCCGTCCTGACGGCCATCGGCGGGGACGCGGACGACACCGACCAGGGCGGAACCGCCGACGGCACGGGCGCGGCGGGACACGCGCACACCGGCACCCGCGCCGAGGCGGGCGAAGCGCCGATGAACCTCGGGAAGACCCTCGGTCCGCTGCTGTCGGCCCACGCGCTCGGCAAGGTGACGGCCGGTTCCGTCGTGGACGTCGAGACCGGCAGGCAGTTGTACGGGAAGAACGCGACGCACCCCATGACCCCGGCGTCCACCGTGAAGCTGGCGACGATGACGGCGGCGCTCTCGGCCGTGGGGGCCGACCACCGCATCCCCACGACGGTGGTCGGGTCCGGCGGCGGCGACGTCAAGAAGATCACCCTCGTCGGCGGCGGCGACCCCAGCCTCGACAAGAAGGCGCTCGGGAAGCTCGCCGACGACACCGCGCGCGCCCTGAAGGCCAAGGGCGTCCGCAAGGTCGCGCTCGGCTACGACGTCTCGCTCTACTCGGGTCCGCGCCGGCACCCGATCGGCCCCAACGACAACATCGCGCCCGTCGTCGCCCTCACGCTCAACGAGGGCCGCCTCAACAGCACCACCAGCGGGCCGGCCCCCCGCAGCGGCGACCCGGCGGGCGACACGGCCAAGGAGTTCGCGCGGCAGCTGCGCGCGCGGGGCATCACCGCCACCAAGGCGGCGGCGCCCGCGAAGGCGCCGAAGGACGCGCACCGCCTGGCCGTGTCGTACTCGGCGCCCGTCTCCGACCTCATCGAGCGCGCGCTGACCGAGAGCGACAACGACATCGCCGAGGCCATGGCCCGGCAGACCGCCCTCGCGGAGCACCGGCCCGCGAGCTTCGCCGGTGGCGCCAAGGCGGTGAAGGCACAGCTCGCCAAGCTCGGCATGCCGCTGACCGGCACGGTGTTCACCGACGGCAGCGGGCTCAACCGCAAGGACAAGGTCACCGCGGGACTGCTGACCTCGATCCTCACGCGCGACAGCGACCCGGACCACCCGGAGCTGCGCCCGGTGCTGACCGGCCTGCCCATCGCGGGTTTCACCGGCACGCTGCTCGACCGCTACGCCGGCCGGGGCGACGGCACCGCGGACGGTCTGATCCGGGCCAAGACCGGCACCCTCACCGGCGTGAACACCCTGGCGGGCACGGTCGTGGACGCCAACGGCCGGCTGCTGGCCTTTGCCTTCATGGCGGGCGCGACGGCGTCCCCCACCGAGGCCGAAGCCGCCCTGGACCAGGCCTCGACCGCGCTCCTGCCGTAGCAGTTGACCGCGCTCCTGCCGTAGCGGAACCGGTCCGCCGCGGTCCGTGGCCTCCCGCCGGGCGGGCACACCGGCCGCCGGGCCGCCACCGTGTCCGCGCGGGCGCGTCAGGCCGCCGCCGGGGCCACCGTGCCCATCGCGTCGACCACCCGCACCCCGTCGCGCCAGACGCCGCGCACCCGGGACGCCAGGGCGGCCAGGTCGGACGGCTCGGTCACGGTGCCGTCGACCAGGACCAGGTCCGCGCGGTAGCCGGGCGCCAGGCGGCCCAGCTCGTCGCCGAGGCCCAGCAGTTCCGCCGCCGACGAGGTGGTCGCCGCGAGGACCCCCGGCACGCTGAGGCCCGCCCCGGCCAGCAGCGGGAGCTCCTCCAGGTTGGTGCCGTGCGGGCCGATCCCGCTGTCCGTGCCCATCGCGATCCGCACACCGGCCTCGATGGCGCGGCTCACCGACTCGGTGTGGGCCTCGATGACCTCCCTCGTCTTGCGTACGACGGCCTCAGGCAGCGCCATGCCGTGCTCCACCGCGCGCAGCACGCTGACCGGCGCGAGGAGCGTCGGCACCAGCCAGGTGCCGTGTTCGAGCATCAGCTCGATCGCCTCGTCGTCCAGATAGATGCCGTGCTCGACGGAGCGGACGCCCGCGCGGACCGCGTTCTTGATGCCGTCCGTGCCCTGTGCGTGCGCCATCACGTAGCGGCCCTGCATGCGCGCCTCGGTGACCAGCACCGCCAGTTCCTCCGGCGTGAACTGGGCGTGCCTGGGGTCGTCGCCGGGGGAGATCACCCCACCGGTCGTACAGACCTTCAGTACCTCGGCGCCCGCCCGCAGCAGGGTCCGCGCCGCCTTGCGCATCTCGTCGGGGCCGTCGACGACGGTCTCGGGACGGCCGGGGTGCGCGCCGAAGATCGGCGCGGACAGGCCGGACGGCAGCCAGTGGTCGCCGTGCCCGCCCGTGGTGCTGATGATGTTGACGGAGATCTGCATCCTGGGCCCCTGGACCAGCCCGTTCTCTACGGCCTGCTTGACCCCGAGGTCCGCGCCGCCCGCGTCGCGCACGGTGGTGATGCCGAGCGCGAGAGTCCGCCGCAGATTCCGCGCCGCCTGGTAGAAGGCGTACGAGAACGGGGTGAGGAAGCGGTTCGCGAGGTTCAGGTCGCTCGACATGATGTGCACGTGGGAGTCGATGAGGCCCGGCAGTACGGTGCGGCCCGAGCAGTCGATCCGCTCGTCGCCTTCGAGGCCGGGGCCGACCTCGACCACCCGGCCGTCCTCCACCGCCACGTCGCCCGCCGCCGGTGCGCTGCCCGACCCGTCGAAGACCTGACCTCCGCCGAAGACCGTACGGGCCATGGCGCGACCACCTCACTCTTCCGGTTGTTCGCCCTCCGCGCCCGCGGCGCGGGAGCCGTCTCCCGTAGACGATCTCAGGGACGGATGTCAGGGGTGAATCCGGGCAGCCGAACTCCACCGCACGCGGACTCCACCACGTACGGTTGACACATGACGAGCATCGGTGGTGCCGAGATGGTCGACTGGAATCTCGCGGTGGCTACCGCGACCCGCCTCATGCGGCCCGGGCCCGAGGTGAGCAGGGACGAGGCGCGGGAGATCGTCGCCGAGCTGCGGCGGCACGCGAAGGCGGCCGAGGAGCACGTCCGCGGGTATACGCGGATGGTCCCGGACGGCCACGCGCCCGCCGACACGCCCGTGCTCGTGGTGGACAGGCCCGGCTGGGTGAAGGCCAATGTGGAGGGCTTCCGCGAGCTGCTCAAGCCCCTCTTCGAGAAGGTCCAGGAGCGCCGCGCGGGCACTCCGGGCGGCGCGGTCTTCGGCGCCGTCGGCGGCAAGGTCACGGGCGTCGAGCTGGGGATGCTGCTGTCGTTCATGGCCTCGCGCGTCCTCGGCCAGTACGAGACGTTCGCGCCGGCCGGCCGTGACCTGCCCGCGGGCGGGCAGGGCGGCGGGCGGCTGCTGCTCGTCGCGCCGAACATCGTGCACGTCGAGCGCGAACTGGACGTCGAGCCGCACGACTTCCGGCTCTGGGTGACGCTGCACGAGGAGACGCACCGCACCCAGTTCACCGGCGTGCCCTGGCTGAAGGACCACCTCCAGGGCGAGATCCAGTCCTTCCTCAGCGAGACCGACGTCGACCCGGCGACGGTGCTCGAGCGCCTGCGCGAGGCCGCCCAGTCGCTCACGGGCAACCGCCCCGACCAGGCGGAGGGCGAGGGGCAGGACGAGTCGCCGAGCATCGTCGAGCTGGTCCAGACACCCGGCCAGCGCGAGGTCCTCGGCCGGCTCACGGCCGTCATGTCGCTGCTTGAGGGCCACGCGGACTATGTGATGGACGGCGTGGGCCCGCGGGTCGTGCCGAGCGTCGCGGAGATCCGGGAGAAGTTCCAGCAGCGCAGGGCGCGCGGCGCGAGCCGCCTCGACCAGGCGCTGCGCAGGCTCCTGGGCCTGGACGCGAAGCTGCGCCAGTACCGCGACGGAGAGCGGTTCGTGCGCGCCGTGGTGGACCAGGTCGGCATGGACGGGTTCAACCGCGTCTGGACGTCGCCGAACACGCTCCCCACGAAGTCGGAGATCGCCCGGCCGGCGGACTGGGTGGCACGCGTGCACCAGGCATGACCGCTTGGCACACACGGGCGGACCCACGGCAGATGCACGCCTCAGCTATCACCCGTCCGAGGGACCGTCGGGGCTGGCTAGGCGTGCGATGCTCGGGTATTGGCTCGGTTCTGTCACCATCGTCGCACTCTGAGTGACGAACCTGAGTGACGAACCCCGTCCCGGCCACCCGTGCGGGACACGACCGAGCCACCTCCCCCCGTAGACATTTTCACGAAGGGCACCGGACATGGGTCCCCATCCTGCGGTCGCGGCGATACGCCTGGCGGTCCGCCGCGTTCTCCACGACATCCTCACCGACCACTCGGCGTTCGCCGCTCCTGCCGCCGCCGGTGCGCGCGGCCCCGGCGG